>CAYHGV010000059.1:0-18634 GCA_964356135.1 uncultured bacterium
AGGCAAGTTCCGAACCGTTTTTCTTCTCTGCTTCCTCTGAAATCTCTGTGGTTAATTTGAATCAACAGTCACGGAGAGGGCGGGATTTGAACCCGCGAGCCCGCTATGAACGGGCTACACGATTTCCAATCGTGCTCCTTAGGCCGCTCGGACACCTCTCCAAGTGTGGTTAAATGGTTAAATAAAAACTTGTTAAATAGTAGACGATAGAACGACAACGTCAAGTGTTGTGGATAATCCTCAATCTGATTATCGTTTTTATCTTACCAGCGACTCAATGGTTACATAAAAACTGGTTAAATAGTAAACAGTAGAGCGGTCATGTCAAGCAATATGGACTTCGACCCGCCGGTCGTCTTCGGTCACATCGACGACTTTACCGAGGATATCATTTTCGATCGCATCGATAATCTGGTGGGGATTGACGCCGTGTTTGGCGAGTTCCTTTTCCGGCACGAATTTCATCGCCCAGCGGGCTAATCCCAAGGGAACCTCCACTCGGGTCGTCGGTTTATTCCCGCCTGTAAAGATGAGAATCCGGAGGGTCTTACCCCGGGCGGTCTCACCCAAAGCCTCAAGCAACTGCTCTGCATCAACTGCGGTAATCTTCTTTTCTTCGAGCAGTCTGAGGATGCGCCGGCGTTCTTCGCTCATCTGGTCCTCCGCTGCTTTAAGCGGCTCACCGCTTCATCGACATTTATCTCGCCCTGTTCGAGGTCCTTGATAATCTCGATCGTTCGTTTTTTTCTTTTTCGTAGAGGGCGGAAAACAAACCACAAGCCGATAATCACGAGCAGCACCGGCCAGTCCCGTTTGAACGAAATAAAGGGTAGTCCGAAGTGACTGAGCCAGATCCAGATTCCGACGAAGATGAAGAGTCCGCCCCAGAAGATTCGTCTCATCGCTTCCTCCGGATCATGAAGACGATGCCTTCGATCAAGGTGAAGAGGCCGACGATGATAATAATGACCGGCCAATCACGGCTTAAGCTGAAGCTCAAATAACCGAGTTTGGCTAACCAGAGCCAGGCACCGATGACAATTAACAGTATTCCCCAGATAATGGTGTGAACCATAACGCCCCCTATTTTGTTTTTATTGTAATGTCGCCTTCGTCTTCAATTATTACCTTAAGAGCACCTTTGCCGTCGCCAAGTGTGCCGGTAAGATAGCCGGGCTTACGCTCTTCGGCGGTAAGCGGAAGAGCACAGTCGATATCGCCCGATTCGGTAACCAGCTTCAAAGTTACCGAACTCTCTTTGGGAATGACAAGCTCGACATCACCGGTGCGGGTTTCGATTGTTGCCGAATCGAATTGTGAAAAATCGAGTTCGACATCGCCGCTTTTGGTCTTTACCTCTATCGCCGCCCGGAGGCCGGTACCTTCGATATCGCCGGAGACGGTTTTGATGGTAAGCCTGCCGCTGATATTTTGTAACGTAATCTCTCCGGAAACCGCGCTGACTTCGCCTTCGCCATGGTAGTCGTTGATATCGATATCGCCCGAGACCGCCCGGAGTTTGAGTGCGGTGCCTTTGGGAACTGAAATGTCCAAATCGTTAGAAAGATAATTAAGTTTTACCGCCGAGTCTTCCTCGCGGACCTTTTGGAATCCGCTGCCTTCGGTTTTGACAGTTATCTCCGGTTGCTCGGTTCCGTTCACATTCACCGCGCCGCTGACGTTTGAGATGCTCAGTATTTTTTTGCCGGCGAATTTAAGTTCGCGTTGTGTCACCCGTTCGCCGAAAGAGGAGGCGATGGCAGAATTGACCGTCTCGAAGATTTTTTCCATATCCGGCATCACTACTTTTCTGGCAAAATGGGGACGATGCTCCCATGCCGGCCGTTCGGACAGCGCCTCTAACAGCCGTGCTGCTTCTTCGGAATTGATCTTACCGTCTTCCAGGAGTTTCAAAATTTTTAATCGTTCTTCCATCTGCTACCTCCAATCGTTAATCAGGTTTCTTATGATAGCGGAACCTGCCCGATAAACCTAAGACGCTACCGACGATCGCGAGGAGAAGGGTTAAGCGCAGTGCGGTCCAGAATCCGAGCACGGGCCAGTGGAACAGCGAAACGACGGTCGTGTTCCAGAGCCAGGATACTGCCCAGCCGCCGACCGCCACAAATAAAACGAGAGCCAAGAACCCAGCCCCGATTCCGATAACGACGGTTTTCCTGACTGATGATTTGGAGCGGCGTAGTTCCGGTCTTTCTTTCATCGCTTCGAGAAACATGGTTGCTTCCTCGGCGGTTAGCCTGCCTTCGCCGACCATTTCAACAATTTTTTCACGGGCATTCATATTATCGCCTCCTCTTTTTTAAAAGTTCGACCGCTTGATCCGGCGTTATTTCACCCCGTTCCAATTGATCAATAACCTCGGTCTCGGAAAGCTCGGAAGCCTCAAAACCGAGCAGCCTCAAAAGCTCATCTAATCGGTTTCGGACCGTAGGATAGGAAATACCGAGGTTTCGTTCGACATCTCGGATACTCCCTCGACACTTTAGAAAGGTGATGAGAAAATCATAGGCATCGGGTGGCAACTGGCAGAACGGGCAGAGATCAAAATCACCCTGGACTTTTGTCCCGCAGGAGCCGCAGCGCAACTCCGATACTTTTACCGGTTCACCGCAAGCCGGGCAATTGGCAATATTTAGTTTCATAACCAAATATTAATAATTAAATTACTTTTGTCAAGTATTTTTTTAGCTTTAGTTGAATTATTTAATATTGATTTAAAGAATATATGTCTTTAAGGTTTTTGCGGTTTTTTTGTGGTTGGTTGCCAATTGATTCAGAGGTTGATGGGTTTCCCGGGTAGCCAACGGTGAGGAGGGCTATAACCTTTAAGTTTTGTGGTATTCCGAGCAATTTTTTGACTTTTTTATCAGAAAACCATCCAATCCAACAGGTTCCAAGGTCTAATTCACTGGCGGTAAGGACGATATGCTCTACTGCTATCGCAACATCGACATGTAACAAATCAATGCCTAAAGTCTTTGCGCCCCAAGCTATTACAGGATTGCGTTTACCGCAGGCAACGATAACGCATGGTGCCGATGTCATCCAGCGGTTAACAAACGTTGTTCCTATAAGAACGCACCGGGAAAGGCTTTCAATCAATTCCTTTTTGCGCACGACAATGAAGTGCCAGGGCTGGGAATTGCTCGACGATGGAGCGAGCCGCGCAGCCTCGAGCAGGAGTTCGATTTTTTCGTCTTCGATCGGCTGGTCTTTGTATGCCCGGATACTCCTGCGCCGGCGAATCGCAGCCATTACCCCTGAGTGCCCACTATTCATCATGGCCTATCTTAATTCGGTCGTTTAAAATCGTCAATAGCCCGAACAGAGAACCCTGAAAAAATACATTTTACCACAAAGCACACAAAGAGCACGAAGAAAGGATTTTTATAATTCATTAATTTTTCAAATTTTTCCCTTTGTGGTCTTCGTGCCCTTTGTGGTTAAAAATGATCTACTGAGGGTTTCCAACAAGACCCTTGACAAAAAATGATTTAAACCTAAACTTATGTCACTAAGAGCTAATTTTAAAACCCAATGCAAAGGAATGGCTTTACAGTATGGGTTGTAAACAGCCCGAAAAAAAATAAGTAATGATATAAATTTAAGGAGGTACTGGATGGAGCTTGAACAACTAAAACGAAAGAAGGTTTCTGAGCTCTATGAAATCGCTAAGAGCTTGGGTATTGAGGATTACAGTGAAAAAAAGAAGCAGGACCTGGTTTTAGCAATTCTGGGTGCCGAAACCAAGCAAAAAGAGGATGGAACGGTACAGGTGACCGGTGTGCTCGATGTTTTGAACGAAGGGTTTGGGTTCATGCGCTCGCCCGACTACTCCTACCTTCCCAGTTCGGATGATATCTATGTTTCACCTTCACAAATCAAACGGTTCGGGTTGCGCATCGGCGATACGATCGAAGGGTATGCGCGGCCGCCGAAAAACAGCGAAAAATACTTTGCACTTTTGAGAATTTCCCAGGTGAATGGTACCACGCCCGACCGGATTCAGGAACGGGTTCCGTTTGACAACCTTACCCCGCTCTATCCCAATGAACGGGTCTTTCTGGAGATTGCGGAAAAGAACGACCTGTCAATGCGGGTTGTTAACCTCTTCACCCCGCTGGGCAAGGGCCAGCGGGGGGTGATCGTCTCGCCACCGCGGGCAGGTAAAACCATGCTGCTCCAGAAAATTGCCAACAGTATTACCGCCAACCATCCCGAAATAATACTCATAGTTCTACTTATAAATGAGCGGCCAGAAGAGGTTACGGATATGGAACGGTCGGTGAAAGCCGAGGTCGTGAGTTCGACCTTTGACGAGGCTCCGGACCGGCATGTCGAGGTTACCGAAATGGTCATGGAAAAGGCGAAGCGGCTGGTCGAGCAGAAAAAGGATGTGGTTATTCTCCTGGATTCTCTTACCCGGATGGCGCGGGCGCACAATGTTGTGACAGCCCATTCGGGCCGCACCCTGTCGGGCGGATTGGATTCCACCGCTCTCCAGAAGCCGAAGAAATTCTTCGGTGCTGCCCGGAATATCGAAGAAGGGGGCAGTCTGACCGTGATCGCAACCGCGCTGATTGACACCGGCAGCCGGATGGACGAGGTCATTTTTGAAGAGTTTAAAGGAACCGGTAATATGGAGCTGGTTCTGGACCGAAAACTCGCCGACCGGCGAATCTTTCCGGCAATCGATTTACAAAAATCGGGAACGAGAAAAGAAGAGTTGCTGCTCACCGACCTCGAGCTCAACCGAATTTGGATTCTCCGCAAGCTCCTGGCGGAGATGAATCCAGTCGAGATGATGGAATTCGTCGTCGATAAAATGCGCCTGACCAAGACCAATCAGGAATTTTTAGACTCAATGTCCGAATAGAGGGAACCATGAAACAAGACATTCATCCCAAGTACGTTGACTGCGTCATCACCTGTGTCTGCGGCAATACGGTTAAGACCCGGTCGACCAAACCGAAAATTTCCGTAGAAATCTGCTCGGCGTGCCACCCGTTTTTTACCGGCAAGCAAAAGCTGGTGGATAGTGCCGGCCGGGTGGAAAAGTTCCGCCGCAAGTACAAGGGTAAGGTCTAAGATGGCAGATATTATCACACTGCTGGCGGAAGTGGAACGGCGTCTGACTGCACTTGGGGGTTTTCTTTGAATTAAGCAAGAAACAGGAGGAACTGCAGCAGCTCATCGTCCAGAGCCAATCACCCACCCTCTGGACTGAACCCCAGAAAGCCCAAACAATCACCAGGCAGATCACCAGCCTCAAACGTCTGATTGAAAACTGGCAACGGTTGAACCGTGAGCTCTCCGATCTGAAAGAGATGGTCCAGCTTTTCAGCGCGGATGACAAGAGCCGGACCGAGCTCGAAGAGCATTTTAGCCAGTTAGAGCACGACCTCAAAGAAATGGAACTGGAATCGTTTTTTCAGGATGAAGCCGATGCCAAGGATGCGTTGTTAACGATCCACCCCGGTGCGGGCGGCACCGAGTCCTGCGATTGGGCGCAGATGCTTTTCCGGATGTACCTCCACTTCATCGAGCGCAAAGGCTGGGAGCATTCGGTCTTAGATCTCCAGCCGGGTGAAGAAGCGGGGATTAAGAGCGCAACGGTTGAGGTTCGAGGCGAGCATGCGTACGGGTTGTTGAAGTCCGAGACCGGCGTCCATCGTCTGGTCCGGGTTTCGCCGTTTGATGCCAATAAACGGAGGCACACCTCGTTTGTTGCGGTCTTTGTCTATCCCGAAGTCGAGGAGATCGAGGTCAAAATCAATCCCGACGATTTAAAGTTAGATACCTTTCGGGCATCGGGTCACGGCGGCCAGAATGTGAATAAAATCTCATCCGCGGTGCGCATCACCCACATTCCCACCGGGATTGTCGTCTCCTGCCAGCAGGAACGGAGCCAGTTCTATAACCGGCAGAACGCATTAAAAGTCCTCCGGGCGAAGCTCTATAACTACTACAAAGACGAGCAGACGAAAGAGTTGGAGAAACTCGAAGAAAAAAAGACCGATATCGCCTGGGGTCATCAGATCCGCTCGTATGTCCTTTTCCCCTATCAAATGGTGAAAGACCACCGGACCGGTTTTGAAACTTCACAGGTGAACAAGGTCTTAGACGGCGACCTCGACGATTTTATCTTTGCGTATTTGACCGGTAAAAAAACGTAAAAGAAGTTACCATGAAGCGTGCGTTCGCTTCTGTCATTCCGCTTGGTCTTTTTTTATTATCGGGCTGTAACTGGCTCGTCGACATGGATCAACTGCATAGTTGTTTGTGGGACATACGAATGACCGGCGATCCGTGGAGAAGGGTAGTGAAAAATAAATTCAAAGAAAAACTCAAAACCGACGAAAATCTTTTCAGCGAGTATGTCGCAACAGTATGGTTCTGGTTTCCCGAGAACGAGAAAGCAAATAGTGAATGGAATAGCCAAGATGTTCAAGAAATGTGGCAAGACCGATTACGTACCGGAGTGCAGTTGGATAGATCTCCCCATAGTCCCTTCCATAAGCATCTGGTTTATGATATTGGTTATGGTTTCATAAATGAGGGAGCGCATTTTTATACTTTGTGGTTCGCTGTCGGTCGCGATAGCGTCATTCATTGCCTCTGGCAAATTGATCAGTTTAATGAACTGTTGGCCGAAGAAAAATTGAATATCGAGGCAGACTCTACCGTTATGTCGGTACTGAACTATTTTGTCGGATATTATAATAGTCCAGCCGAGGGTTTAACTATCATAGTAGACTCGGTAGACGAAATCCTAAAGCCCACGGATACAAATTATCAAGAGTTGAAAGCGATTATTCGTCCTCGGCAGATAATAAATACCCAGCAAGGTTCAACCGTCGAGTTCTATACGTGGAAGTATTGGTCTTCGTGGCGACATCGTATTGACGAGGAAGGTGTTCAGGTATGGGAAGAGTGGCTGGGTTGGATTGCACGATGGCGGGTAGCAATCGCAGCCAACGGTATTTTGAAAATAGTGTCGAAAGAGAAGATTAAGTTCTGCAGCCGCAAGGTATGAAATGGCAGTCTGATTAAATCCGTATTGACTTTATAAAAAAAATTGTTACCATCAGGAACCGATGAAAGCTTTAAAGTTAAAAAAAGAATTGTTGCATGAGTACCTCGAGAGCTTGGAGGGCTTCGGCGAAGTCTGGGGTCCGGTCAAGAAGGGTGATAAGTTCATCTACCAGCGCTTGACCGACTTTTCCCGTCTTGACACGACGGCACTGCGGACGATTTTGCCGGTGAAGAAGTTCCTCTTCCCGCCCCAGTCCTCGATACTCGAATTCAACACCGAGCACCAGTTCGAACCGACCGTTACTCTGCCGCCGCGGCGCATCGTCTTCGGCGTTCATCCCTGCGAAATTCACGGCATTTTGATTTTAGATAAATTATTTAAAGAGCGGGTTACCGATCCCTATTATACCGCGTACCGCAACCAGACGATCATCATCGGCTGCTCGTGTGTCCCGGACGATAAATGTTTTGCCCGTTCGACTAATACCCATTTTGTCGAAGAGGGGTTTGATTTAGGATTTACCGACTTAGACGACTACTATCTGGTCTGGGTCGGTTCGTCGGTCGGCGACGATTTGATGCGCTACCGGTTGGACCTGTTCGACGAGAAGATAACCCAGAAAGATTTATCGCGCTACATCGAATGGCGCAAATGGCGGGACAACCAGTACAAGCTCCACCTCGACCTGACCGGCATGCCCGATATCATGGAACTGAGTCACGGTTCGACCGTCTGGGAAGAATTCGGCGAGCGCTGCCTGTCGTGCGGGATCTGCAGCATGGTCTGTCCGACTTGTCCCTGTTTCAATACCGTTGACCGGTTGGCGCTCGGTTCAGCTCGGGGCAGCCGCGAACGGATGTGGGATTCGTGCATGCTCAAGGATTTCGCCTTGGTCGCGGGTGGACATAATTTCCGGGACAAACGGGCGAACCGGGTGCGCCACTGGTATACCCATAAGCTCAAGGCATTCATTACCGAGTTCGGCAAACCGGCGTGTGTCGGCTGCGGTCGGTGCATCGATAACTGCCCGGTGAATATCAACGTCGTTGAAGTTACGAAGAAATTAAAAGGCGAAAAGGCACTCGCTGACCATGACCGATAATCCTTATTTGCCGATTCCGATGCGCATCGTCCGGCGTTATGATCTGACCGACGATGTCCGGTTCTTCCAGGTCCGACCGGTCGAAGTGGAAAAGGCGTTAGGGCTTACCTATAAACCCGGTCAGTTCATGATGGTTTCACTGTTCGGCGCGGGCGAAGCGCCGTTTTCAATTTCGTCATCGCCTTCGCGCCCCGGGCTGCTGGAATTTGGCATTCGCAAAGCGGGCGTCCTGACCGATGAGCTGCACAAGTTAAAAGAGAACGAACTGATCGGTGTGCGTGGACCCTATGGTAACGGCTTCCCGATTGAGCGGATGATGGGTCAGGATTTGATCATCGTCGTCGGTGGATTGGGTGCAATTCCCTTGCGTTCACTGCTTCTCTATGCCCTGGACAACCGGGACCAGTTCGGCAAAATCTATTTTCTTTACGGCGCCAAGCGTCCGGCTGAGATGCTCTTCCGGCGTGAGTTTTTTGAGCTGAAAGAGCGAGACGATTTAGAATGTCTGTATGCGGTCGACGGCGACGATACCGGCGCCTGGACCGAGAAGATCGGAGTGGTGACGACTCTCTTTCAGGAGGTGAAAGACATCGACCCGGAAAAAACCTATGCCGCGGTGTGCGGGCCACCGGCGATGTACCGCTATGTGATCGATAAACTGGTGGCGGTGAAAATACCCAAGCACCAGATTCTGATGACCCTCGAACGGCGGATGCGCTGCGGCATCGGCAAGTGCGGCCATTGTATTATCGGTTCGATCTATACCTGCATGGACGGTCCGATCTTTACCTACTGGGATGTGCTTCATATGAAGGACCTGATATGAGCGGTAAGAAACTGAAGGTCGGATTTTATGAATTTACCGGCTGCGCCGGCGACCTCCTGACGCTTGTCCATTCCGAAGACCAGCTGCTCGATATCCTGACCGCGGCCGAGGTTGTGAGTTTTCGCCTCGCTTCCAGTCAGGCAAACGATGCGCTGGTCGATATCGCCTTTATCGAAGGGTCAATTACCACCACCGAGCAGGAAGAAAAACTGCGGCAGATACGCAAAAAGAGCAGGGTGGTCGTTGCCCTCGGGACCTGTGCGGCGTTCGGTGGTGTCCAGGCGATGTATGCCGGTAACGACAACTATCCGGAGCGGTTTGCGGCAATTTATCCTAAGAATTTTTCGATTGTCAAAGCGGTCGCATCCAAGCCCCTGTCGGGTTATGTGCCGGTCGATTATTTTATTCCCGGCTGCCCGATTGATGCCAGGCTCTTCTGCTATAACTACACCCGGTTGTTGCGCAACCTGCCGGTGCAGCTGCCGAACTTTCCGGTGTGCATGGAATGTAAATGGCGCGAAAATGAATGCTTGCTGTTAAAAAATATCCCCTGTATCGGCCCGATCACCCGTGCCGGGTGCCAGGCGCGCTGCCCGACCAATAACCTTCCCTGTGTCGGCTGCTTCGGTCCGATCGAAGATTTTAACGCCGCATCCTGGGAAAAGAATTTACTGGAAAAGGGGTTCGCCCCCGGCATGCTCGAAAAGAAAATCCGAATGTTTTTTGGTGCCCGAAGTATCGAGGTTCTCAAACAGATTAAAGGGACGAAGCAATGAACGAATTCCGCATCGACAGCGTAACCCGGGTCGAAGGCCACGGCAATATCACCGTCCAGTTACTGAAAGGTAAATTTAAAGACGTCAAATTTGAAATTCCCGAAGGGCCCCGGTTGTTTGAAACGCTGGTCAAAGGAAAGACGCCGGCGGAAGTGCTCAATATTGTTCCGCGGATTTGTGCGATCTGTAATGTCTCCCACCGCTATGCCGCACTCCGGGCAATGGAAAAACTATTCTCGGTCGAAGTCAAACCGGAGGTTGTGCTCTTACGGAATTTGGTCCACTACGGCGAGATGGTCGAAAGCCACTCGCTCCATCTCTATTTTTTAGCTTTGCCCGATTTCCTGGGGTATCCGGACGCGGTGGCAATGCTCGACAAATATTCGACCGAAGTGGCAGCCGGTTTGCGTTTGAAGAAATTCGGCAACCGGGTGATGGAAACGGTATTAGGCAGAATGATCCATGGCGAGAATCCGATTATCGGCGGGTTCGGCCGCTTTGTAACACCGGATGAGCTCAAGTCGATTCGGGAAGAAGCGAAACAGTTGATCGTCGATGGGATGAAAACCTGCGAGTTATTCAGAAATCTACGGTATTCGGTCGTGCCCGAAGAAGGTATGCTCTTCGTCTGCTTGAAGCCGCCGAGCGACGACTACGGATTCTTTGGAGACGAAGTCATGATCTCGAACGGCGAAGACCGGACGGTGGAGGAATTCCGAACGCTGACCAGCGAAAAGATCGTTCCCCATTCCTCGGCGAAACGCGTTCTCTACAACGACAAGCCGTATGTGGTCGGAGCCAATGCCCGGATGAATCTTTTGGGCGAACGGCTGAACGGAGCGGCACGCAAGGCATTCCAGCAGTGCTATAATCTCTCCTGGATACGGAATCCGTTGTTTAACAACCTGGCGCAGGCGGTTGAACTCGTCTTTTCTCTGGAAAGGATTGTCGAAACCGCCGATCAGTTGCTGAAGGTAAAGAATCCGCCCGCGTTAGTCCCGATTACCATCACCGATGGGGCTGGTTCGGCTGCGGTTGAAGCTCCGCGCGGTAGTCTCTTTCATTATTATAGCTTTAAAGAGGGAGTCTGCGATGCCGCCGACCTGATCATCCCGACCGCCCAGAATTATAATGCGATTGAGAGACACCTGGCGGTTGCGGCAAAAAGCCTTTTTGAAAAAGAGACTGCCGATTACGATAAAGCCAAATTGGAGTTAGAGATGGTGGTGCGTGCCTACGACCCCTGCATCTCCTGCTCCTGCCATATCACCGAATTATAAAATAGGTTTTCGTTTCTACAACCCGAGCATCTTCGCCCGGAGGTGGGCAAGGGTGCACAGGTATTCTACCGGTGTATCCAGTTTGCCGGCATCCAAATACGACCAGCCCGGACACTGCCCGCACAGGGCGATCAGATTGCAGCGACTGCATTTATAATCGGGGGGAGGTTTCAGTGCCCGAACCTTGGGAACGAAAACTTCCCAGGCTTCCTTAAAACTTCCCTTCACTACATTATAATTAGGCCAGCGGCTCATGATACAGAGGGAGAATTCGCCGTAGGGGTTGATATGAAACGAGGAGAGTCCTGCCCCGCAAACAAACAGGCGCTTACCATTCGGCGCACCATAAAATTTTTTGACAAACTCTTTCCACTCGCGCAATCGCTCCGGGGATTTCTTATCCAGTTCCATCGCCTGCTCCGGTGAGAGCCGGGCATCTTCCGGTCCGGGCTTTCCGTCAATCCTTCGGTTTATCACCGGGTCGAAGCGAAAGGTTTTTATTCCCAAGGAGAGGGCGAAATTTTCCATTGCCGCCAGTTCATGCCGGTTCTGCCCAAGCGCCATCGCTTTTAACGACAGCGGAACCTTTCTTTCTGTTAGCAGCCGGATTCCTCGCATCGTGGCTTGGTACGAACCCGGGGTTCGGGTAACCGATTCGAACGTTTCTTTGGTCGCACCGTAGAGGGTAATTTCTATCCGGGAGGGCGGAAATTTTTTAAAAAAGTCAGCATGGCGTGGGGTAATATGGGCGCCGTTGGTAAAGACGGTGAGCAGCAGCCCCTGTCGTTTGGCGTAGGCGTAGATAGCTAAAAAATCCTTTCTCAAAAAGGGTTCGCCGCCGGTGATGAGGAGCCAGAGACAACCATCGTTGACTAATTGGTCAATGATCGATTTGAGCGCCCGGAACGACAATTCCCGTTTTTTCGATTCCCGGTCATTTGCTTTTTTATTGATAAAACAGTGGATGCAGTTATAACTGCAGCGTTCGGTCAATTCGAGCGACCCGGAGAGCGGCACCCGTTTCTTCCACTTTTTCTTCCCGGCAGCCCAATCGCTGATGGTTTTTTCGCTTAAGAGCTCAGCGCAATCTACCGGCATCGAATTGCCTTCATCTCCTCCAGGGTCCGGATGAACCTTTTTAGATCGTTCTCGATTTCCCGCCGGTCGACCGCATATTTTTTTAATAAAATATCGACTATCTGCTTCAATTTTTTCTTGCCGTCTAACCGCTGCCAGATGTCCGCTCCGACCGCATTTAATGTGTAGATTGCATCAGTTTCGCCTACCCCGGCTTCGATTGGAACCAGCAGGTACTCATCTTCAATCCTGCGGGCAACAATCCGGGGCGAGCGTTTGTAAACCCGATTAAAAAAATCCCGATTCGGAATGGAATGAACCGTGTGCATAGGTTACTATAGTGGAGATAGTATATTTGTCAATCGCATCCCCGAACCCAATTTTCACGCGCCAGCTGGGCGGTCGTCGATTCGTTTCGTCTTGACTTTTTATGGTTTACAACTTATTTTAAATTCTATGGATTGCACACAACTTCCGAGGATTGCCTTTGGTGTCATTTTTTCATTGAGTGTTTTCGCCCGTTCTCCGGGATTACCGGCTTCGGAGATTAAAAGCAGGGCAAATGATCGGCAGCTGAATCCGCTCCTGCCTGAAGGACAATTCTTCCCGAGCCCAAAAGCACCGCTTTCCGACCGAATAAAAGTGCTCGAATCCAATGGCGAAAGAATAGTGGTTGAAATTACCTTTCCACCCTACCAGATTGAGACCGGTCAGGAGCAGGGAACGGGCTTTCGTACTATTGCAATCCCGGGTTGTTCAAAAACGACGCAGCCCGGTGCACCCGAGCTGCCGACCCAGGGAATACTGTTAGGTATACCGCCGGGAACGGATTTGAGGCTCGAAACACGGGGGTTTGAGTCGAGCGAAGAGTCGGGCTACATACTCCGTCCTGCCCCCTCGCCTTTGCCGCAAGAAGACATAAATCTCACTTTAAACCTTGGGCAAGCACGCGATATCCACTATTCCTATGTAGCGGATGAAAAAATTTACGGGCGAGCCGGTTTTTATCCCGGCACGCTCGCAACGCTGGGGCCGGTCGGTTTTATTCGAAACCAGCGGCTGGTTTCGGTCTCAGTGTTCCCGGTCCAATACTCTCCGGAGCAAAAAACGGTCCGGTTCTATAAAAAGATACGGTTTACGATTCATTTCCAGCAGAGACCTCAGCTCCGGCTCGACCCGGCACTCATCCAACCGCAGCCTGCGTCGTTTGAAGCGATTCTTCGGTCGGCGCTGGTCAATTATGAATCGGCTCAACGCTGGCGGACAATGGACCGGACATCGAAGCCGTCGATGGTCGCACCACCGCCGACACCGGGCTGGAAACTTTTTGTCGATAAAGACGGCATCTATCGTCTGACGAAAACTTTCCTTGACAGCGTCGGCATTAATCTCAGCGCCGTCAATCCGAAAAGTCTGAGAATTATCAACCGCGGAACGGAACTGCCGATTTACGTCGAAGGTGAAGCGGATGGGATTTTTGATGCCGGCGATTATATCGAATTCTACGGCGTGGCAGAAACCACCCGCTACACTTCTAATAATGTCTATTGGCTCACCTACGGCGGCAGCTTCGGGCTTCGGATGGAGACCCGTGATGGTCAGCCCGGCGACACCACAAGCTATCCCAGGTATTTTTTTAAACGTCTGCGCTTTGAAGAGAATCACTACTACGCTTCTTCGGTTGCCGAAGGGGAGGCGGCAGACCACTGGTTCTGGGACTACCTGATCGCCCCCGGTAATAAAGATTTCACGCTTCCCGTGCCGTTTGTCGCCGATACCAGCGGCCAGGCGAAGGTGAACGTTGTTCTTCAGGGCATCACCTATACGAGTACCCTGCCCGACCACCATGCCGAGGTTTTACTCAATGGCAACAAGATTACCGATATCTGGTGGGATGGCCAGACGAGCACCGAGACCGAAGTTGCGATAAGTCCTGCCCTGCTCGTCGCCGGCAACAATACGCTCCGGATCCGGGGACCGAATGATACCGGGTCATCGGTTGATATGTTCTACATAAATTACTTTGAGATTGAGTACTGGCGGAGGTTTCTGGCCGAGGCGGACCGGCTTGACTTCAATTATTCCGAGAGTGGCACACACTGTATTTCTCTCGCCGGGTTCACGACTTCGGACCTGAGATTGTTTGATATAACCAATCCCGCGGGGGTAAAGAGGATTGTCAACGGCTTGATCGACCAGGTCGCCGGGTCGTTTCGTTTGCGTTTCACGGACAATCTCTCCGCCCCGAAGCGGTACTGCGCTCTTGCTTCGAGCCAGACCTTACGTCCGAAAAAAGTGGTCAAGGATACGGCTTCATTGTGGGCTTCGCCTGTGCATCGGGCAGACTATCTGATTGTAACGAACGAAGATTTTTACAATGCGGTCGAACCGCTTGCCGACTGGTGGCGGAGCAAGGGATTGCAGACCGAGGTAATCCGCCTGACCGATATTTACGATGAATTCAACTACGGCATAGCCGAGCCCCGGGCAATTAAAGATTTTTTGAGCAACGCCTACCATTCATGGCAGGAACCGGCACCGACCTATGTCCTTTTGGTCGGGGACGCCACCTTCGATCCCCAGGATTATTTGAAATCAGGTCGGAAAGATTACCTTCCCACTCACTTTTTCCAGAGCAGCACCTATAATTTCGAGACCGCATCCGACCACTGGTTCGTCTGCGTGGAAGGAGAAGACCGGTATCCGGAATTCTTGGTCGGCAGATTTACCGCCCGCACTCCGACCGACGTCAGTAATGCGATTGATAAGACTCTCCAGTACCTGCAGCAGTCGGCGGATTCGGCATGGCAGAAAAAAGCCCTGTTCGTAGCCGACAATCCTGATGACGCCGGTGATTTTGAAGGAGCGGCGGATGAATTGATACTTGACAAACTCCCGCCGGATTTCACTCCGACCAAAGTCTACCTGACACAGTGTGCAGGCGCAGCGGATGCGAAAAATAAGATTATTTCGGCGATTAACAGCGGCAATTCATTAACGACCTATTTCGGACACGGCAGTATCGATATCTGGGCGGTAGAAAATATCTTTTCTTCGAATGACGTCGGCTCATTAACGAATAACATTCGTTACCCGCTGGTGAGTACCCTGACCTGTCTTGACGGCTACTTCAGCCATGCAGTCGACGATTACTGTCTGGCAGAAGAACTCGCCCGGGCTTCAACCAAAGGCTCGGTTGTCTGTTGGGCGCCGACCGGCTACGGCTATCTGGAGGGACACCGGGTGATGGCTGAGAAATTGTTCGACGCCTTTTTTAAGAATAAAATCGGTATCGTCGGTTCGGCGGTCGCCCAGGCAAAAATTGCCCTGCTCGCCGAACAACCTTCGCTCTGGGACCATGCCGAGATGTATACCCTTTTTGGCGACCCGGCAACCGAAATGATTTTTTGCGTGCTGCCCGACCTTCTGCCGGTGGAGCTCAGCTTCAGTCCCCGGTCGGCTTCTGCCGGCGATACCGTGCGCATCAGTGGTATCATCGAGAACGACGGCAGGGCGACGGCGACTGACTGCGAAGTTCAGTTCTATGATAATGGAGCGCCGATCGGGAAAACGATAGTAATTCCGAAGCTCGCCCCTGACGAAAATACCGAGGTTACGTTCGACTGGGACACGAACGGTAAAATCGGGCTGCGGACAATCAAGGTGATTGCCGACCCGGATGACAAAATTGCCGAATCCTACGAAGAGAACAATTCGCTCGCCGATACGATCCGGATAACCGATACGACCGGCGTAGCAGAAGACCAGAGTCCGCCTTCGATTGAAATTGCGATTGACGGGAAAACGTTACGAACGAACTACTGGTTTATATCGTCCCGACCGGTAATTGACGTTACGGTCCGGGATAATGCGGGGATTGATTCAAGCGGATTGCGGCTTGAGGTTATAGAAGCCGGCAAGAAACTCCCGTTACCCTGGGTGACAAAACTGGAGCATACGACGGTAACACTCTCAAGCCGGCCGTTTTTAACCGACGGCAGCTATACCTTGAAGGTCACTGCCACCGATCGGACGGGCAATAAAGCCGAGAGCGTTTTAACCCTTGTGGTTGAGTCGGATTTGAAAATCGCCCATATCTTAGCCTATCCGAATCCCTGTCAGACTCGAACGTTTTTTACGTATCTACTTTCCCTGCCGGCACAGGAGGTTCGGGTTAAAATTTACACCCTTGCCGGACGCCGGATTCGGGAACTGTGGAACGCACCCGGTGCCTTTGGGTTTAATTCGGTTGACTGGGACCTGCGGGATGAAAACGGCGCGGAACTGAGTAACGGGGTCTATTTCTATAAAATTATTGCTACCGGAATGAATGGCGAGCAGACCGAAGCGGTTGAACGATTGCTGATCCTTCGATAGTTCCAATAAAAAGTTATTACGAAAATTTTCAAAGGATGGAACCACAAAAATAGCAGTACGAAAAATACGGCGAATAGTTCTTTAAACCTTCAAGTTTCTCACAAATTCCACCGCCGAATCGTCCGGGACGAATGACAATTCGTAACAGGGGACGGATGCGACAATTCGTTCACTGAGGGCAATGGTCTGGCGCATGCCGGTTCGGTTCCATAACGGTAAAAAAGAACGGCTCAAGAACATCGCTCCCGCCAGTGCGCCGCGTTTCCGCACAACCCGATTCGTTTGTCCGTGTTTTAGAAAGAAGATTCCTTCGAGGGGCACTCCCTGGGCGGAAATCAGTTCGACATCTCCATGCCAGGGTGTCCCATAAATCCAGTAATCGTTCCCTTTCTTCCGGATGATAATTCGGTCGTCGTTAAGGATGGTCGCACGCCCTTGCCAGAGTTTTGCGAACGTAGACTTGCCATCACCCGAATTGCCCAGAAAGAGAAAACCCTTGCCGTTATCGACAATCCCACAGGCATGACAGAGGATGCCCTGCCGTTGAGCCAACAGCGGGACAAACAGCACCTCCAGCATCGGATGGACGAAAGGATTGGGGAAACGAACCGTTCCCCGGGGCACGGGGTTGTAGAATAACTCTCCGCGACTGAAGTGCTTATCGATTATCACAACCTGGGCGGGCTTTCGGGTCGTCGCATCCGGATGAAAGGTGAAGAGCCACCTTCGAGGAAGTGCGAAGACTTTCCAGGTTTCACAGTCCAATACCAGGCGATGGCCGCCGGGTGAGGGGATGCCTTTTTTCACGATGAGCATCATGCCCGTGCCCTCACCTTTGCTGCCCGAAGGCTTTGGATGAGAATGAATGCGGTGAGTGATAAACGGGCGGTAGACATCCGGCAGTGGTCGAAAATCCGAACCACTGAAGGTCATGGTTATATCGGCAAGCCGGATGCTCAGGGTCTTACTGTGCAGGTCAGTTGAAGGGTTGGTTACGTTCATGAGCTTATGATTCTTCTCGACGTTCCGCATGTCACTCTTTTATGATAAACTTTCGTTTAGCTGACAGAAAAATTTCTCTATTGTAGGCTTTTCCCCAGGATTGTCAAGAGCGATACGATTTCGACCCTGAGTGCAACGATGAGTCTAAATGTTATTTCCCTTTCGTCTATGAACCAGAACCCACTTGTTAGTGAGCTCGGCTTACGTCCCGTTCGAAGTGAAACAGTTCGCGATGTTGCACGGAGCGGTGCCCAGGGGCTGGCTGGTTGTGGAGGCGGTCTTACAGAAACCTAAGACCGTCTCCTTGGTCTTGAGAGTAATTTTCGTAATCTTCGGTTTTATCCACTGCCGTTTTCTTTTACGCTTTCCACCTGCCATTATACCTCCTTAAAAATCAGCTTTATTGCGTATTATTTTATTATTACCGCCTTCTCCATTTTAACCTTTTCTCCAGAAATAGCAAGAGAGAAAAAATAGATTCCGGGGCCAACGTTTTCAGTATTCCATACGACATAATAATTGCCGGGCATTTGCTTCCCGTTTACCAATTGGGCAACCTGGCGACCGTTACTATCGAAGATTTTCAAGGTCACCGTTCGAGTACTGGAAACGTAATACTGAATCGTTGCGGCCGAACGAATCGGATTGGGAATAATGGCAAACGGAACCGGTTTAGGACCGGTTGGTTTTTCTTCTATGCCTGTGGCTTCAGCTTTGATTGGACCAAAGAAAGTTGAACCTCCGGAAAGGTTGACAACTTCGAGTTTGTAGTAGTTGCCGGCTCTGCCTTCAGAGTCAGAAAAATCATAGATTGCGCCTGCGACCGGGTTTCCTTTAGTCGGAACGAGTGGCTCGGTGAGTTTGGTATAATCCGCCGTCTCATTCAGGCTGCGGTAGACATTGAAGCCGGCGACATTGACCTCAGAGCCGGTCTCCCAGTGGACGACAACCCGATTACTCTCAGCGTCGGCGGTAAAAGATGATACGACGATACCGGTGGGAGTTCCGACCGTGGTGTCCCGACCAAATTCCGAGGTGTTGCTGCTTCCGTCGATCGTAATGCCGGTGATGTAGTCGCCGGATGAGACTCCCAGGCCTGCTATATTCAGATAGCCGGAGAAGATACTGTTTGAACCG
>CAYHGV010000060.1:0-18459 GCA_964356135.1 uncultured bacterium
GAAAACCAGGATCTCAGCATGAGAGATAATTTTACAGGGAAATTTGGACTTGACCGCAATTCGTTTGAGCATATAACCTTTACTTAAAGAACATTCGTGCTATTCGCCATCATTCATCTTATATAAACAAATTCGTTTGATTCGCTGTCATTTGACATATTTGTGCTTTATAGTTTGTACCCGATTTTGCGCAATAATTCTTTCCGCCATTTAATGTCCGGCTCAGCTTCAATTCCTTTCGGTTTTGAGCCGTCAACCACGCCCAATATTCCCCGACCCTGCTCGCTTTCAGCAATTATGACCTCGATCGGATTTGCAGTGGCGCAGAAGATGGAACAGACTTCAGGTACGGCTTTTATTGCCCCCAGAACATTTATCGGATAGGCGTTTCGGAGGAAAACAATAAAACTGTGGCCGGCACCGATATTATAAGCGTTCTGGGCGGCAAGATTTTTAAGCTCGTCGTCATTGCCTTCGGTTCGCACCAGGCAGGCACCGGACGATTCGCAGAAACCGATTCCGAATTTTATATTAGGAACTGAATTGACCAGCGCCTCATATAAATCCTCGACTGTTTTAATAAAATGGGTCTGGCCGATAATGATATTTACATCTTCAGGCTTATCAACCTTAACAGTCTTCAACTCCATACATCCTCCTTAGAATACTAAAAATTAAAAATGAAAATTGCAAAATGCAAATTCTACATTCTGAACACTCCAAAACGGTGGTCGGGGATAGGGGTGTTTAAGGACATCGCTATTCCTAACGCTAAAACATTTCGAGTATCCAACGGGTCGATGATGCCGTCGTCCCAGAGCCGGGCGGTAGAAAAATATGCCGACGATTCTTCTTCGTATTTTTTCAAGATCGGCGTTTTGAATTTCTCCTGTTCTTCTTCGGTCATCGTAAGACCTTTCTTTTTGAGGGCATCCATCTTTACGGTTAATAAGACATTCGCCGCCTGCTCACCGCCCATCACACAGATTTTGGCATTGGGCCACATCCATAAAAGGCGAGCGTTATACGCTCGCCCACACATCGCATAGTTGCCCGCACCGTAAGAGCCGCCAATAATCACTGTAAACTTCGGCACATCGGCATTGGCAACCGCGTGCACCATTTTCGCTCCGTCTTTGGCGATTCCGCCGTGCTCGTATTCTTTGCCGACGATGAATCCGGTGATATTCTGCAAAAAGAGGAGCGGAATTTTGCGAACCGCACAGAGTTCGATGAAGTGAGCGCCTTTAAGGGCGCTTTCCGAGAATAAAACGCCGTTGTTGGCTAAAATTCCTACCGGGTAGCCCATAATCCGGGCAAATCCGCAAACCAGGGTCTGGCCGTAGAGCTCTTTGAATTCGTGGAACCGGCTGCCGTCCGCAATCCGGGCAATGACCTCGCGCATATCGAACTGTCGGCGAATGTCACCGGGAATGACACCGTAGAGTTCCTTCGGGTCGTAGTTCGGTTCTTCCGGTTCGGCAATATCGAGTTCGAACTTTTTATTTTGCCCAAGATTCTGGACGATATTCCGCGTTATCTCGATCGCATGCTGGTCGTTTTGAGCGTAGTGGTCGGATACTCCGGAAATCCTGCAGTGGACATCGGCGCCGCCCAGGTCTTCCGGCGTCACATCCACCCCGGTTGCTGCTTTTACCAGAGGCGGACCGCCGATAAAAATCGTCCCCTGCTGTTTGACAATGACCGTTTCGTCGGACATTGCCGGCACATAAGCTCCACCCGCAGTGCACGACCCTAAGACGACCGATATCTGGGGAATACTAAAAGCCGACAGCCGTGCCTGGTTGTAGAAAATCTTTCCGAAGTGGTCTTTATCCGGGAAGGTGCCGACCTGGAGCGGTAGGAAAATGCCGCCCGAGTCAACGAGGTAGACACAGGGGAGACGATTTTCCAATGCGACTTCCTGGGCGCGGACGTGCTTTTTAATCGTTTCCGGGAAATAGGTTCCGCCTTTGACGGTTGCGTCATTGGCAACGATTAAAACTTCGCGGTTGTGGACGAGACCGATGCCGGTGATGATGCCGGCACCCGGGGCTTCGTTATCGTGCATGTCCCAGGCAGCCAATGAACTTAACTCCAGAAACGGTGTATTCTTGTCGAACAAGAGGTCGAGCCGCTCGCGGGCGGGCAGTTTGCCGCGTGCTTTGTGTTTTTCAAGAGCTTCGGGGGAACCGCCTTTTTTTACCTGTTCAAGCCGCTGCTTGAACTGCTTGACCACCTGCTCCATCGCCGTGAAGTTCTCTTTGTATTCCTGGGAAGTAGTTTTAATCCGGCTTTCTAATCTAAACATGGTAGGGAGGAAGGTAATTGGTAAAAAGGCGAATGGTTAAAAGCCGTGTAGATACAGGTCTTCAGACCTGTATCATTTAACAGACCTAAAGGTCTGTTTCTACAGTTTTGCATTTTGAATTTTGCATTTTCAAGTTGTCAGCACCGCTTTGTGGCCGTAGCAGAGGATGCCGGCGTTGCCGTCTTCCTGGATTTTTCGGAATTCGAGCCTGACCCGCTTGCCGATCGCAAGCTCGGAGAAGTCGCAGTCGACAATCTGGGTTGTGATGCGGACGCCGCCGTCGAGCTCGACAATTCCGATCGCATAGGGGGCAAGGTCGGTGAACTGGCTGGGTGCCACCCGGATGACGGTATAGGTCAGGATGGTGCCTTCGTTCTTCAAGATAATTTTGTCGAATGTCCGGTTTTTGCATTGCGGACAGATGAGCCGCGGAGGATATAAAACCAGTCCGCAGTTTTTGCATTTCCCGGCTTCAAGCCGGTACCGCTGAGGTATTTCGCGCCAGTATCGTGGGACCGACATTATGCCTTCTCCAGGATGTGAATTAAAGAGCTGCCACCTGAGCCGCCCATATTCTGGGTTAAGCCGCGCCGGGCACCCGAAACCTGCCGCTTGCCGGCTTCGCCGCGCAACTGCTCGACGATTTCTACTACCTGGGCAACACCGGTCGCGCCCACCGGATGGCCTTTCGATTTCAGACCGCCGGAAGTATTGACTGGAATCTTACCGCCCAATGCGGTCATTCCCGATTCGGCAGCAGAGCCGCCTTTTCCCCGTTCGACGAATCCCAACGCCTCAAGGATGCAAATTTCAGCAATCGTGAAGCAGTCGTGAACTTCGGCAAGATGGATATCAGCCGGCTGGCAATTTGCCATTTTGTAGGCTGCTTGTGCCGCTTTGATGACCGATTTAAATTCGGTCAGGTCTTTCCGGTTATGCAAAGCGATGGCATCGGTCGCATGCCCCGAGCCCGATATTTTGACCACCGGATGTTTTGAAATCTTTTTCGCGAGTTCAACCGGGCAGAGGATGAGCGCGGCTGCACCGTCGGTGATCGGCGAGCAGTCTAAAATCGTCAGCGGGTCAGCGATCATCGTCGCTTTCATCACATTTTCTAAACAAATCTCAAATGGATACTGGGCATTGGGATTGAGCGCACCATGCTTATGATTTTTTACTGCGACTCCGGCAAGCTGTTCACGGGTCGTCCCGAACTGGTGCATATGACTGCGGGCGATCATGGCATAGAGACCGGGGAAGGTCACGCCTTGATAGACCTCCCAATCCTGGTCGGCAGCCGTGGCTAACGCATAGGTCGCACCATCGCCGGAGATGTCGGTCATCTTTTCCACTCCGCCGACGAGCACGATGTCGTTTAATCCGGATGCGACATCGATGAATGCCTGCCGGACGGCAAGTCCGCCCGATGCGCACGCCGATTCGACGCGCACCGCGGGAATCGGTGCAATGCCCAAATAATCGGCTAACAGGGATGAAAGGTGTTCCTGACCGACGAATAACCCCGAGGTCATACAGCCTACATACATCGCATCGACCCGGTCAACGCCAGCATCGTCGATCGCCCTCAGTGCCGCTTCGACAAAAATATCGCGCAGAGACTTATCCCAGAGCTCGCCCCATTTATTCATTCCAATTCCGATAATCGCAACATCGCGCATTTTATCTCCTAATTAAGATTATTTAAAAAAAGATTGAACCACAAAGGGCACGAAGAACACAGAGGTGTGGAGTTTCTAATTGGGATGAAAATATATAATTTTTTTCTCCTGTTTCTCTGCTCTCTCTGATTCGCCTCGCTTCGAGGCGCCCTCTGCGGTTTAAAAAATATTTTCATTCCGCTTTTAGGATTTTTCCCCGGAACTTGGCATAGGTTCCGTAGTCGATGTAGTTCTTATTGCTGTCGAGCATCGAACGGGTCTGGGGAGCTTTTGCCTGAACCTGGGTTATCAATTCGGTAACCGTCCAGATGAAGGCGTCCGAGCCCGCACCCGAACCGTAGGAGACCATCAGTATTTTATCGCCCGGTTTCGCAACATCGAGAATTGCGGTTAACCCCATCGGCGATGAACCGGAATAGGTGTTGCCCAATTTGGGGCATAAGAGTCCGGTCTCGTATTGTTCTTTTTTGAATCCGAGCATTTCAGCAACCCGTTGGGGGAATTTGCCGTTGGGCTGGTGAAACACGGCAAAGCGAAAATCGGACGGTTTCATATTCGTTTTTGCCAGTATCGCCTGGGCAGCGCCGGTAGTGTGCTTGAAATAGGCAGGCTCACCGGTGAACCGGCCGCCGTGGCGGGGATAGTGTTCGTATTCGCGACGCCAGAAATCAGGTGTGTCGGTCGTAAAGGAAGAGGTTTCTTCGACCGCAGCCAGGACATTCTCTTTGCCGATGATGAATGCTGCCGCACCGGCAGCAGTCGAATATTCTAACGCATCGCCCGGCGCTCCTTGCGAGGTATCGGCTCCGACCGCCAGGCCGTAGTTAACCAATCCGGCTTGAACCAGGCCGATGCAGACAAACATCGCTTCCGAACCGGCTTTACAGGCGAATTCAAAACTGGCAGTGTGGACATCAGGGGTTGCTCCCAGTGCTTCGGCTAAAACCGTACCTGAAGGTTTAACCGCATAAGGATGGGATTCGGAGCCGACATAAACTGCGCCAATATTTTTGGGATCAATTGCGCAGCGTTTTAGGGCGTTTCGGGCTGCTTCGACCGACATGGTTATTGTATCCTGGTCCGGGCTCGGGACCGATTTTTCTTCCAAGCCCAGTCCCCGTTTATAACTCTGGGCATCGGTGCCCCAAACCTTGGCAATCTCTTCTACTTTGATTCGATTCCTCGGTATATAGGCGCCATAGCCGACAATTCCTACCATTGTCCCTCCTTCAGGATTTGAGCCATCAATTTCGGAGCTTACGCAAACTTATTAGTTTGTCAATGGGCAGAAAACGACTTTAAAGGGAGATTGAACCATTCACCCCGTTAGATAATTCTTGATTAAATATCTAACTGGGCAAGAAGAACACAAAGAGCACAAAGATAAAACGTACGAGACAGAATCAGGGAATGAGAATTTAACCGCAAAGGGTGCTGAGGTATCAGAGGTTAAAGTACTAAATTAAATTTTTCTCTGATCTCTCAGTGGTTAATTTTGTATTTTTAATGGAAAAATTTATTCGGGTAAAAACCGGGCTATTGACAGGCAGTTATCTTTCCAAGTATAGTAGGCGGGTATGGCGGATAAGATTTTAGTATCGGGCGCGAGTGGCTTTATCGGTAAAGCGCTGATCAAGAGCCTGGTTGCCGAAGGGTGCGAGATTTACGCCCTGACCGGCAGCCCCAAGAATGTACCGTTAGACCTGATAAACAAAAAAGGCGTTAAATTTGGTTTTGCTGATTTTACGAAACCGGTCGATTTACGCAAGCTGCCGTTTGGGATTGACTCGGTTGTCCACCTCTCAGGCATTTTTGATGAACGGGAGAAGATCGCACGGTATTTTCTGGTTCATACCCTGTCCACCCTCCATCTCTTGGAATATGCCAAGCGGGCGAAAGCTCGGTTGTTTGTGCTCGCATCCACCGGTGGCGTCTACGGCTATCACGAGGATAAAATTACCGAAGACTGCCCACCGAGCCCGTTCAATTTTTTTACCCTTGCCGGATACCAGGCGGAGATGATAGTCTCCCAGTACGAAAAATATTTTTCGACCGCTGTCTTGCGTTTATTCTCTCCCTATGGACCAGGGCAGAAAAACGGTCCGGTTGCATCAATCATACGGAAGATCGATAGCTATGACCAAATCAAGGTCTATAATAAGGAAAATCCGAAATCGAATCCGATTTATATCGATGATGTCGTCGAGGTATTTAAAAAGGCACTGAAGGTAACCGGCAGGCACGTTTTGAATGTTGCGGGTGAAGAGGTGGTGAGTATCGTCGATATCTGTCAGCGGGTCGGTGAACTACTGAAAAAAGAGTCGAAGATTGTTTTTGAGCAGAACCCGGCGATTAAAAATCTTATTGGCGACAATACCCAGCAGAAAGCAATCCTCGGATTTGTTCCGACAATAAATTTGGAGGCGGGTTTAAAAAAGACCTTGGGTTTGTAAATCCAGATAGACCCGGATATGATAAACCTCGTTATCTGATACCAGTGCTAACTCTATCGTCTCTCTGATGGGTTGTTGGATTAAAAGTTGTTGGCTTTTAGTGGTGTCGGGGTATTAAACCTCTCCTGGTTTTGTGGAGGGCTCTCGCTGCTATACGACGAAGCAGGACTCATGATTCTTATGAAAGCCTAAGAGTGAAATCCGGTCGGAATTGGGGTGGGGCAATGCCCCATTCCAAAGGGTTTTCCTTACTCAGTCTTTACCGTTCTAACTTCAAGCTCGGGCGCTGCCGGTGGTAATCTCAAATAATCGGTATCTTTCCGGTTCGCTATCACCCGATAGCTGAAGGCAGCGTTGCTGGTGCCGCTCCGTAACTCATAGACGTCAAACCCGATTGAGCCGGTCTTCACGTAGACACCGTTACAGTTGTCGTTGAGCTGGATAAAGACCTTCATCGGATGCTGGGCGTCGGTTTTAATGCAATTGAGGAAGAGCGGGTCGAGCTCAATATGGGAATAGCCATTGGAGAGCCTTCCCTGTCCGAAGTCTTCAAAAAAAGGTTCAGGACACTCCGGAGCAAAAAGAACTTTTTTGCCCTGATCGGTCGGCATAACCGTGCTCACGTTACCACCGCCATAGATTTTATAATTTGTTCCACCTACTTTTGCTCCAACTCGTGCCCAACCTCCAAACATGGAAGAAAAGTACCCCCCCTGTCCGTCACCGTTAGTTAACGCAGTTCCATACACTCCGGTATTTGCTGCGATACCGGCGACACCCGAGCCATCATTCGGGCAAATATATGAGCTGTTATTTCCGATTCCAATGATTCCATTGCCATTGCTGTTAGTGCTTAAACCGCGCACGCCGCCGTACGAAACAGTGTTGGTTTCGCCATAAACACCGGTGCCGTTAGGGCCGCCAAGATAGCCGTAGCTTGAATTACCGGTATTCCGTCCGAATACGCCATAGCCGGTAGTGTTACTGTTGGCTCCATAGACGCCGGAATAGCCCGCTCCATCACTTTCGCCGACAACTCCGCCGACATTTGAACTCTTGCCTTTGATCGCGTCGCCGTTACCGGTATTCTCGGCACTAAAAGCCGGGCCGTTATTTGCACAGGTTCCTGAGTAGGGGAGAGTGAAGCCACTGCTCACCGGCTGGGTGCCTTCAATCCAAGCAGCAAAGCTGCTGCCTGTTAGGATAAACAGGCTGGCGATTATTACTATCACGGTTTGTCTACGCACAATATCCTCCTTTTCTGGACTACCTAAAAAGAGTTTTTTCGGTCGGTTGTAGCAGTAGTGGGGCGTGCCAAAGCCCCCCCACTGTTATTTCTTCTCAGGTCATCAGCTGTGGTCAGGGTTTGTAAACAGCGAACTGGAAATATTGCTGTTGAAAGGTACCGGCAGGTTCGAGAATGAAGATGATGAGGTTTCCTGCATCTGAAGCAGTTTCAACCGTATAGGGTGTGGCTCCTGTTCCGGGATACATTGCACTGGCAACAGTGACGTGCGTATAGTATTGGTAATTTTCGCCTGCGATTGTTATCTCGTAACGCTGGTCAGTTGCATTCCAAGTTGAGCTGACATTGGGGGTTGCATGATCAACTGAGCCATCGGGACGGATGACACCATAGGCAATGGGTCCAGGCGGAGCCTGAGTGCCTTCAACCCAGGCGGCAGAACCACTTCCCACGAGAATAAACAGACCGGCGATTATTGCGATATATTTAAGCATTTTTGTCCTCCTTTGTGCTCCAAGGAGCCCGCAGAATTCCGCGGATAATGACACGGATTCACGCGGATAAAACATGGGAAAACCTGGAGCTGGTTATATTTTTTCTTTTAATCATTTAACCATTCACCTTTTAACCATTTACGTTTCACGTCTTGCGTCTCACGTTTTTTACTTTCATCTAACCAGGATCATCTTTTTCACTGCTTTGTAGTCGCCGGCTTTGAGTTTCACGAAATAGACACCAGTGCCGACTTTGTGTCCCTGGTCGTCGGTTGCCTGCCATAGTAAGTTATAGCGGGCTGGCCCTTGGTTCCCAGACACCAGCTCTTTCACTACCCGACCAATGCAGTCATAGATGATAAGGCTTACGTTCGTTGGTTTGGGAATTGAGTAGGCGATGTGGACAGAACCGAACGTTGGGTTGGGGGATATTGGATTGAGGGCGAAGACGAGCGGAGTTGTGCTGGCCTCGTCGAACTGTTTTTCGCCGATACCGCTAATCGGGGCGGTCGTCACTGCTAAGGTTACGTAACCTGCGCCGTCCGGACCGGTTACCGTGAATCCATTTATCGCCTGGCCGGTAGGTGCCGAGTAATCCTGGACCGCGGTTCCCAGCCATTTTGACTTGAGGATTTGTCCGGTTGAACCGTTATTCGCAACCGCGGTGAGGTAGACATAGCCTTCGAAATCAGGGCCGGAAGTTTGAAAACCGGTTATTACGGCACCAGGAGAGAAATCCTGAACGCCGGTTCCCTGCCATCGTGTTCTGATGATTTCACCAGAACCGGTAGCGGAAAGGGCTTTGAGGTAGATATAACCGGATCCATCTGGACCGCTGACCGTAAAGCTGTTTATTAAATCGGTGCTGGTAAACTCCTGGACGTCCATTCCCTGCCATTTGGTTTTGAATATCTCCTCGGCTGAAATAGACAGGGCAATTCCAGTTGCGATGAGGAGAGCAATGAAGCGTTTCATAACACCTCCATTTGTTAGGTAACCTTGAGATTTTTTCATTTTTATGATCAACCTCCTTTCTGAGAGGGATTTTTATGGATCGGTCGGGGTACGACGGTTGGTCTTAGATTGGGATTCTCCGACCGGTAGATACTAAGGTCGATTGTAGTTGATTCCAGGAAGTCGGGGTGATGAAATAGTTGAGGATTGGGGATAAGATAAAAGGAATACGTCACCATAGCCTTTATAATGATTATTAATCAATGCCTGTCAAGAGATAAATGGTGGGTTGATCTCCGTTGTTGAGGTTGGTTGCGACTGGGAGTAACTACTGAGAATTTAAATCTCTACTACCTTGAGTCGATGTAACCGGAACCACAATTCGGTAGAGGTTGTTGCCTTCCCGGGCAAGATAGACCAGTTTTGAGCGGTCATGAGTGAAACTGATCGCATTGACGGTATTGCTGAACTCCGGTCCTTTTTTACCGTCGAAGACAACGAACGTCTTGCCCTGCCAGCCTGCACCGTAGGCAAGGTGGCTGCCGTCGGGTGAAAAGACCGGTTCTCCCACCCAATCGTACACCGAGTCTTCTTTTCCATCCACCACCATCCGGTAGCGGCCTTCTTTGTTGACACCATACGCAAGGCGTGAGCCGTCCGGCGAAAATGTGAGGTTCATGATTTCTTGATATTGTTGTGCCGGTTTCTGCTGAGATGCGATTCTTAGGTTCTGTTCGACTACAAACCACGTCCCATCTTTTTTTGCGGTATAGGCGAAACGGGAACCGTCGGAGGAGAAAATGAAGGTGCCGACGGTATCGCATTGCATGCCCTCGGTTCCATCTATTACTATAAACCATTTGCCTGCCTGTTGTGCCGAAAAAACGAAATAAGAACCGTCCGGTGAAAAGGCGATGTTGGAGATATTCGAATATTGCCTGGATTTTTTGCCATCTAAGATAATTACCCAGTTCCCAGTATCCCATTCGCCGTCCAGTGCTCGGTTGGCGATGCTCCTGCTGTCCGGGGAAAAACAGGGCGGTGTGAGATAATCGAATTCCGGTCCTTCTTTTTTATCGCGGACGACGAACCATTTGCCTCTCCGCTTGACGGTAGAGGCGAGATGTGACCCATCGGGCGAGAATCCGAGCGCGGTTATGAAATCGTATTCCGGATTTCCTTCAATACCGTCGAGGACGACCAACCATTTTTCTTCCCGCTTAGCCGCATAGGCGAGGCGGGAGCCGTCCGGAGAAAAGGTGACCAGGGTTGCATCGGTATAGCCAGAACCTTCTCTGCCGTTTATGACAACATACTCTTTGCCATTTCTGCGCCCGACATAAGCGAGGTTCGACCCATCGGTAGAGAGAGACAACGAACCGACGCTTTCGTATTGTGGACCGGTTTTGCCATCCCGGACAACCGACCATCCGCCATTTTTTATTCCGACATAGGCAAAATGGGAAAAGTCATCTGAGAATTGGAAATCGCTGATGAGACCGTAGATCGGACCGGCACTGCCATCGATGACGATACGGAATGATTCTTTCCAGCGACCGTCGACGAGGAGGCACGACTGCATCCACCAGTGGCGGAGATCGGGAGAGAACCCGAGTGTATCCACATCCCATTCACCGCGCAGCTCATAGATGAGCGTCTTGCCCGGAACGAGCGGACGGTCCGAAGGGGTGCGGCAGGCAAAACCGAGCAGGATAATTATGACTGGGATAGATATCGCTTTCATCTTCTTAGTTCAAATTTGTGTTGCGTCGGTGACGATAGAAATAAAATCACATTTGTGTGCGATAAAGCACATAGCGCAGATGGAGCGCAGCGACATCAATCGCACGGCTACATTGTTTAATTTAACAGCCTAAAAGGAGCTGTTGCTATCTGCGGTTACTTATCGCAATGTCCCGAAATAATGACTGGTCAGCTGGCGTTCTTTCGTTTCCGGTCGGGTGTAGTCGGGTAAAAGCATCGGAGCAATCCGGCTGGTCTTAATCCCGGCCGCTTTCAACTCGTTTTCATAGTCACTGACATGCTGGAGGCTGAGGGTGCCGAGCTTCGCCTTTTTTGAATTCTCGGCGGCAGCAATCCCTGCCCGCCGACCGAAGACAATGACATCCAAAAGCGAGTTGCCCATCAACCGGTTGCGACCGTGGATACCGCCTGCCGGTTCACCCGCCACATAGAGATTGGGAATTTTGGTTTGGCAGAATTCATCGATTTCCAGTCCGCCGTTCTGATAGTGGAGGGTCGGGTAGATGAGAATCGGGTCTTTGGTCATGTCGATGCCCATGCGCAGGTTCTGGCGGTACATCGCCGGGAACTGCCGTTGGATTGTGCCTTTGCCGTGGATCGCATCAATCATCGGCGAGTCGAGCCAGACGCCTTTCATACCGGTCGGCGTTAGCAGCGCGTTGTCGGTTTCAGTAGACTCTTTAATGATCGCCGCCGCTTCGACATCCCGGGGTTCTAACGGATAGACGAACTGGATGCCGTTTTTATTGAGAACCTGGGCGCCGAGTCCGCGCACCTTTTCGGTTACAAGCTGGCCGACAATCTGTTCAGGATAGGCGGCGCCGGTCGGGTGGTATTGGACCGTGTCCATATGGACGAGCTTGAGCCCAACCCGATAACCCAGGACCACTCCGTCGCAGGTTGCTCCATAATGATTAGTGGTGGGAAAGTTCTGGATATGGAGTCGTCCGAACCCGCCGGTAGCAATAATCGTCGATTTTGCCCGGACGATGAAATACTCTTCGGTTTCAAGGTTATAGAGAACCGCACCGCCAGCCTGACCTTTGGCATCGAGCAGGAGCTCGACGATTGGGGAGAATTCGATGATCGTTATTGCTTCGGGATGGTTGCGCACCTCATCGCGGATGGTTTTCATTATCTCGCCGCCGGTGTAGTCCCGGGCAAAGTGCATCCGTTTGCGCGAGGTACCGCCGCCGTGAATCTCTTCCATCGTTCCATCGGGTAATTTTGAAAACATCGTGCCCAGGTCTTCAAGCCACTTGATAACCATCGGCGCGTCGGTCACCAGGGCATGGACGAGTTTCGGGTCGTTGGCAAAATGGCCACCGCCCAACACATCCAGGTAGTGAATCGCGGGCGAATCATTATCCCGGTCGGCGGCTTGAATTCCGCCCTGCGCCATGTTGGTGTTGGCATCGCCCAGGCGGAGTTTGGTTGCTATGAGACTCTTCGTTCCATTCTGCTGCGCCATAATCGCCGCCGCGCAGCCTGCACCGCCGCCGCCAATTATTAAAAGATCGGTTTCGTAATCGACTTTTGATAAATCGAACTTTTCGGGATCGATTCTTGAATGGGCTTCGAGTAAATCCGCAACCTCCTGGACGATCGGGTCGCCTTTATTCGGACCGATCTTGACCGGCCGGGTGTTCTCTTTTTTATAGTCCGGGTGGAATCGGTGGAGAACATCATCTTTTTCTTCTTTGGTCATCAGTGGGAGTTTTTCGGTAAGTCGCTGCTGCCGGGTGGCTTCGACTTTTTTAATCGATTCCCGCATCTCAGCCGTATAACCGCCTACGAGTTCTGCCATGGACGCCTCCTATTCCGGTTCAATCACCCGGGCTTTATAGAGCTGTTCGAGCTCGGCACGGGCTGCCTGCATAAGTTTTTCTAATTCTTTATCGAATTTTTTTTCTTTCATCTCCGCCAATCGATTTTCGAGATGAGTGGTCCGGGGTGCAAGGTATTTGCCGTAGAGTCGGCGGGCAAGAATTGCGTCATGGTACTGGGCTATTTCCGCCGGGCAGCGAGCAGCACAGAGCCCACACATGATACAGTCGAACGACAGATCGGCAGCCTGGGCGATATCGCCTTTGATGCAAGCCTGGACATAGTCCATTACCTGTAATTCCTGGGGGCAGGCTTTGGTGCAGGTGTTACAGCTGACGCAGCGGAAGGTTTCGGGATAGAGCTGCTGAAAGGTCGCGACCGAAGGTTTGAGGGTTTGGATATCGTAGAGCGGACGCTGGGCGGGTACGAACGGAATCTGGGCAAGATACATCTCATCTTCGACCATCGTCTGGCAGGCTAAACCGGTTTTCAGTTTGTAATCATTGCCAATCCGATAGATCGTGGCACAGGCACCGCAGAAACCCTCCCGACAGCCTACCCCCCGGCGCAGCTGGTAGCCGGCATACTCCATCGCAGTAATGATCGTTAAACTCTTCGGAACTTTATAAGCCTTACCCATAATATGAATCGTAACCATTTCTTGTGCCACGTTACCTCCTTACCTTAAAAATTTCTTTCCCGTCTGGATCCCGGATCGTTAGTTCGAGCGGAAGCTGGCCGGGCAGGTAATGGGTGGAGCAGGCAAAGCAGGGGTCATAGGCACGAAACGTCATTTCTACCATATTCAAGAGTCCGTCCGAGACGTTGCCACCTTTGATTAGTCCTTTCGCCACTTTGGCGATGCCCATCGAGATTGCCGCCGAGTTATTGAGGGTGGCGACGAGGAGGTTGACTTCGGTCACCCGGCCCTGTTCGTCGGTCCGGTAATGGTGGTAGAGCGTGCCGCGCGGCGCTTCGACGACGCCGATGCCCTCGGACGGTGTCTGGGTGGGGATGTTTCGGATGTTGGGACTGGTGATTTCCGGGTCCTGCGCCAGTTCCAACAGCCGCTCGGACGCATAGAGTAGTTCAACCAACCGAGCCCAGTGGTAGGCGAGGGTGTTGTGGGCGGGCTTACCGCCTAAGACCGAGAACATCCGTTCGTATTCGGTTTGGGCAAGAGGAGTCGCCATGCCGTCGGCAACATTGAGCCGTGCCAGCGGTGCAACCCGGTAGACGCCCGAGTCTTCTCCGTCGACAAAACCTTTCCAGCCGATAGCTTTCAAGTAGAGAAATTTAATGTAACTCCAGGGTTCAACATGCTCGGCAATGTGGTCGAGATACTCGCGCGGTTTGAACTTGACAAATTCTTTGCCCGACGGGTCAACGACCCTGATATCACCATCATAAAAATTCACTTTGTTGTGCTGGTCGACCAGACCCATATAGTAGGTCCGGTGCTTGTAAATATCGCCCAGAATCAGGTCGACGTAGGTTTTGTTCTTCAAGACGATGTCATTAAATACCGAGAGCGTAAATTTAGCAAACTCAATCGAGTCCTGGGCGATTTGAACGATGTTTTGGCGGTCTTCTTCTTTCAAGCCCTTCGCCACTCCGCCCGGCAGGCCCATCACCGGATGGATGACCCTCCCGCCCAAAAGGGTGATGATTGACCGTAACCGTTTTCTGATGTCGATGACCTTGGCAGCGCTCTCAAGTCCGACTTTGGCGATGACGCCAAGGATATTTCTTTCACCGGCCGGTGCATCCGGTCCGACGACAAAATCCGGACCACCGAGAAAATAGAAGTGGAGGGTATGGTCTTCGGCCATAAACGCCGAGTAGACGAGCTCGCGCAGCTTTTTGGCGGTTGAGGTCGGCTCAACCTTGTAGAGGTCGTCTAACGCTTTGGTTGAAGCCATATGATGAGTGGTCGGACAGACGCCGCAGATGGTCGGAGTCAGGCGCGGTAGTTCTTCGGCTAACCGGCCTTCGCAGAATTTTTCGTACCCACGCAGTTCGGGAATCTGCAAAAAGGCGTTTTCGACATCGCCGTGGTCATCCAAAAAGATTTCGATTTTGCCATGGCCTTCCAGTCTCGTAATCGGGTCAATCGTAATTCTTTTTCCCATTTAGCCCTCCATTCTCTTCCGCTTCAAGAGCGAAGTCGGCAAGCTGTACATATAAAATAACCCGGCCGGGTCGATGATCGAATCGGCGATTTTCTGCATCTTGGCTTCGTCGTTGGTGTCAATAATCGAAGCCAGGGCGGAGAGGAATTTGGCGCCCAGGTCGGTGACGGCTTTGGTCGGGCCGAAGCAGCCCCGGCAGGGCATATTACCGTTGATGCAGCGCTCGCCGCAGCCGGTTCGGGTTGCCGGCCCCATACAAATGATGCCTTCTGCGAGAAAACACTTCTCCGGGTCGTGCGGTACTAAGTGGATGCGCTTAATTTCTTTAATCGCGAGTTTTTCGGGTTTGCTCTTCGCGAGCGGGCAGGTATCGCAGAGTGCCTTATCCGGTGCGAGCACCGTTCCTTTGGGCGGAAGTTTACCTTCAAGAATTGCCGTCACTGCGTTCATGATCAGGTCGGGCGGCGGCGCACAGCCCGGCAGATAGTAATCGACATCGATCACCTGGTCTAAGGCGTTGACGGTATCGTAAAATTCGGGCAGAGTGAGTTCTTTGCCTTCAACCGTCGTTTTCGTCTGGGGAACGATTCCTTCCGGATTAACGACGGTCGGTACGGTTTTATAGGCACGCTCGAAGATCGACTTCCGGTCCCAGAAATTGGCGAGTCCCGGGATACCACCGAGGTGGGCACAGGCACCGAACGCAACGACTAAACCCGATTTTTTTCGTAGCAGTTTGACCATATGTTCCTGCTCCGAGGTGCGCACGGCGCCATTGATTAAACTGACGGCAAGCTCGCCATCGGCGAGGGCTTCGACGTCTTTTACCTTAAAGTCCATCGCGACTGGCCAGAAGACGATGTCGACCGCCGCCACGACTTTTAATAAGTCTTCGGCAAGATCGACCACCGCCTCTTCACAGCCGCCGCAGGATGCACACCAGTAAATCGCAATTTTAGGTTTTGCCACTTTCCCTCCAATGTAATGGGCCTAAAGTTCTGATCATTTCGGTCATGTCTTTAATTACTCTGGTAAATTTCTCACCTTCGGCAGCGGAGATCCATTCCAAGCGCAGCCGACGGTCATCAATGCCAAATGATTTCAATAGATTCTTTAAGAGCGGAATTCGTCGTGCGGTCTTATAGTTGCCGTCAATATAGTGGCAGTCGGCAAAATGGCAGCCGCCGATGAGAACACCATCGGCGCCGTTTTTGAACGCATGGAGGATATGCTGGGGATCGACCCGGCTCGAACAGAAGACTCGAATCGGGACGACATTGGGCGGATACTTTTTACGCGAAGTGCCGGCTAAATCGGCACCGGCCGAGGTGCACCACTTGCAGAAAAAACCTACAATCTTCGGTTCAAACACCGTTCCACCATTTCCGTTTGGTATTCGTCATAGGGCTACTCCTTTAAACTCGCTTCAATCATTCTTTCAACCTGGGTGTCGTTCAGGTTTTTCAACTGGGCGGCACCGGACGGGCAGGCGGCAGTGCAGCAGCCGCAGCCTTCGCACAGCACGTCGGTCACCTTGACGACTTTTTTGTCTTTCGCGGCATCAAGCTCGCGGGCATTGTAGGGGCAGACCGGCACGCAGAGCGAACAGCCCGAACAGAGGTCGTCGTCGACGCCCGCGATCAGCGGTTCGTGCAGCAGTTCGGTCTTGGAGAATAATTCCGAGACTTTACTCGCGGCCGCCGATGCCTGGGCAACGGCTTCGGGAATGTCTTTCGGTGCCTGCGCCACGCCGGCAAGATAAAAACCGGAGGAGAGGGTCTCGACCGGTCGGAGCTTGGGATGGGCTTCGGAGAAAAAGCCGAATTCATCGACCGAGATTTTTAATTTCTTCGCCAGATCGACGGCGGTGGGGTTGGGTTGAATGGCGGTTGCCAATACCACCAGGTCGGCGGCGACTTCAACTTTTTTACCGGTTAAGGTATCTGCACCCCAGACCATCACCTTCGGACCGTCCTGAAAGATTCGGGCGACTCTGCCCCGGACATAGAGAATGCCTTCTTCTTCGATCGCCCGCTGGACAAATTCTTCATAGCCTTTGCCGCCGGCACGGACATCCATATAGAAAACGATCGGCTGGCCGTCGTGGACCTTGTGCTTATAGAGCAGGGCGTGCTTGGCAGTGTACATGCAGCAGATCTTCGAACAGTAGGGGATGCCTTTTTCTGGATCGCGCGAACCGACGCACTCGATAAAGACGACCGTCTTGGGAACCGTCCGGTCAGAGGGCCGGATGATGTCGCCCGCGGTCGGACCGGATGCCGACAAGAGCCGTTCGAACTGGAGGCCGTCGATCGCATCGGGAATTTTTCCGTAGCCGTATTCACCAACCGCGGTTTTGGAATAGAGTTCAAAGCCGGTGGCGACGACGATTGAACCAACCGCTTCTTCGATGAAACTGTCTTGTTCGTCGAGATTGACCGCGCCCAGCTCGCATAACTTTTCGCATACCCGGCACTTACCGTTCTGGTGGTAGATGCAGTTTACCCGGTCAACAACCGGAACATTGGGGACGGCCTGAGGAAAGGGTACGTAGATCGCTTTGCGCATCCGTAAGCCACAGTCGAATTCGGACGGGACTTTCTTCGGACATTTCTGTTCACAAATACCACAGCCGGTGCATTTTTCCAAATCGACCGAGCGGGCTTTTTTCTTAATGGTAACTTTAAAATTGCCGACATAGCCTGAGATGTTTTCTAATTCACTGTAGGTTAAGAGTTTGATTTTTTCATGCTGACGGGCTTCGACCATTTTGGGGGTTAAAATACACTGGGAGCAGTCTAATGTCGGGAAGGTCTCGGAGAGCTGTGCCATATGACCACCGATCGAGGGTTCTTTTTCGAGCAGGATCACTTCGTGGCCGGAGTTGGCAATATCGAGGGCCGCCTGAATACCGGCGACGCCACCGCCGATGACCAATGCCCGTTTCGTCAGCGGGACGCCGATCGGGGTGAGGGATTCGTTCAACCGGACTTTTTCAATTATTGTCTTGATGACCTTTATCGCTTTCTGGGTCGCCAGTTCTTTATCCTCGGTTACCCAGCTCACCTGCTCCCGGATATTGGCAATCTCGCACTGGAAGGGATTTAAACCGGCGGCAGCACAGGTCCGGCGAAACGTCATTTCGTGGAGAGTGGGGGAGCAGGAGCTGACGACCACCGCATCCAAGCGCTGCTCGGTGATTGTCTTGCGGATCAGTTCCTGACCCGGTTCCGAGCAGACATACAAATAATCGGTGGCAAAGACGACGCCGGGATAGTTCTTAATCGCTTCAACTAACTTTTTGACATCAACCGTGCCGGCAATGTTGTGTCCGCACCAGCAAACAAACACCCCAATTCGTTTCATACCATTCGCTCCTTATTAGGTCGATTTTGGAGACTGAGGAAAAAGTCGGAGAAACTAATAAAAACTATAATTGCCCTCCAGTGGTACTAATGGATTCATAAAAAAGGAGATTTCTATTTCAGCTTTCATATTTTGCGTCAAAGATATTGAATTAAAAAACATTTGTCAAGGGTGGAAAGTGAGACCTCTGAAAAAGTCGGAGGTTTTAACACCTTTCGTAATTCCCACCTTTT
>CAYHGV010000061.1:0-18406 GCA_964356135.1 uncultured bacterium
GGACCCGGTCACCCTATCGTTACCCTCGAGGGAATTGACATGGAGGGTTGACAAAAAGAAAATAATCTATATCGTAACTTATGGGATGTCGTGGGATGCAAAAGGAGTAAAAACTAAAACAAAAGGAGGCGGGCAATGCGTAAATATGGCGTATTAACAATTCTCCTTTTAGCCGTAGGGTTTATCCAACTATCCTCGGGATTTGACTGGACCTTCGACCAGGTAACCAATAACAGCGAATCCGATATTCACCCTTCAATCGCCTTTATTAAATCTGCCCATACGTACTGTGCCTATACTCACAACGACGGAAACCAGGAGGTCTTCATTTCCATCAACAATCCAGGCTTCTGGCTTTTTTTCAGGATCACCAATAATACTTATACCGATATCACAACCGATATCACCTCAAGCCTTGGCCGTATACAGATGGCCCATTTCGCAATCTGGTGGCAGAACCCTCCCTACCAGGGAATCTCCTATGGCAAAGGCAATCCCTCAGGCTGGCCTGTCCAGCCAGTCACCGCTACTACTGAAGATTGTTCCTGGCCATCGATAGAAATTGACAAAACCGAGAAAATCCATATTAGCTATCAGAAAAACACCGGCGGCAACCAGGAGATATTTTATGTCAACAATACCTCCGGCTCCTGGCTGCACGAGCAGGTGACGTATAATTCCGCGGACGACTTGTATCCCTGGCTGGCGCTTGACAGTAACAGTAAACCTCATCTCGTATTCTCAAGCGGAAGTGCTTTACATTATACGGAAAAGACGACAGAGAGCTGGTCATCGCCCGAGTTGATAGCCAGCGGAACCGATTCCACCTCCCATCCCTACATCGTTTTAGATAAACAAAACAAAGCGCATATCTGCTTTTCGAAAAGCGACGGTAACGACGAAGAAGTTTACTATGTAAATAATCTAAGCGGCTCCTGGCAGGAAAGCAAAGTTACCGATAATGATTTCGATGACCTTTATCCTACTATTTTCGTCGACCCCAATAAGAAAGGCCACATCGCCTACATGGCGGTTGAACCGAACGATGCCGAAATCTACTATGCGAATAACACTACCGGGACCTGGGTTGCTGAACCGGTTACGAATAACGACATTGACGATAACTCCTATTACGGCCGCTATTTTCTACCGGATTCTTTATGTCGCGGGCACATCTACTTCTGTAATAATCAGGATGGTGACAATGAAATCTATCATGCTCGCAGCCATGACCCGCTGTATGTTGTCGGCGTAGACGAAACCTCGCCCGCAATCATGACCTCTTCGCTTGAGGTCAACCCCACTCTCTTCTCTACTACCACTACCACAACCATCAGCTACTCGGTTCCTGCCGCTGGAAATGTCTCGTTGAAAATCTATGATGTCGCCGGCAGTTTAATTAAAACTCTGGTTCGTGGCACCCAACAAAAAGGAACCTACCGAATCATTTGGGATGGCAGCACCAATACCGGAATCCATGCTTCACCTGGAGTCTACTTCTACCAGCTTTCAGCCGGCGCAGGAACAACCTCGATGAAGGGAATATTGAAATAAGACTATAAACCTGACAGGGGCACTCTCACCGAGTGCCCCTGTTTTTATTTAATCTTGGATTTGTAAATTACTTAATAAAAATTATTCGCTTCTGCAAGCTTGTCGTACCGGTTTGGAATTTACAGAAATAAACTCCCGAATTAACCTTACGCCCGGAATTGTCGGTGCCGTTCCAGCGAATTTGATAACGACCGGCAGATTTCGATTCATCGACCAGCGTCCTGACTTCCTGGCCGAGCGCATTGTAGAGTTTTATCCGGACGGGGCCGGCCAGGCCCAACTGGTAGTTGATGGTCGTCGAGTGAGTAATAACCGAGGGACGGATTTCCAATTTTATATTTGTATGAAACCCAATCTCGGTAACCACGTGGGTCGTGTCGCCATGATGCAACTCTACCGTTTTTCCAGGAGTCATATCTTTACCTACAAAAGCAGGATAATCGGGGGCGTAGCGACGTATCTTGAACACGGAGTTGTTGGAAATGGAATCGCCCTGAAAAACAGGACCTTTTTCCGAAACCGGATCGATGTAATACCACACCAAATCACCTTCCGAAGTAACCTCGAAAAACTCCCCGGAAATGCCGTTGCAGAAAAGGGTATTGCCGTTGGGAAGACGTTGCGCTCCTGAGATGGCAACAGCGAAAAGGTCGGTCCGGTTAGGTGCAGTGTAGGTCCAGACCGGTTTCGCCGGTCCCCAGGGGAGTCCACCAAGATAATTTCCTGCTTCATCAACCGGCGGAACGATCTCGTCGATAGAAGAATAGTAGCGATTGAACATTGCCTCACCGTTGTTAAAGATGAGAATATTACCTGCTCCCGGTGCGTTTGAGGCTATCCAGTGGGCGTCGTGCGGTGCGAAAAGCTGCTCATTGCCCATACCGCCGTAACGATAAAACCTGGGATTACCCCAACGGTAGAGTAAATCGCCGCCCTTCCCGTAATTACCGCCCGCGTGCCTTTGAGCCTGCTCGGTGGTGGTCGAGTGGTCTATCACCCAGAGTTCATGGTAGCCGCGGCTGGTGAGCATGACCTGGTCAAATTCCTCGTTGTATTTCACCGTGTTGAGATGGATAAAATCGGGAACGAGGTAGTTACGGGCGTTTATATCGATGAGCTCGGGATGCCCGGCAACCGAACCGAAGTTATCGACTGCAGAATTATGGTCCTGCACCAGGTGGTCCCAGGAGTGCCACTCCCAGACGATATTTCCGCTGTCCGCGCCGACCGGTTCGACCTCGATAATGTACTCTGGATACATCTCTCGTCCATCCAGACTGAAATCGTTAGCACCGGCTTGGACCGCTTCCGCGTTGCTTTTGATTTCCCAGGCAATCATGAGCACGTTGCCCGAGGGTAGAACTTCGATATCGTGGTGGGGTTGAAAGTTCTCGCCGGTATACTCGAAATGCCACACGACGTTGCCGTCCCAGTCGAGTTTTTCTACTCCACCGGTTCCTCCTTGAAGTTTAGGATGCTCAATTATCAATATCGAACGGTACAGGTATCCGTCCGGAGAAAGGTAAGCCATTCCACCCAGCCCCGGTATATTGTCGGATTCCCAGGAGTGGACAAGCAACCCCTCGTTATTTATGAGATAGGTCTTATTCCAGTACGTTGGTGAAAAAAGGGTATAGCCATCCCAGGCCTCTTCCTCGTTTATAAATAGACCTACGGTCTGGTCTGCAGGTACGGTGGTAAGCATAAAGGCAGACGCGACCGCCACCCATAACCACTTTCTTTCCATTACAACCTCCGTTGTACCTGGTTAGTTTTTCTTGCTTCCTAGTAACCCTAATCATCATCAAGTATCCCCCTGGTAATAGGTGCAGTAAAGGTAACTCCGCTGCACCATTTTGTCAATCTCTTTTCATTTTCGCATAATGACTGGGCGTGGCGTAGGTCAACATTGCTTTACAATAAATTGATAAAACACACTCGAACTATAAATTTCTAAACATCATACTCCGGGCGACCAGACTGCACCCGAAATGGATATGAACCACTTTTTACTACCTTGACAACTCGTCCTCTCTTGTTAGCATAGAAAATAATAAATCAAAGGATGTGGTTATGAAAAAATATTTGTGGTTACTGTTTCCAATATTGGTTTGGTTGGCGTGCAACGGCAAGATCAACATTACGCCTTCGATCAAGTCGGTCGAGATAACTCCGCCTGGAGACACTTCTGCAACGACCCTGACTGCAAATATCGAGGCTGAAGGTTCGGGGAAAATCGACGTCAAATGGTTCAATGCCGTCTACGACACCATTCGCCTTGCCCGGACCGATACGATTGAAATCGATTCCAACGGCACCTATACCTCGGTTTTAGAATCCGATTTGGGCTGGTACTGGATAGACATAGTTAACGAAAGCGATTCGCTGTTGTGGCACACCGACAGCGTATTCTGCGGCTCCGAGCCCACGGCTGAGTTCTACCCGGATTGGGAGTACGGTCCTCACCCTCTGCGAATCACTTTTTATAATTATTCCAGGAAAGACGACTACACCAAAGCATTTTGGGATTTCAGGGACGGCGCAACCTCGACCGATTGGCAACCGACCCACACATTCGAGCAACCGGGCCAATTTTATGTGTTATTGAAAGTTTCTAATCTTGCCGGTTCGGCTTCCGATTCGACGCTGATTTTTGTCTGGTAATACGTAACCATTTTCATTCACAACTTTCAATAGAAATGCAACCCGTTTAAAAATCTGCCTGATAATTTTCCTGCCTGGTTGATTCCATCTATCAGTTTTGATTTAAAGCTGCTTCGCTTTTCTTAAAAAATAACAAGCCGTTTATTTCAAAGAGCCGCCGGAGAAACTGTAATCTAACCCTCTCCTTATCGGATCAGCACTATCCGTTTCTGCAAGCTTATCGGCCCGGCTTGAAATTGGCAAAAATAAACCCCGGAGCTCAACCGCTGCCCCAGATTGTCAGTGGCGTTCCAGCGCACTTTGTAACTGCCGGCAGGCTTCGATTCGCCGACTAAAGTTCTAACCTCTTGACCCAACGCATTGTAGAGTTTTATCCGGACCTGCCCGGGAGCGCCTACCTGGTAAGAAATCTCAACCGAGTGCGTGAAAGGATTTTGTGACAATTTTAATTCCAGGTGCGTTGCGGGTTTAATCTCTTCAACTGCGGCCGGCAATTCGATCGGACCGTCGGGTGTCAAATCTTTGCCTGCGAAACCGGAGTAATCCGCTGAATAACGCCGCACCTTGTAAACCTGATTAAACGTAATCGAGTCACCCTGTCGAACCGGACCTTGGTCCGAAACCGGGTTGATGTAGGCCCATAGTTTCTCTTTTGTTGGGGCTACCTCAAAAAATTCGCCTTGGCGAGAATTAACGATTAAAGTATTGCCGTTCGGTAAACGCTGTACGCTTCCCTGGGTAGGACCGAAAAAATCCTCCGGCGTAGGAGCGGTCCAGGTCCAGGATGCTGTGTCCGGTCCATATTTTGAACCGGTCAGCAAATAGTTACCGGTCGCGTCGACCGGCGGCACGATCTCTTCGACCGACGAGTAACCGCGGCCGGTGCCGTTGTTGAACATAATGATATTACTTGGTCCGGAAGCAACCCATTGACCATCGTGTACGGTAAAAAGCCTCTGGTCTGTACTGTCGCCTTGGCGATAGATCTGGGGATTCCCCCACCGGTAGAGGATGTCGCCTCCTTTGCCGTAATGGCCACCGAAGTGCCCTCGCGCTTCCTCGGTCGTGGTCGAATGGTCGATAATGTAGATTTCACTCGTGTAGGCACACGACAGCATAATCTGGTCGAACTCTTGATTGTAAGCCACCGAGTTAAGGTGTGGCCAGTCCTCTCGAAGATAGCCACCATTGATATCGATACGTTCGGGATGATCTCCAACCACACCGTAATTATCCTTGGTTCTGTCAAAATCTTGAATCAGGTGGTCCCGGAAATGCCATTCCCATACGGCGGCGGCAGCAGAATCGCCCGTCTGCTCAAGCTCAACGATGAAATCGAAAACATACCTGTCTGTTAGAATCGTACTGCGATTACGACCCATTTGAATCACCTCGGCTGAATCCCCTGCCTCGAATGCAACCAGGATCACATTGCCGTTCGGAAGAACGCACAGATCATGATGCGGAGAATAGTTGTCCGACGAGTACAGCTTGAACCAGCACCCGGAACCATCCCAGTCCTGTTTTTCAATTCCACCCATCGGTCGACCGAAGACCGGCTGGAGCGAATCGGTGATAATCCCGCGATAAAGATACCCGTCTTCGGACTGAAAAGCTGATTCCGGTCGATATCTGCTTTCCCACGAACGAACAAGTAAACCTTCGTTATTAATAAGATAGGTAGTGGTGAAACTCAACGGAGAAAACAAGGTATACCCATCAAACGAACCCTCTTCATTCAACATCAAACCGACGGTTCGTTCTTGGGCATCTGCCGTCATAACGGCTAACGTCAGTGCTGCCGCGATCAATACAATCTTCTTATAATACATTGATGATTCCTTGGGTTACAATGCTCGGTCCTTCAGATCAATTTGTTTTTAGAACCTAAAAATAAAAAACCAGCTGTACCCCCCGAACTTGACTGGCTGCCTCAAAGTTAATAAAAAAAGTCTATCTCTAACCGGTTCTCTGTCAAGAATAAAAATTCAGTGTTCAAAAACACCTTTTTTAGACCCTGCATTTTCCCCCTTGACAAAATTTTTGATATTAGTAGTATTTTACTACTAACATGATAGGAGACAAAAATGACTAAACAAAGAGAAAATCTTCTGACCGAACTCGGGTTTACCGGGCTTGAGGCGGCGGTCTATCTGAGCCTGCTCGAGGAGCCGGGGGCGACCGGTTACCGGGTATCGCGGATGATCGGCAAGCCGGTGCCCAATACCTATAAGGCACTCGACTCGCTGCGCCAGAAAGGCGCGGTCGTCCTTGACGAAAGCTCGGGCAGCCGGGCGTATGTCGCACTGCCGATTGGCGAATATCTCGACGGCTTGAAGCGGAATCTCGATGCCCAGCGCACCCGGATTGAGCATGAACTGAAAGGCATGGCGGCGGTAACGGTCGAGAGCGGTATCTACCGTCTAACCGGGGTAGAACAGGTCTATGAGCGGTGCCGAAATATGCTTGCCAACGCTGAAAATATCGCCCTGGTGGATATCTTCCCTCGTCCGCTCAACGAATTGCAAAAAGACCTGGAGGCGGCAGCACGTCGGGGTGTCAAAGTCTTTATTAAGGCGTATGCACCGGCAAAGCTCGTCGGTTGTGAAGTACTCGCGCCCGAATCGGATGACCCGAGCCTCAAAATCTGGGATGGGGACTGGGTCAATATCAGTATCTGCTTTGAGTACGTCCAGGCGTTTTTGAAAAAGGAAGGTGCGGGTGTCCACGAAGCGGTCTGGAGCCGAAACCGCTACCTGGCACTATTAACCTACAACGGCATGTTTCAAGAACTTGCCCTGACCAAGGTCCTGGATCTGCTGCACAACCGCAAGACCCGCGAAGAAATCATCCAGGAATTGCGGCGCATCGGCCGTCGATACATGGAACAGACGTCCTTCCGCCGGATGATTGAACAGTGGGGCAAGACGAGATGGGAAGCGTGGCGGGTAAAGCCCGGCAGGCGAACCGCTGTCCGCAGTAAAGAAAATAAAAAATTCAAACAGCACTTAACCAAGGAGGTGGGTGATGCTTAAAAGCAAAAAGAGAACACTGAGCCAGAGAGCAATCGGTTTCGGCTTTGGATTGCTCTCGGCTGCAGCACTCGTTGGATTCAGCGGGTGCTCGAACACTGGTGGCATTGACGCTGGCGCTATGCCCAGGGCTACTGTCCAGGACCACGATATAAAACCGATGACCGACCCGGGAACGATGAAACCCTTCTACGATGAGATAGAAGAAATCGTCGTCATCGGCAAACGCCAGTCAAAACCGGTGACCGTTGTTCCGCCGATCGCAGCATCGGACAAGAGCGGCGCCAAATCCGATACCCTTGAGCAGATGAATCACGGGAGTCAAAACTGATACGCTGAGTATAAAACGAACCATCGGCTCGAAGCGCCGATAGTGCTCTGATGATACTACAATACAAACTTTTCAGGAATCGTATTGTATCGTTTAGGGGTAACGCGCGACCCCGGGAAAAAATCGGTTTCGGTTAAGAGCCTTCGAGCAGACACGGTCAACAGGCTTGACACTAAGATTAAACTTCCGATAATCGAACCATAATGATAGAAAAAATTGTTTTAATAACCGGCGCAACTACCGGCATCGGCAAAGAAACCGCGGTCGGCCTGGCACAATCAGGTATGACGGTAGTTTTTACGAGCAGAGATGCCGAGCGCGGCACAGCGACTCAAATGGAAATCGTCAACCGCACGAACAATCCCAGGGTTATGGTCCTGGCGTGCGATTTGGCATCCTTTGAGTCGATTCGGAAATGCTGTCAAGAATACCATGCCCGCTACCAGCACCTGGATGTTTTAATTAATAATGCCGGCGTCTGGGATTACCGCCGGCGCCTATCAAAGGACGGCATCGAAAATACTTTTGCAACCAATTATCTTGCACCGTTTCTTATGACCAATCTCCTGCTTGCGTTTTTGAAAAAGAGCAGCCGGTCGAGGATTATCAACGTGACTTCCGGATTCCATTCAGGTCCCATCCGGTTCGACGACCTTGAATTTAAAAAATCATTCTCCGGCAGAAAAGCATATAGCCAATCGAAATTAGCGCTCATCTTATTTACAAAATTACTGGCAAAAACCTTAGCCGGCAGCGGCGTAACGGTCAATGTCCTCCAACCTGGCATGGTCGCGACCAATCTGGCACGCGACGCCGGCTCCGTTTCCCGAACGATATTCAAGCTGATCGCTCAGTCTCCCCAGAAAGGAGCAGAATCATTGATCTACTTGGCAAGCTCGCCTGAAGTTTCCGAAGTCACCGGAGAGTATTTCGTTAAGAAAAAAATCGCGACCCCATCGGCGGCAGCAACCGATCTGGAGACCGCACAAAAGCTCTGGGATGTAAGTGTCGCCTATGTTGGACTGTGACCATGACAACCCCTTGTCTGGATATCTCTGCCGGCGGCAGTACCGTGACCGACCGAACCAGAAGTCATCCCTGTTCAATCAAAAATGAAATCTCTGAAAAAGCTCTTTTCATCACGAAATCCGTCGCGTCCAATTTAAAGAATGGACGCGCAATAGAACGACTGCAAGGAGTTCAAAGGTTGTACACGTTTTGAGAATACGGACCTTATTTTTTCGTGGCTTTCGTTCTTTCGGGATTTCGTGGTAATTTTTATAGTTTTTCAGGACTCTCAAATTTTTCATTTGACAAATGAAAACTCGGGCTTACAGTAGTCTCACAATACTCTAACCAAAAAAGGAGGAGATATGTTCGTATTGAAACTGTTACTCGTTCTTGGGGCACTCGCCCTCGCTGCCCTGATTACCTGGCAAGGTATCAAGCGCCAAGTCCGGCCATTGAAATTCGCCTGGAAGCGTATACCCGCAGCATTGCTGGTTATAGTCCTCGTCTTGGTTTTAATCAGTTGCTTTGGCGCGGTTCCTACCGGCCATCGCGGGATCGTCCTGCGCTGGGGTGCTGCCACCGGCAGGGTGTTAGCTCAGGGTATCTACCTGGTGTTTCCGGTCGCCGAGCGGGTCGTCCTGATGTCGGTCCAGGTCAAAGCCCATATAACCAAGGCGGAAGCGGCGTCCAAGGACCTGCAGAATGTCTCGACCAGTGTGACGCTCAACTTTGCGGTTGAACCGGATAAAGCTGCTACTCTGTTTCGCGATGTAGGCATCGAATACGAACGAATCATCATTACCCCTGCCATTCAGGAAGCGGTCAAAGCCGCCACCGCCGGTTTCGATGCCGAAAAGCTGATTGTCGAGCGTCCGCTGGTTAAAGAGAGGATTACCGAGCAGTTGCGGGGTCGTCTTGAAAAACACGGCATCGTCGTCGATGCGGTCTCGATAACCGATTTCTCATTTTCGCCCGAGTTTACCGCCGCGATTGAGGCAAAAGTCACCGCCACCCAGAAGGCACTCGAAGCCGAGAATAATTTGAAGCGGGTAGAATTCGAGGCGAAACAGCGTATCGCCCAGGCACAAGGTGAAGCGGAAGCGATCCGGATTCAAGCCCAGGCGATTCAGACCCAGGGTGGCAGGTCGTATGTCGACCTGAAATGGATCGACAAATGGAACGGGACCTTGCCCACCACCGTGCTCGGCAGCAGTGCAACCCCGATGATTGTGATGCCCGGTGGGGGAAAATAGTCGCCGCCGGTCCTGGCATCGAATTGACATGAGCTCCGGCCGAACTTCTTCGTCAGCTCAAACAGAAACCGCTGGATAGGTCATTTTACCATGAAATACGAAGTATCGAGCGGCTGTAAGGAGCGCAAATTAAGAAAGCACGAAAGTTGAAAAATTATTGGAAACACCATATTTATTTTTCGTGGTTTCGTGGTATAATTTTTTAATTTTCAGGACTCTCAAACAAAGGAGTTGACATGGAAAAAATGACCGCTTTTTGTGGCATCAATTGTTCGGAGTGCCCGGCGTTCATTGCTTACAAAAACAACGACCAGGAACTCCGCATTAAAACAGCCGGTGAATGGTCAAAAATGTTCAAAAATGATTTTAAGCCCGAGGATATAAACTGTGTCGGCTGCACCGATGCCCAGGGGGTGCATATCGGGTTTTGCAGCATGTGTGAAATCCGCATCTGCGGGCTTCAAAAAAACATCGCCAACTGCGGCTATTGTCCGGATTACGCCTGCGATAAACTCGTCAAGTTCTTCGAGATGGTACCGGCATCGGCTAAAAAAACTCTGGAGGAGACGAGAGCGAAGCTTTCGGCGAACCGCTGAATCATGGATGAGATGATTGCCTTCTGCGGGCTCTATTGCGGGGCGTGCAGTTTCAAGGTCGCCTATGAAGAAAATAACCGCAGTCATCTCCGCACGATGCCGGAAAAGTACCGTGAATATGAAAACGCCCCGCTCGAATTCTGTCCGGGCTGCAGACTGGATACGGACGAGGGCTGTAAAATCAGAAATTGCGCCCGGAGTCGCGGTTTGGCTCATTGCGGGCTCTGTAGCGAATTCCTCTGCTCAGAGCTGCGCGGATTCAACGACGACGGCATCCCCCACCATTCCGAGGTTATCAAAAATCTCGAGCACCTGAACCAGGTGGGCGAGCAGGCATGGCTGCACGAGCAGAAAAAACGCTGGAGCTGCACCTGCGGCGCAAAACGCTCCTGGTATCTTAAGGAATGTCACCACTGCGGGGAGCGTTTCAAGTAACCTTCCTGGGATGGCATGGCCGGAGAATGTAACGGCAGACCGGAAGACGATTCCCGATTAATCATCAAAACAAAAAAGGAGCAGCTATGCGTCCAACTAAGACGTCTTTGTTAGCCGCGGTCGTGGGCTGTGTAGCTCTTGCCTATGGCGGCTGGGAAGAACCGATAAAACTGTCGGATAATGCCGGTGGCTGGCTCTGGATTATGGGCGGGTCGCCAATTGCGGTTGACCCGGCGGGCAATGTCCATGTCGTCTGGTCAACCGGCAAGCTCGAGACTGCCGCCAATGATGTCTACTACCGGCAGTATTCCGTGAATCAACAGACCTGGTTACCGATTGAGAAACTCAACCAGGACAGTGTTCTTTCTGAAATTTGTCCGGTCGTGGCAACCGATGGTTTGGGAACGGTCCATGTCATCTGGTGCCCTTCGTATTTTCAGGGAACGAGATGGCACTACGATATTTACTACCGGCGGCACCAACCCGGCGGCTGGCAACCGATCGAAGTCATAGCTAAATCAACTGAGGCATACGCGACGCCGCTCGTTGCCAACCAATTGGGCAATGTCCATGTCGTCTGGGATGGGACAGAGAGCTCTGCCGGCTATGGATTTTATCTGTGGCATCGGTGGTGGAATAGTGAAACCGGGAATTGGACCCCGGTTGAATCACTGTCGGTGGCAAAATCACGATTCCCCCAGGCAATCGTCGACCAAGAAGGCAACCTTGACCTCGTCTATGAAGCCGGCGGCTCTAACAATTGGAAGTCGTACTATCGCCACTGGTCGAAACTCGCTAAGCAATGGGAATCTCCGTTCCAATTGGAGCCGACCGGTTATTCCAGTGTCCCGTGGGTCACTGTCGACACCGCTGCCAATCTCCACTTCGTCTGGGCGAAGTGGGATTTACCGGATAAAGACTTGGTTCGCTATCGAATGAAGCGGGCATCGGACCAGAGTTGGACCGAAATTGAAACCTTTGCCGAATGTCCAAAATCAGACTGGTATTCTTTTCCTCATCTCGCAGTCGATAATAATCAAAACTTTCATTGCACCTGGTATGGCGAAGATGCTGCCGATATCCACTACCGATTCTACTCGGCGGACAGCGGGCAGTGGAATCCGGATACGGTCCTCGTTTCAATGTCTCCCTGGTATTATTCAGCGATGGCGGTTGACCACCTGGGAAATTTGCATTTCGTCTATACTCAGGGACCGGAGAACACTCCTTCGATCTGGTATCGGCGTTGGATCCCGCCCCCGGCCGCGGTCGCAGACGACAGCAAAGAATTAAAAAAATATCTGCTTGCCGAACCTTCACCCAATCCTTCGGCTGGCCTGGTCCGTTTAATCTATCAGCTCCGGGACAAATCATTTATCGCGCTCTCAATCTACAATCCTGCCGGCCGATTGGTCCGGCGACTGGTTCGGGCCACCCAGCCGGCTGGTTCGTATTCAATAACCTGGAATGGTCGTGATGACCTCAACCATCCTATCCCAGCCGGTATCTACTTCTGCCGGTTAGAAACACCTGGTGTCAAAATAATAAAAAAAATTGTTCTCGTAAAAAAATCTCCGATCGAATGAGGAGTGTCATGAACATGCATATACTATTTATTTTAATTTTTGTTAGCGGTTGGATCATAATCTGTTTTGGGCAAAAAGGGTCTCAAAAAGGAGGGCGCTATGGTGCTGATTGTCTCTAAATGTCTGTTTTGTACAATCCTCTTTTCGTTCGTGTTCGCCGATGCAAAAGCCGTTGAGAACCAACGCCCACCGGCTATGACCTTCCTCGTCACTAATGACCAGGGATATAAGGAATACAAGAATGAAAAAGATGGTTCAACCTTGATTGAGATTACAGCCGGAGCTTTCACGATCGGTTCAGACGATACGGTCAATCTTGATGCCTATTACATCGGGAAGTACGAGGTGACGAATAAACAGTATAAAAATTTCTGCGATTCAACCGGGAGAAGTTATCCGGAGGACCCTAATTTTGATGGAATGCCCGACTACGTTACTAACTATCCTGACTATCCGGTGGTTAATGTCTCGTGGGACGATGCCGCGGCTTATTGTGATTGGGCGGGTTTGAGACTTCCGACCGAAGCGGAATGGGAGCGTTCGGCACGGGGAACCGATGGGCGAGAATATCCCTGGGGAAACGACGAGCCGGATGCGGACGGATTGTATCGGGCGAATTGGGGTGAAGGAGAAGACCATACTGTCTGGAAGAAAGATGGCTATGAATACACGGCACCAGTCGGCTGCTACGAGCGAGGCAGAAGTCTCTGTGGCTGTTATGATATGGCGGGCAATGTCTGGGAGTGGTGCTCCGACTGGTACGATGAGAACTATTACGATACAAGTCCGGAGCAAAACCCCCAGGGCCCGTCTTCCGGCACCGACCGGGTCGATCGCGGCGGGTCGTGGCAGAGCAACCCCGGGCCCCTGCGAAGTACGAATCGGGCTTGGGATAAACCTGCGTACCGGAACTACGACCTGGGTTTTCGGGTGGCGTCGTTCCGGTAGTTGTTTTTTGGGGAAATCCGGGGACAGAGCCATAGGGATTGTTGTGGGGAACAGGCTTGACTTTTTGACATTGTTCGGTTTTTTTAGGAGCGACTACTTATGGGGAAAGCTTCCTATCTTCGATTTCTAAAAAAGCGGGCGGGCTTTAAAAAAATCCCCGCCAACCGAATCGATCTGTTGATGATAAAAAAGGGCGGGGTTATAGCCCGCTGATCATTCTACTGTTTGTTAGTGCGTAATAAAAATCAGCTTCTGGGTAGTGGTGTAGTTTTTCGTCTCAAGCCGGATAAAGTAGAGACCGGAGCTCTGCCGTTTACCCGAAGCATCAACGCCGTTCCAGACGGTCCGGTGGAAACCGAGATTTTCAGTACCGTTGACTAATGTTTTTACCAATTTACCGGAAATGTCGTAGACGGCGAGATTGATGCGACTCGTAACCGGTAGGCTGTAGCGGATTTCGGTCGTGGTATAAAATGGGTTCGGTCTGCTCGCCTGCAGGCTGTAGGTCGTCGGCACCGGCTCTTTTGATTCGGCAATGCCGGTCGCGGTCAACCGCAGGATAGCGGTATCGTTTTCCGGATGCTCATCCCCCGCTAATGCGGTGTAGACCGTTAACAGAGAGGAGCCGACTTCGGTGGTCCAGTCTTTGAAGATGAGTTGTCGGGTGGCATCGGGTGCAAGATTATTTACGAGAATGCTGTCAATGTACGCGGCTTTGAATAGCCCGGCATTGACCGTACAGTAGGTCCAGAACGTCCCGGCGGGATTTGCGCCCGGATTTTCAACCGTTGCTTTGGGCGTATACAGTTCGCCGGCGATGATATTCGCAGGCGAATCGATCGATTTGGGTCGGACGTCGCTGCCGGCTTTGGCAACGGTCACGACCTCCCAGTCGATCTGGTCATTCGCCGGTTTGCAATCGCCCGGCAGACGGCTGAACGCGTGGAGGGTAAAATGCTTACCCACTTCGTTGGGAGTATGCCAGGCAGTGGCGAAATAGACCTCCTGGTCCTGATGCGGAGTCAAACCTTCAGTCGGAGAGATTTCTTCGTAAACGATATGACCGTTTTCATCTTCAACCTGGCAGGTGACTTCAAAACCTTCGGTTGAGCCACCGGTGAAGTTTCGTATGCGCACCACCGGATAGATATTGGTGTTGACATAGACTTCATGGAGTGGATAGTGCGGTTCAAACGCACCGACATCGCCGTAGGCGAAAATCGACTTGGTCACAGTATTGTTTTCGGGATTGACATCCGGTGGATTGGTGTTGGGCGTACAGGTGACGGTCATCGTATACGTGATACCGGCAGTAAGCGGGGTTGTCCAGCTACCGAAGAGAACCTGGGAGGGAACACCAAAATCGAGGTTGGTAATATCGCTCGGGCTCGAATACGCACCTGGCTCAATGGTACAGGTGGCGGTGAAATCGGCAACACCGGCTAAGCTGTTGTTTTTAACCTGCGCTGCGAGGAGATAGTTGGTGCCGGTCCAAACTGTGTCGGACGGCGCATCAATAATTATGGCCTGACCGTCATAGACCGCAGTGTAGGTCGAAGCCCGCTTGTTGTTGGTTAGGTCAGGGTCGGTCGGTGAAGCGGCATAGGTGGTATCCCTGCGGTTGTGAACATAGCCCGGTGTGTTACTGGCGGTCCAGATGTTGAAACTAACCTCTTGCTTGGCATCAACCGCCAGGGATGTTATGGGAGGCCCATTGAAACTCCAGGCATCAATAAAGGTCTTGGTCGTAATGGTGTTAGCAATTGAGCGTCCTTGATTGCCCACGGAATCCTTGGGGGTATATTGGGCGCCACACCAAACCTGGTTAGTTCCCAGGCCGGTGAAATTACCGGTAAGGAATAAACTATTACGCTGTATATAAACATCGGCAGATTCGGGTTTGGAAACGAGAAAATTTAGATAAAGAGTGTCGTTAGAAGGTTTGACGTCACCGGCAAGGCCAGTCCAGGTTTCGAGGACATAATTACCGGCCGTGCTCGGTGTCCAGGTGGATGTAAACGGACGAGAGCTTATCGCACCAGCAGCGATTGTCCCAGACCAGGTCTCATCTGCTGACCAGACGACAGTAGTTCCCTGTATTGTTATCTCGTCTATGGAAATGTCCGGCCCATACCCGAATGCCCGGAATGCGACATAGACAGTCTGGCCGGCATAAGCAGCGAGAGAAAAAGTATGTTTTGCCCAGCCTGGAGTAGCGCTATACCGGCGGATTCCACCGCCCGGGAGCACTGTCCAGGGACCGCTCGCTGACGGGCTAACTTCAACATAGAGCGAATCGTAATATTTCGTAGGATAATTGGAGTCGTGATACATCCAGAATGAGAGTCTGCAAACTTCAGGAGAGCCAGGCAGGACTAAAGCGGGTGTCTTGAGCCGTGCCCAGGAATTCGCTGTTGCAGACCAGCAGTTAGCATAAGCCTGGTTCGACCCGGAATGGGGTGCACGAGAAGGGTAACAGCCGGTCCCGACCTGCTTCCACTGGATAGCGCTGCTTCCCGAATATTCTGAGACGTCCCAGCCTGCTGGCGGCCAGGTTCCTTCAAAACCTTGATAATATAAAACTGTGCGCCAGATGCGGCCACTGATAGGAAAGCCTGAAGCGGTATAGCCACCGAAGTTTTTGACCATGTCGGTGATAGTAGCCACTTGGCCAGTAAACGGCGGGGTGGGGCTGAAACTGGCATTGCTCAAGCCCAAATCGCGGATAAGACCGTACTTGGCGGTCGCGATGTCAAAAGAAGGAACCCCGTTGTTAAGACCGTAACTGCGGCCGGTCGTATAGACATTGCCCGAGCCGTCAACCGCTACCCAATAAGCGTAATCATTGGGCAACGATGCAGCGTTGTCGTAACGCATCACCCACTGCTGGATGCCGGCTGCATTGTATTTCACGGTTGCATAGTCGGCATAGCCGGAACCATTATTGCTAAAACCGCAGATATAGGCATTGCCTGCGCCGTCAATGGCTAAATTGCCACGACCGGCGTAGACGCCATCAAAATCGCCATAGCCAGGGTCGTAATTCCGCGCCCACTGCTGGGTGCCACCGGTTTTGTATTTGACGACCTCCATATCCTGGCTCATGAGGCTGCCGTTGATGTTATAGGCGTTACCAGCCACATAGACATCGCCCGCACTCGTAACCTTTACATAATAACCGTATTGATTGTAGCTCGTTCCCGCGGTACCGGTAAATGGCAGTGCCCAAATCAACCCACCGGACGAATTCCACTTGACGGTTACCCAGGCGTAATATGAAGTGTTATAGTAATGACTATACCCTGTCATATAGACATTGCCTGAACCGTCAACAGCAATGTCCCTCCCGTAGTCATAGATTGCCTGAGGGCCATTGTAATAGGCAGCCCACAGCAGAGCACCCGACGAGTTAAACTTGACGGCTATGTAGTCCGGGTAGGAGGCGCTCGTATAATTGCCATAACCTCCGAGGTAGACATTGCCCGAAGCGTCAAGCGCCATCGCGAAGCAGCAGTCGGTTAAGTGGTTTGGGTCGTCATAGGTCGCGAAGACCCCGCCAAGTCCGCTCGAGTTGTATCGGAGCACTATGTAGTCGTAGCTGGTATTATTGCTGCTGGTCAAGTAGGCGTAACCTGCGGTATAGACATTACCCGATGCGTCCAGCGCGATGTCGAAGCCGTAATCGCTGCCGGATCCTGTGCCGTTGTAGACTTTAGCCCACTCGAGGACGCCGCCGGTATTGTATTTGAGGGTTATAATGTCATAGCTGCCACTCACTCCATAGCCGTAACCCGCACAATAGATATTGCCTGAAGCGTCTACTGCTATCGCAGATGGAGAGTCGCTGCTGTGACCAGGTCCGTTGTACCATCGCCACCACTGCTGGACACCGGCTGAGTTGTATTTAATAAGCACGAAATCTTGGCTTTTAACCCCATAGGTAGAGTCGTAGTTGTAGGCCTGGCCAAGCACGTAGACATTGCCCGCCGGGTCCGCTGCCACAGCATAGCCGTAATCGATGCTATTATAGGTGCCGTTGTAGCGGGCTACCCATTGCTGGCCAAACTGAGCGAAAGTAACGCCGGTCAGGATGAGTAACAGGAATACCCCGATACATATTTTCTTCATATGTATTTCTATTTGGAATTTTTTTTCCATTTGAGAAATTTAAACCTAGGAACCACTTTTGTCAAGAACTCGCTCGACACCAACCCCAAAAAATCGAAAAAAATCGTGACACACAGCTTGTGTAATACGGAGGTCAGGCTAGTTTAGTGTTGTCAAGGACTTATTGACATTACAACCACCGCCTTCTGATTTTAGATGATCGAAAAACCGAAAAATCTAAAAAATACAATGGGTCGTGCGCGACTCGAACGCGCGGCCACCGGATTAAAAGTCCGATGCTCTACCAACTGAGCTAACGACCCCTGTCCATTAAATTTACAATAAAAATCGGCGCTGTCAATGGCGGGAGTTTAAATAGGAACTACACAGAATTTTGTCAGGAGCGTAGACCGGACCCCCTCCCCCCGTGTCACTAAATTTGAGGTATATCTTCAAATTGTCGGCGTCAAGTGAGTGACCAGTGGCCCTTGCTTGCTTGTACAAGTCAAACCAATAGGTTGAGTTCGTTGCCTGGATTGTTGCTTCGATCAACTCTCGGTCTTCAGGCGGAATAGTGAATATCACATCAGAGCCCTTGATTAGGCCCGCTCCAATTGCCGAGTTAATGTATTGCTTGACTGAAGACATGCTGACTGGTGGATCTAGTTTTTGAGGTATCTCTGATGGAGAATACCCCTCCCTGACAAGTGACGCAACTTCCTTTATTCTTGCCATAAGAGTTGTCTCTCCTATTGATCCTCAGATGTGAGCATCGTATTTTCGCGAAAAGCGGGCTAACATTTGCTTAACTGGCAAAATCGAAGATTTTGTCCAGTTGAAGCAGTTGTTAGGTTTTTTTATTTACTGTAATTGCTACATTCCCTTTTTT
>CAYHGV010000062.1:0-18049 GCA_964356135.1 uncultured bacterium
CCCGGGCTGGAGTAGAATCGATGATTGAGCAGATGCTCGACTACTACGAAGAGACCGGTTTCCCTTTGGCAAAAATTAACCCGACTGAGTTTCGAATCGTCTCGGACTCGGTATCCTTTACGCTCGTGGTTGAACGGGGGCAAGAGGTGATTATTGCCGGAATCGATTTTGTCGGTGCGGTTTCAACCAAATCGAGTGTCCTCGCGCGGCTTGGCAAATTTAAAATTTCTTCCCGGTATTCAGAAACAGAAATTCGCGAGGCGCTGGACAGGCTTGAACGGAACGGACTGTATGCCGTTACCAATTATGGGCTGGAACAGAACGAGGGTAAGTTTATTCTTCGGGTAGAACTGACCGAAAGGAAGAGTAACACCGCCTATGGCAGTTTAGGCTATTCAGCCGCTACTTCCGGTTTGACCGGAACGGTTTTTTTAGAATTCAGTAATCTTTTTTCGACGCTGCGCCAGGCAAGTGCTTTTTATGAAAAAACCGGTAGCTATCTTGAGTTCGGCCTTAAGTATGTCGAGCCCTGGGTGTTCGGTTTCGACCTGAGCGCCGGCATTGAGATCAACCATCGCACCTATGATACGCTCTCCTCCCATACCGAGCTTTTAACCATCTTACGAGCCCCTCTGACCCCTGCGCTCATGCTCCAGACCGATGTAGGCTGGGAACGGAATGTGCCATTCACCGAGACCTACTGGCTGGGTTTTGGGATAAACCTCGACCGGCTCGACTATCCCTCCAACCCGAAAAAAGGGGTATTCTATTCGATCGACAGCCGGTTGGGGGAGCGAAACCCCTCGGGGTTGTCGGCATTAAAGTCTGCGCTCGACGGAGAAGCCCATATTCCGATTTTCAAGAATTTTGTTTTTTCAGCCGGGATGCACGGCCGCGATCTGACAACCGGCGACACCCTCTATTCCGCAGAACTGTTTAGCCTGGGCGGTGCCCGAAACCTGCGCGGTTATCAGGAAGGAGAGTTCCGTTCAGCACGCCTGGGTTGGTTGCAAGCCGAGCTTCGATTTTTAACAAGCAGGGATTCGAGGCTCTTTCTGTTCTCGGACGGCGGCGGCTTTAAGAACGGTACTGATTATGAATGGCGAGCGGGTTATGGTGCCGGTGTCCGGGTCGAAACCGGCTTAGGAATCTTGGGGATCGATTATGGCGTTCCCTGGGGAGAAAAATTCCTTCAGGGCAAAATCCATTTGAGTCTTGAAGGGAGGTTTTAAATAAGACGCGAATCGAGGCGCATGACACGGATAGACGCGGATAAGAACTATGTGGGCTTAAAAAGGAGATACTAATGATTTTACTGTATCTATTTTTTTGTAGTCAGACAATTCCTTTAGACAGCTGGGTCTATCCGGTGCTTGACCGGTTTGAGACGAAGGGGTATCTCGGATTTGCGAATATCCGACCCTATGATCGAAAAGAATTAGCGGAGAAACTGAGGGGCGTGACGGTCACCGGGATTGATTCTTTGTATTTAGAGGAATTGAAACAGGAACTGAGTCCGGAAATCGGGTATTCGTTTAAAAAACGGCTGGTCGCTCGGCCTTTTGCGAGGGCGGCGGACGAAGCCCGGCTCAATTTCCTTCCCGGTCTATTTTTTAATTACGACAATCTGCCCCGGAATCAAGCCGGGGTTAACCTCGTCGGTTGGGGAGATGTGAGGCCGTTCGATTTTTCCGGAAAAATAAGAATCGGGCACTTTTTTTCCGGGTTTGATTCTATGGCGGTCGACGGCCGGGCATGGCGGAACAACGCCTTCGAGATTGAATCGGCGGTTTTAACGCTCGCCCCTCACAACCCGGCGGGCCATTATTTTAATCTTTCGCTGGGCAAGAGTCCGTTTTTCTACGGACCGGCCCAATTCGGCGGGCTCGTGCTTTCACCCAATGCCTTCGGGTTGGATTGCGTGAATTTACAAGTTCACGTTGCCGATTATTATTTTACGACTTTTTTTTCAGTTTTGGAATCCGGACGCTACCTCTCCAGCCACCGGCTCGATCTGGTGAAACCGCGGTTTAAACTGGGTTTCACCGAAATGGTCCTGTATGCCCGGACGATTGAATTTGAGTATCTCATTCCTTTGATTCCTTATTATGCCAGCCAGCACTTAAAACATCGCGACGACAATATCATCTGGGCGATCGACGGTTCGTTCCTGCTGAGAGGTATTAAATTTTACGGCGAGCTCTTGATCGATGATTTTATGTTCGAACCGACGCCGGCACCGAACAAATTAGGCTATACGGTCGGACTGAAGGCAGCCGACCCGTTAAAAATCCCGGGGGTCGATCTGGTGCTGGAGTACACCCGGGTTGATAAGTGGGTGTATACCCAGCGCGATTCGCTGAATCGCTATGTCCGAAATCTCGAAACCAATCGAACCCTCGGCCATTTCATCGGCCCGGATGCCGATCTCAGCCGGATCGAATTGAGCAAGCGGTTTAACTACTTTTTGGCGGTCGACGCAACCGTATCATTAGAGCGCCGAGGTGAAGGCAGAATCGACCGGTCGTTCGAACAGGAGCAGGGGAGCTGGACGCCACCGTTCCCGTCCGGCATTGTTGAGACTAGATTCGAGCCCGGTTTGGGTTTGGATATCCGACCGCATTGGAGTTTCGAGATTAAGCCGCGTATCGGCTACGAGTGGATTAAGAATCGTTCGAATGTTCGAGGCGATGACCGGCGCGGATTAAGGCTGTCGCTGTCGGCAGCAACTACGTTATAGTGATATTTAAGAAAATCAGAGCTTGGGGTGAACTGGTCCGACTGCCGAATGTTGGAATTGCTGCTGCCACCGGACTGGTCGGTTTTTGGCTGATTGCACCGGTCCTCAATTTGAAAACCGTCGTTTTGGGTGCGCTTGTTATCGCTCTCTTCTGTTTAGGGGGGAATGTTATCAATGATTTCTTCGATATTGAAATTGACCGGATCAATCGACCGGCGAGACCCTTGCCTTCAGGCCGGGTCAGCCGGCAGGCGGCACTGATCGCGGCGATAACCGCATTGCTTGTTGGTCTGGCTATCTCGTATGCTTTGGGTTTTATGACGTTCGGTTTAGGAATTGCGGTGGTTGCCCTGCTCGTCATCTACGCCGCCTGGCTGAAGCGGATTTTGATCGCCGGCAATATAACGGTTGCTTTGATATCGGCATTAACCTTCCCTTATGTCGGCTCGATATATAAAATACCTTTCCAGTCCGAAGTTATCTTTCCTGCTCTCTTTGTTTTTCTGTTTCATCTCGGTCGGGAGATAATCAAGGATATAGTCGATGTCGAAGGTGATAGCAAGGTCGGAGCCAGGACCATACCGATTGTTTTCGGACGGAAAACAGCGACCGCCCTTGCCGCGATTCCTTTTATTGTTCTCGTCCCCTTGACGCTCGTTCCGTATTTTTTAAAAGTTTACGGCATCTATTACCTGCTCCTGGTTACGGTCCTGGTTGATACGATGTTCCTGCTGGTTATAGTACACCTTTTTCTATCTCCCACCGACCGAAAACTCAACGGCATCAGCACCCGACTGAAACTCACGATGGGATTGGGACTCATTGCTCTGGCGGTAGGTCATCTGTGATTAACGCCCTGGTTTTAGGTATCGTTCAGGGTTTAACCGAATTTCTGCCGGTTTCGAGCTCTGCCCATCTCGTCTTTGCCGGCTATTTTCTCAAGACCGGCGCGCAGAATGTAACCTACGATGCGTTTTTGCACTTCGGCACCCTGATTGCCCTGATCATATTTTTCCATAAAAAAATCTGGCAGATTATAAAATCATTTTTTGTCTGGAAGGATAAAGAGAATCTCCGGTTGGGACTGTTCATTATTCTGGCAACGATTCCGGCAGTGGTGGTGGGCGTGGTTTTCGAAAAACCGGTCAAACAGGCGTTTGAGAATCCGTTCTATGCTGCGATTCTTTTAGCGGTGACCGGCTTGGTTCTGTTTTTCACCCGTTTTATCCAGGAGAAGGAAAGGAAGATACGCTGGTCGGATGCTTTAATCATCGGGCTGGCGCAGGCGGTCGCGCTCTTGCCCGGAATTTCCCGGTCCGGGATGACCATCGCGACCGCGCTCTATCTCGGCTTGAAGCGGGATGACGCGTTTCAGTTTTCGTTTCTTTTGTCGATACCGGCGATACTGGGGGCGAATCTTCTGGCATTAAAAGATGTGAATCTCACCGGCGCCGGCCTCTCGGTGCCGAGCGCAATTGGGGGCGTTGCGGTCGCAGGTGGATTCGGATTGCTGGCGATTTTCGTAGTAAAAAAACTACTGGTCCGGCGTCAGTTCTATCTCTTTTCGTTTTATTGTATTGTCGCAAGTATCGCGGTCCTCTTAGCCCTGCGATATTTCCAGTGATGTGGGAGCGACTTCCAGTCGCGACAGAATCAACCACGAAACGCGGCGCGTCCAAATAGAGAGTGGACGCGACGTAGATGGAGTCCGCTGTACTACTTGGCGAATTGGCGGATGACATCAACGCACACGAAATTTGACGAATGAACACGAAGAGAGGATGAGTACTGTTGTTACCGGGAAGAAAAATAATCCGCTAAAATTTTGCGGTGGTCAAAAACGATGTTTGCAGGCAGATTGTTTTTATTAAACACCCCAAGTGTCTTAGCATCGGTATCAGCCTTGGGTGTTCCTGCTCCTTTTGCCGTAAACACGACCGAGACCGTATGGCCGCGCGGGTCGCGGTTCGGGTCAGAATAGACCCGGAATTGCCGTAAGTCTTTAAGCGCTAATCCGGTTTCTTCTTTTGCTTCGCGCGCTGCCGCCGTTTCTACGGTTTCGCCGTAGTCAACAAACCCGCCGGGCAGCGCCCAACCAGGGGGCGGATTTTTTCGTTCGATCAGGACTACGCTCTGCTCGTATTCAATAATAATATCAACGGTTAAAAGTGGGTATTGAGGTTGTCTAAAAGCGTCATTGGGAGGAGCAAAGCGACGAAGCAATCTCATGAACTGACAAGAAAGGACTTTTGGATCACGTTCTATTGACCTTTTTTCATTGCTATTTCAAGATAGAAAACAGGGTCAAAATTTAACGGCTTGCTTTGAGCCGGTTAATCTTAATCCCCGCTTCTTTGAGCATCGACCGGGCGAGTTTGTCCGGATACGAATCTTTGACAAAGATTTCTTTTATCCCGGCATTGATGAGCAGCTTGGCACAGGTAATGCAGGGCTGGTTGGTGCAGTAGAGGGTTGCAGTATCAACATTGATGCCAAACGAAGCCGCCTGGACGAGCGCGTTCTGCTCGGCATGGACGCCGCGGCAGATTTCGATCCGTTCGCCCGAAGGGATTACTAATTTTTCCCGCAAACAGCCGATCTCGAGACAGTGTTCAAGGCCGCGCGGTGCACCGTTATAACCGGTGGTGAGAATCCGTCTGTCCTTGACCAAAACCGCGCCAACTTTTCTCCGCCGGCAGGTAGACCGTTCACTCACCAGCTCGGCAATCGACATGAAATACTGGTGCCAGGAAAGTCGGTGGTTAGGCTTCGGTTTCAACACGTGCCAGATCTACTACCTGGTCGTTTTCTTTCAGGGTAATGAGACGGGTGCCAATTGTTGCCCGACCCTGGAGTTTGACATCGGAAACTTTCAACCGGATGACCGCACCGGTTTTGGTGATAATGATAACCTCATCTTTATCTTTGACGCCGTACGCTTTGACCAGCGAACCGGATTTGTCGCTCACCTTACCGCATGCCATGCCCATGCCGCCCCGACCCTTAACGCCGAAGAGCGAATAGCTCGACCGTTTGCCAAACCCTAGTTCGGTGATGACGAGAATTGATTCGTCTTTTTTGATGATCGTGCCGTTGATGACGGCATCGGTTTTGGCGAGTTTAATCCCGCGCACACCGGCGGCAGTCCGGCCCATTTCCCGGACCTGTTTTTCCTTGAACCGGATACTGCGTCCGAGCCGGGTGACGATCATAATTTCATCTTTTCCGGTTGTCATTAGGGTATCGATGAGCTCGTCGCTCTTATTGAGTTTGATTGCTCCGATCCCTTTTTTCCGGGGATTGGCAAACTCGGCCAGAGTCGTCTTTTTTACCGTCCCCTGCCTGGTGACGATAAAGACATAGCGCTCACGGGTGAACTCCCGCACCGACAAATACGAGCTGATACGTTCGTCTTTTTCTAATTCGACGAGGTTGATAATTGGTCTGCCTTTGGAGCTGTGCGAGCCTACCGGTATCTCGTAGACCTTAAGCCAGTAAGCCCGCCCTTTATCGGTAAAGAACAATAGGTAATCGTGGGTGGAGGCGGTTATCAATCCGGCAACAAAGTCATCATCGGCAACATCGATGCCTGACCGACCTTCGGCACCCTTGCCCTGGCGTCGATAGACCGAGACCGGCATCCGTTTAATATAGCCCCGATGGGTGATGGTGACGACGACATCCTCATCGGCAATCAGGTCTTCGATCTTGAGTTCCTCGACCTTGCCCTCGATAATTTCGGTTCGCCGTTCGTCGCCGAACCGTTTTTTAATTTCGAGCAACTCTTCCTTGATGAGATTCATCATTGCCCGTTTCGAGCCCAGGAGTTCTTCCAGGCGGGCAATCTCTATGATGGTGGCGAGGTACTCGTCGTTGATTTTGCTCTGTTCGAGGTTGGTCAGCCGGGCGAGTTTCATGTCTAAAATCGCCTGTGCCTGAATTTCGCTCAGCTTGAACCGCTTCATCAAGCCGGTTTTTGCAGCTTCCGGGTCTTTCGAGTTTTTAATCAAGGTGATGACCGCATCCAGATGTTTTAAGGCGATTTTCAAACCTTCGAGGATGTGGGCACGGTCGGATGCTTGTTTGAGCAGGAATTTTGTGCGGCGGAAGACGACCTGGTAGCGAAAGTCCAAGAAAAGGCTTAAGAGTTCCTTGAGGTTTAAAATCTTTGGGGTATTGTCGACCAGAGTCAAAAGGATAATACCGAAGGTTGACTGGAGGGGAGTGTTGTGGTAGAGCCGGTTGAGGATTATTTCCGGCACCGCATCTCGTTTTAAATCGATCGCGATCCGCATCCCATCCCGGTCCGATTCATCGCGCAGGTCAGAGATACCTTCAACCTTTTTTTCTTTGACCAAAGTGGCGATTCGTTCAATCAGGGTAGATTTATTTACCTGGTAGGGAACCTCGGTGATGAGAATCTGATTTTTCCCCGCCTTTGATTCTTCGAGGCGCACCCTGCCCCGGACGACCACCCGGCCTCTACCCGTTTTGTACGCCTGTTCGATTCCCTCCCGGCCGATGATGACTCCGCCGGTCGGGAAATCAGGGCCCTTAACATACTTCAATAAGTCGTTGACGCTCGTATCCGGTTTTTCAATGACTTTAACCAGGGCATCAACCAGCTCAACAAAATTATGGGGTGGAATGTTGGTTGCCATCCCGACCGCGATGCCCGAGGCGCCATTTACGAGCAGGACCGGGAAACTGGCGGGCAGGATTTTCGGTTCTTTCAATCGTCCGTCAAAATTCGGAGTAAAGTCAACTGTGTCTTTGTCCAGATCCCGTAACAGCTCTTCCGCCAGAATCGAGAGCCGGGCTTCGGTGTAGCGGTAGGCAGCGGCTGCATCGCCGTCGATCGATCCGAAATTTCCCTGCCCGCCAATCAGCGGGTAGCGGAGGGAAAAGCTCTGAGCCATTCGCACCAGCGCATCATAGATTGCCATGTCACCGTGCGGATGGTATTTGCCCAACACGTCACCGACGACGGTTGCCGACTTTTTAAAGGGCCGGGTATGGAGTAAACCCAATTCGAACATCGAATAGAGGATCCGGCGCTGCACTGGCTTCAAGCCGTCGCGGACATCGGGCAGCGCCCGGCCGACAATCACCGACATTGCATAGTCGAGATACGACTTGCGAACTTCGTCTTCGATATAAACCGAAACAATTCCTTCTTCTTTTGCCATAGAGAAGTATACTAACGAATTGTAGCGATGTCAATTGCAGGGAAAAATAAATTTTGGGGTCAGGCTTGACATTCAGGACTGACAAAGTGTTAAAATTATCACGAAATGCGGCGCGTCCAAATAAGTAAATGGACGCGACAAAGATGGAGTCCGCCACGTATCTTGGCGGACGACATCAAAACACGAAAGGACGAAATGCACGAAAAAATATATAGTGTTTTCAATTGTTTAAAAATTTCGTGTTTTCTAAGTTTCGTGACTTTAGTGGTAAAAAGGCTTTTTCAGTGATCTCAAATGATTTTCCTTGACAAAACCGCATTATCGGTTACTGTGGCAAACGTAAAAGGAGGTTCGATGATGCGTCGGATCGTTTTCATTGTGCCGTTAGTGCTGGCAGTACAGCTCGGAGCTTTACCGGCAGTACAGTATCGAGATGATGGACTCACCGGTGTTCCGACCCGGGTGCTGGTCGTCGGAGATTCGGTCACGGTTATCCTTTCGCTGCTCGGAATTGCCGAAGCGCTTACCTTCAATCAATCCCAGGTGCCGCAAAATTTTTTGGAGTACGAGTGGGGTATTTATTTCGATGCCGACAGTAACGCCGCCACCGGCGACACGGTCGGTTTCGATGTCAGCATCGCGCTCACGCACTTCAAATCGGACGATTCGACATTCTGGACTACAATGCTTGATGGCACTCAATGGAATACCTGGATCTGGAAAGGTCATGTTGGTACTCTTGCCCATGCCATCAAGGTGAATGTTGATTATATCGCCAATACTATTGTTATGGTCGGCAGCAAATCGTGGCCCGAACTGGCGAATGTCGACGAATCTGACCGTTTCTACTGCCGGACATTGTATTGGGCTCCGGCCGGAATAGCCCGCGATTATACGGAGAAGGTTTCAGGAAACAATTTCATCAATGACCCCGAGGGCGATGTTCCCTATCCGTTCATGGATATTGTGCGGGGGGAGTTTAATGTCGTCGTGACTCCGGTAGCCGAGGGGGCTCGGCACGACTTCCCGCCCCGATTCAATTTTCGGGTAAACCCCGAGGTTGGTTTGTATCGGTCGACTGCGATCCGATTTGAGTTGCCAGAATTCAGCGATGTAACACTGAAAATATTCAATTCTCTGGGCAGAGAAGCGGCGACACTCCTCAACCGATCGCTGCCGGCGGGCAGCTATAAACTCGAATGGGATGCCCGAAACGAACCAGGCGGAGTATATTTCATCCGTCTGCAAGCGAACGAGTTTGCTCAAACAAAAAAGGTGACGGTAGAAAAATAATCCTGGGGTCAGGCCTGACATTCAGAACATTTTCGCATCGGACGTTGTAAAGCCTTCCCTTCTCGGATGGTTTTCTTGTCCGGCAATCCATAAATGAATTTACAATATGATACCCTACCCGGTGCAGGGTTCTATTGACAGGTGAGGCCGTTAGAGATAGGATAGTTTGAACGTGAAGAGCAAGGAATCATTGAACATCAAAAAAAATTATTTGAAGCGGATAGCCGTTATCGGCAACTATCTGCCGCGTCGATGTGGTATTGCGACCTTCACGACCGATTTGTGCGAAGGGATAGCGTCCGAATACAAAAAGCTGAACTGCTTCGCGGTCGCAGTCAACGATATCGAAACCGGCTATACCTACCCTGCGCGGGTCCGTTTTGAATTGACCGAAAGCGATGTCGTTTCGTACCGGCGGTGCGCCGATTTTCTGAACATTAACAACGTCGATGTCGTCTCCCTGCAGCACGAGTATGGTATCTACGGAGGTCTGGCGGGGAGCCATATCCTCGTTCTGTTGCGCGAACTGCGCATGCCCCTGGTTACTACCCTCCATACCGTTCTGCGTGAACCCGATTCAAATCAGCGTCAGGTTATGGAAGAATTGATTCGCCTGTCGGATCGGCTGGTGGTCATGAGTCAACGGGCTCGGGAATTTATGCAAGAAATCTACAAGGCACCTCAAAAGAAAATTGAAATAATTCCCCACGGTATTCCCGACATTCCCTTTGTTGACCCGAAATCCCACAAAGACCAGTTTGGCGTTGAGGGAAAATTGGTCCTGCTTACTTTTGGGCTGATTGCGCCGAGCAAAGGTATCGAAAACGTCATCAAAGCTTTGCCCGCTGTCCTCGCGCGGTATCCCAACACGGTCTATATCGTGGTGGGTGCCACGCACCCCACTATTCTGAAACAGGAAGGTGAGTCCTATCGTCTTTCTTTAGAACTTCTGGCGAAAGACTATGGAGTAGAAAAAGCAATCATCTTTCATAATCGTTTCGTAAGTTTAGAAGAACTCATTGAGTTCATCTGTGCAACCGACATCTATATCACGCCCTACATCAACCAGGCGCAGATCGTCTCGGGAACTTTAGCCTACGTTGTCGGAGCGGGACAGCCGGTGATTTCGACTCCGTACTGGTATGCCCAAGAGCTCCTGGCTGATAATCGGGGTGTGCTTGTTCCCTTTAATGATCACGAGGCTCTCGCCGGACAGGTGATTGATCTGCTCGACCACGAGGTCAAACGAAACAGTATCCGTAAACGGTGCTACAGCTATGGCAGGAAAATGATCTGGCCGGCGATTGCTCGCCGTTATATTCAGTGTTTTGGAAGTGCCTACGACGAACGGATGCGTGGTCGGCGCGCCATTTTCGCGGCTAAGACCCTGAGCCAGCGGCCACCCGACCTGCCGTTACTGAACCTCAGCCATCTATTTTCTTTGACCGATGATACCGGCATACTCCAGCATGCCGTTTCGATTGTTCCCAATTACAAAGAAGGCTACACGACCGATGATAATGCTCGGGCGCTCATCCTGACCACGATGCTTGAAGAAATCACTCAGGAAACAAAGCACAAGGTCGATAAACTTGCCATCCACTATCTTTCGTTTCTCTTGTATGCCTTCAACCCGACACTTGGCCGGTTTCGCAATTTCCTTTCGTACGACCGGAGATGGTTAGAAGAATCAGGCTCGGAAGACAGTCACGGACGGGCACTCTGGTCGTTGGGAATTGTTTTAGGGCGATCGAAATCTCACGAACTGCGCGGCGTGGCTGGTCGGTTGTTCAGCATTGCGTTGCCCGCGACATTACAATTTACGAGTCCGCGCGCCTGGTCGTTCATCCTCATCGGTATCCACGAATACCTGCGGCGCTTTTCGGGTGATAGAGTCGCCCAGAACGTCCAGGAGGTTCTTGCCGAAAAATTAATGGATTTATATCGCCGTAATAGTTCGGCTGATTGGCCGTGGTTTGAAGACATTCTGACCTATTCCAATGCCAAGATGCCCTATGCGTTACTTTTGTGCGGACAGCGGTTGTCGAGAAACGACATGAAAGAGGTTGCTCTCACGACCCTTGATTGGCTGACAGCAATTCAACAATCGAAGGGAGGTTTCTTCGAGCCTATTGGCAGCAACGGATTTTATCGCCGGGGAGGGGAACGGGCTTATTTTGACCAGCAACCAATTGAGGCATTTGGGATGATTTTAGCCTGTCTCGAAGCGTACCGGGTCACGGCTGAGAACCGCTGGTACAAAGAAGCGCAATGTGCCTTCGAGTGGTTTCTGGGGCGCAACATCGGCCGTCTTCCGCTGTACGACCCGACTACCGGTGGTTGTTGCGATAGTTTACATTCCGACCGCATCAGTGAAAATCAGGGTGCGGAATCGACTTTGGCGTTTCTACTTTCTCTGCTCGAAATGCGACAGGCAGAGCATGCTCTCATAATTCCAACCCAGGAGTGAACGATGAATAACCAACCCGAAGAACTGTTTCGCCGACATCCCCACAACCCGATTCTCACTGCCCGGGACTGGCCCTATCCGGTCAATAGCGTTTTCAATCCTGGGGCTACCCTCTTACCCGACGGCACAACGCTGCTTTTGTGCCGGGTTGAAGATCGCAGTGGACGTTCTCACCTCTCGAGTGCCCGTTCGCGAAACGGCATCGATGACTGGCAGATCGATTCCCAACCGACGCTGGTGCCCGACCCGGAAAACCACCCTGAAGAAACTTGGGGGATCGAGGATGCCCGGATAACCTATGCCCCGGAATTGGGCAAGTATGCAATCGCCTATACTTCGTATTCGCCCGGTGGACCCGGTGTCTCGCTGGCGCTGACCCGGGATTTTCGGCACTTCGAACGATTTGGCGTCGTCATGCTTCCGCAGGACAAAGACGCGGCACTCCTTCCCCGGCGCATTGACGGTTACTGGGCATTAATCCACCGACCGATGGACACATTCGGAAACCATATCTGGCTTTCTTATTCGCCCGACCTCCATCACTGGGGACGACATAAGCTTATCCTTCGAGCGCGGCGCGGTGTCTGGTGGGATGCCAACAAAATTGGGCTCTCCCCGCCGCTGATTGAAACGGCGCACGGGTGGCTTATGATTTACCACGGCGTCCGGCAAACCGCAAGCGGGTCGCTCTATCGACTTGGCCTTGCTCTATTCGACCTCATCAATCCAGAACTGTGCCTGCGGCAAAGCACGGTCTGGGTTTTTGGACCTGAAGCTCCGTTCGAACGCGAAGGCGATGTGCCCAATGTCGTTTTTTCCTGTGGGTACACGCTGGCAGCGGACGGCGACACGCTCAACCTGTATTACGGTTGTGCGGACAGCACTGTTGCCCTCGCCCACGCCAGCGTTCAGACGCTCCTCGATTGGTTGAAAAAGAATGGAGTCCCGCCCAGCGAATGCCCGGAATAAATAATTTTTAATTATTGGAAAAACGGCGACTGGAGCTTGTCTGAAAAACCATTATAGTCATTGCGAGCGACCCTTTCGCTTTCGCCTCGTTTCGTCGAAGACCCGACCCTTCGGGAGGCGCTGTCATTCTGAGTCCGCCAAGAAGTGTGGCGGACGAAGAATCTCAGTATTGACAACATGTTGAGTGAGATTGCGGAGCCTGTTGATGTCCCTCCGCTCCATCTATGCTTCGCATTTCCGAGTTTGGCTCGGCGGCACCTTTGGTGCCGATTCGAGCCACCAACGAGGAATCTCCGGGTTTGACTCGGTTGCTCCTCGCAACGATGTTTTTAGACACGCTCACTGTCCCTATTTTCATGCTAAGTGTTTTCCTCGCCGGGGCTTTTCTGCCGGTTTATGCCGACAAAGAATTTCCATCTGGTTTGACTTTGATTGGTACTAATGACAAAGGTTACAAAGAATACCGGAATGAAAAGGACGGCTCAATTTTGATTGAAATTCCGGCCGGTAGCTTTACGATGGGTTCAGATGATTGGAATGAAGACGAAAAGCCGGTCCATACGGTCTATCTGGATACATACTATATCGGCAAATTTGAAGTAACGGTTGCACAATGGAGGAGATTTGTCAAAGCTACCCGCTATCAGACCGAAGCCGAGAAGGGTGACGGTGCCCATGTCTATAATGACAATTACTGGGAAAAGATAATTGATGCCAGCTGGCGCAAACCCTATTTCCCCCAGACCGACCAGAAGCCGGTAGTCTGTATTTCCTGGAATGATGCCCGAGCTTATTGTGCCTGGGCGGGTCTCCGGCTTGCGACTGAAGCGGAATGGGAGAAGGCGGCACGGGGAACGGATGAGCGCGAATACTCCTGGGGCAATAGCTGGTGTCAGAATAAAGGCAATCTTTACGAGGGCGATAGCTACAGTTATACTTCACCGGTCGGCAGTTTCCCAGCCGGTGCCTCGCCTTACGGAGTTATGGACATGGCGGGTAATGTCTGGGAGTGGTGTTCTGACTGGTATGATGCCGGTTACTATTCGGTCAGTCCGGACCACAACCCGCAGGGTCCCTCCAGCGGCGACTTCCGGGTCTACCGCAGTGGTTCGTGGGGCTCCGACGCAAAAGAACTGCGTTGTGCGTTTCGGGTCTGGCTTGCGCCGTCATCCCGGAACTGCTTCTTGGGTTTCCGGGTCGCGTCCTATCCAAGTATAAAGTAATGCCTGACCCCGGATATCGTTTGGTCTTGTTTTTTCTTCTGACCGGTCAAGACCAAATAGGTTAAAAAAATGACTTTAATTGTTCGCTATTTTATTCTGTTTTTGGTTCTATCGGTGGGATGTAAAAATTCTACCCCGAATAAGGGAACTTCCATTCCCGGGGCGATATCTAATAAAAGCACAACAATTACCGGCGCTCCGAAAGTGAAGAAAGGATTTAGCCATTCAGATATTGTCTGGAAGGAAATCGGCAAGGGACTTGAATTTTCAAAGGCGGCGGTATTTCTAAACGGGAATCCGGTCGATTCGATGGCAGTTGTTCGTATTGACCCCAGATTCAACCGGCTGCGAGCGTTCTGCAGTTATGAGGCGCCGGGTGAGTTTGTGCTCAGAACGATTTTTGAGTGGCAGGAAATAACCGGGGCTTCGGTAATATTCAATAGCGCCCAGTATCGTGCCGACCCCTATGCCTGTCCGTTGGCTCTGATGGTCTGCGATGGTAAGGTTAAAGGGAAAGACCATCCCAGGGCTTCGGGTCTGCTCGTGGCTGAACCCAAAGATTCGACCCGACCCCGGATCGATTTGTTGGATTTGAAGTATGACTTCGCTGACTGGCAGGGATATAGCCAGGTGGTTCAACACTGGCCGATTCTGCTTGACCGCTCCGGAAATATTCGGGCCGACAAAACAGACTGGCAGGCGAACCGAACCGTCGTCGCCAAGGACCGAAAGGGCAAACTTTTAGTATTCACAACCCTGGGCGGTTACTTTACTCTTTATAATTTCGGCAAGTTTTTAAAAAACAGCAAATTCAATGTCGAGGTTGCGATGAACCTCGACGGCGGTTACGAAGCAGAAATGTGTATAAAGACAAAGGGTTTTTCTTATGTTGCCTATGGACAGTTTGAGACCAAGGGTTTGGGTCATAATATTTCAATTCCCGGGATTCAATGTCCGATTCCGGCTGCCATCGGTATCTTTCCCAGAAAATGAGAACGGGCAATTTAAGGAGGTGTTTGCCGATTTTTTTAATTACAGTTTTGTTCCTTATTTATTTGTACTAAAGGAGATGGCGACAAAAATCGAGTAATAACTGAACAACCCCCTAAAGAAAAAGCCGGTCTTTATGAAGCCATTGCCCAGGATTTGAAAAATGGGAAACCGCTCGTGGTCACCATTTATGTTCCCCTGTGTGACAATCAATTTCAAGGTATTATTCCGGTTCCTCCTCTTCTCGGCAATGGGGATGATCCCAAAAGTAATCTCTACTGGGGTGCTGGAGGTGGCTTCTATGGCTACTTTAAGAAGAATCGTGACTATCGGGAGGTTTATAGAAGAACCGGAAATGATACTATCCTCGAAACTGTAGTATTCGAAAGAACTGTAAAACCAAATAATTTCTGGAAAGATTACGGTGTCCAGAAGCCTTACCGAATATATCTGGTTGGCAAGGCTTATCGTGGACGCTATATAAATAAAGCGATGTTAGATTTCGTTACGGCTGTCCGTTGTGATAGTGGTGAAGAGATACTGCTTGCTGATTCGACCCGTATCGGGATAGATGGTAAGGGTAGAATAGTAGGTTATATGGGGCATAATGGTTTGCTTGATGCAAAAACAGATTTCTCCGGCATAACCGAGAATCGAACTCACAACAAAGGTAGTTTTGTGTTCGGCTGTTTCAGTGTCTATTTTTTCTATGATTTACTGAAAGGGGAAAATAGTGAAATCCTTGTTTTAACCAACAATCTTATGTGCCCTGAAGCGTATAATCTTGATGCAGTGATTGAATCGTTGGTTAATGGGGAATCCGGAGACGTTCTGCTCGCCCGAGTCGCCCGAACCTATGACCACTGGCAGCATTGCGGTTATCGAGGTGCCCGGAAACTATTTGTCCAGAAATATTAAAACCTCGATGGTCATAAGCGGAAGACATTCATTCATACCGTCACCTATTTTAAAATGCAAGACTGCTATCCTTTGTTTTCTGTGGTAGGACTAAAAATATGGAGATTAGGGGACGTTCATAAATTACATAAATAGCATCGGGAACTTAGGGTCGGGCTTGACATTCAGGACATTGGTGTAAAATTTTAATGGGCGGTTCACCTTGTTAGAAATACTGATAGGGATTATAGCCCATTCAACTGAGGTTTGATGCTGCCCAATTTAATTAGCGAGTTTCAAAAAGCAATTTTTTCTAACGGGGTAAAGGAGTTGGTCGCCAGGCGAGTGTTTTTTGGATCAAAAAATGCCACCTTTGACCTATGGTATGTGAGACCGAAACGACCCTGTCCGCCACGTTTCTGGGCGGAGCGCGGCAGACACAACCGGGCAATCAAATGTAAGGTCTGGGACAAGAAATCAGGCAATACATTCCTGATTGAGCGGCTTCAGATTTCTTTTAATCTCACGGTACACTTTTTCGAAGGGAGGTAAATCGATTATCTGCCCATCCAGCCGTGCCCTCCAAAGACTTCGATAATTTTTTTCTTTTCGATCGAGCGCCTCAAGAATATTAAAAAACGTTACGCCTTTGTGAAATCCTTTATCCTTGATCTGCGAACTCAGATAGGTACATTCGACGATGGCGTTTGACAGCAAAAACCAAATATCGTACATGTCCCGCGGCTCGTTTCGGTGGGCATCTACAATACTCAGATATTTTTCGATAAATATTTCATCCAGGGTATTAACTTTTAATGTGATGCCTTCGGGGATATCACGATATTCGTCATATTCCCGCAACAATGTTCTCCGAACGGGTTGATTAATCATCTTGTCGTGTATCGTAAAATCCGTTTTAATTTCTCCTCTGGTTAGATCTGCTCCCAGCGGTCCTGAAAAATTCAAAAAAAAGGTATATCCGTTTGCATGGATTTCCTGCTTCTTCAAGATTATGGTAATATTTGAGGCCTCGAGGACCGAAGCGAAAATCTCGGGTAGCATGGCTTCAATAGATTCGGCGGCAATATCTCCCCGGCAAGTAAAATCCAGATCTTCGGAAAATCGATATCCCGGGAAATAAAACTTTTTCAAAGCGGTTCCCCCTTTAAAAGCCACCAGATCACATAATCTGGATTTCGCACATCCTATGAGCAGCCAGGAAATTACATAATCCTTTTCAAGAGTCTTAATGGGAATTGTTTTATAATTTTTCGCCAATTTTGATTGTAGGGCGTAGAGATTCCGTGCCGGTATCATCTACACGCTCACCGCTTTTCGCATCTCCTCTGGACTAATATTGGCTATCAGCCTCCACGAATTTCTATGGGTTTCTTCGGTCGTCAAGAGCGGATCCAACGTATAGTACTTGTTGTTTATCGCAGCTCGCAATTTCTTTAAATATGCGGGATTTTGTAAACCCAGACTTTCCACCGTATATCCGAGTCTTTTAACCACAACCATTTTCTTAAATCTTTGCGCGTAATCGAAAAGTTTGTCGTAATCGATTTTTTCTTTCTGTATCCATATGCCCTTCGCAACTTCTAAAATGCCTCCGCAATATTGAGGACGGTACAAGCAGTCGATGATCGTCCGTTCCAAATCGCTCACCCTGACCTGTTCAGTCCGGGTAATCCAATAATTTTTTACCCCCCAAATATTTTTTTTACCGGTATAGATAAATTCAAAAGTCGTATTTCCCACCCTTTTTTCTTTTCTATACTCCTGAGCGGGAGTCGTTACAAAAACTTTCATTATCGACTGTGTCAGCATATTGTGTATATCCATGGCGCTATAATATGAAATATAATAATCCGGGCTTTTTACTATCTCGCGCGCTACAACATACCAATCACCGATATAGCAGGTACCCGGACTAATCTCTTGCGGTATTATTAAAAATTTACCCGGCTTTATGCGGGTAATAACATTCCGTTTTATAAGTTTACTTGCAAGATCCCTGGCCGCGTTATTTTGCAGCCGTGTTATCTCCCTGATATCCGCTAATGTAAATATAGTTTTACCTAACTCATAAAGATGAGATATAAGGTTGGAGCTAACCGGCCCGAGTGTTCTCAAATTGAGCATTTCTACCTCTTTTAAGCAAATCGAAGTATACCATACTGCATTTTAAGTAAAATCGGTAGTTTGTCAAGTCTTTTAAACGAGACCTCTGAAAAAGTCGGAGGTTTTAACACCTTTCGTAATTCCCACCTTTTCC
>CAYHGV010000063.1:0-17932 GCA_964356135.1 uncultured bacterium
AACTCCCGGTGGCTATACGAGCACCCGTAATCTCACTGGTCTTGCAGCCGGGGCGACCTACCAGGTGCTCTTTGCCGGCTGGACTACACCGCTTGCCGCCGGTGTCACCTACACGATGACCGTCACCGCTCTACCCAGCACCAATCCGCCTGATGTCAATCCTGCCAACAACACGAAGACAAAGTCAATTTTCGCCTACGGCGATGTCGGCGTGTTCGAAGCGCACTACCCGGTCGACGAAGTCTATGTCGACACCGACATCTATCCGGTGGTGATGCTGCGTAACTTCACCGCGGGCACGACCGAAGGCTTCAATGTCACCATCCAGGCAGAAGACGAAGGCGGTGGTGTCGTCTACGAAGACGTAACGGCAACCGCCAGCATGGCACCGAACCAGGACCGAGAATTCTATGCCAGCTCTGCCTGGCACACGCCGGATGAAGTGGGCAAGCACTTCATCATCCATGCGTTCAGCCAGTTGCCGGGCGACTGCAAACCGACGAACGACCAGCTCGACTGGGAGGTCGTGACCGTAGCCAAGCCGGGTTCGGACGTCCGGCCAAAATCGATCGACTCGCCCGCCAATATCGTTGCAGGAAATCCCTACATACCGAAAGCGACGGTCGAAAACCCGGGCACCAGTGCTGCCACCTTCTGGACCTTCTGCACGATCGACGCCGGTTTATTCAAAGCCGCATATTCAGACAGCATCCTGGTCTCTAACCTTGGAGCTGGGGCTAACCAGCCGCTCACCTTCAAAGACTGGACTGCAGAAGCCGGTTCGTTCGTCTTAACTGTCCGGACCGCGCTTGCCGGTGACGAGCATCCGGAGAACGACATTGCCACCCTCCAGCTGACCTCGACCGGTATCAACGAATCGAGCGAACTGATGCCGACCGTTTTTTGCTTGCAGTCGACGAGACCCAATCCCTTCTACTCGACGACCGAAATCCGCTACGGCCTGCCCGCAACAAGCCGAATTTACCTTTCAATCTATGATATCACGGGCAAACTGATGAAGACACTCGTCAAGGGAACCGAGCGCTACGGTTACCACACAATCATCTGGAACGGAACGGACAACGCCGGCAGACACTTGAGCGCCGGCCTCTACTTCATCCGGTTTGAAGCACCGTCCTACACCGCAACCCGAAAACTGATTTTCATGCGATAACGGCCCCACGATAAATTTCAGGGCGGGCTTTATGCCCGCCCTTTTTTTCTTTTCGTAATTTAGTGCTTTTATCCATTTCGTGATATGACTATTTTTTAGTGATTTCAAATTCTCTGTTGACATTTCCTACTTTTCGATTTATTTTGAACCTCAGTAGGAGGTGACTATGTTTTACGAAAGGCAGAGAGAAAAGGTGATAAAAAAGGCGCTCAAGGCGAAACACGAGCTCGAAAAAGCCTTCCTCATTCCAGGAATGGAGGTGATCGCCCTTGAGGCAGGACCACCCGGTCTTGAAAACATCATCGGCATGGGCATCGGCGAAAAGGTGAGGCGCAATCTTCCCACCGGTGAACTGGCAATCAAGGTCTATGTGGTTGAAAAACTACCCAAGGCAATGGTTCATAACCAGGCGCTGATTCCTGAAGAGTACAAGGGATTCAAAACCGACATCGAAGAGGTAGGAGAAATCAAAGCACTGAGAAATACCCGCTGCTATCGCCCCGCCACGGGCGGAGTCTCGGTTGGTCACAGCAAAGTCACGGCGGGCACTTTCGGCTGCCTGGTTAAAATAAAAGGCAAGACCCATATCCTGAGCAACAACCATGTCCTGGCAAACTCAAACGATGGCAAACCCGGCGACTTCATTCTCCAACCTGGCGCCTATGACGGCGGCAGGCACGACGACAGCACCCACCCCGGTGAAACCTGCAAAAATCCCGACCACTGCATTGGGGTGCTTGCAAAATTCGTACCGATAGACTTTTCCGGCAAGCGGAATACGGTTGACGCCGCAGTCGCATTGCCCTTTGACAAGAACCTTGTTCGCGCGGAAATTCTCAATATCGGCAGGGTCAAGGGTATCGTCAAGGCAGAGCGCAATTCTTTCGTCAAAAAGTCAGGCCGGACTACCCAGCTCACCCAAGGCGTAATTACCGATACCCACGGCTCGTTCTGGATAAATTACGACACCTACCGGGCGCTGTTTGCCGACCAGATTGTGGTGCGCGGGCTCGGCACAAAACCTTTCAGCGACGGCGGCGACTCCGGTTCTCTGGTCGTGGACGGTAAAAATCGGGCAATCGGACTCCTCTTTGCCGGTTCAGCGGCTGCAACCATCGTCAACAAAATCGAAAATGTCCTGAAGGCACTGAAAGCAAAAATCGCATAATGAAGACTACGGGAGAATCTAAGATAGCATTGATTCAGACTGATGAATACTGAAATTAATGTATAACCTAACTCTGTTTACCTCAGTATTCCTCAGTTTACCTCAATGCTTAAAGAAAAGGATAGCAGCAGTGATGCAAACCGAAAAGAAATTAGCTTTGAAAAAATCTGTTTACATCAATGCTTATATCAGTATTCTCTGAACCAATGAAGGAGAAAACTCGGATCGAAAAGGTCAAAGAAAAATACGAAGCCCAGTTGATGAGTCACAACGGCGTGGTCGGCGTCGGAATCGGAGAACGACCCGGGGGCAAGCTTTGCATTAAGGTTTATGTCAAAGAATTTCTTCCCGAAATCGTAAAAGAAATTCCTCAGAAACTCGAAGGTTTCCGGGTAGAGATTGAACAAACAGGAGAAATTAAACCGCTTAAACCGTAATGGCTGGTTAAAAAGTTAAATAGTTAAATGGTTCGGCTCGGACCGAAACGGTCCGTTCGAGCCGCAATGGTTAAATGGAAGGTGAGAAAAAAAGGAGGTTTGAATGCAATTTACAACTCTCTTAATGGTTTTCGGATTGGGTTGTGTCGGCGGTATAACCCTCGACCTGATCCAATTCAAAGGTGGATTGGAAATGCCGAACTGCTACCGAAAGGGCGAACCGGTGAACGGCGAAGCAAAAAAATGCTTCTTCGACTTAGGCTTTGTTGCCGAACTCCTGATTGGAGGAGTAGCGGCACTGGTCGTTTTCGGGCTTAACCCGGGCGAAACCCTGCTCCGGCTGATGGCGTTTTCCCTCCTCGCCGGAATTGGCGGCGGCGGCCTGCTGCTTTCGTTTGTCAACGCCGCTCTTGCCAAACAGGCACAGGCGGCTTCTAAGCTTTACCGTGCAAAACTGAGCGATGTCCTGCGAATGGTTAAAATGGTTACTAAAAAACCCCGATCAGAACCTCGCTCGGTTCGCAATTTAGAGATTGTCTATGACCAGCTTACACTGATTGCCGACAGCTTAAAGGAATTTGAAGAACCGCAAGAAAATTGCTGAAACCGCAATCGGGTTATTGAGAATGTCAATAATGAAGTAAAACCAAAAGAACTCAAAAGAGGGAATTGAAAAGCCCTATTTCAAAAAGTACAAAAAAGGCTTAAAAAGCATTGATTTTATTGCTTTTAATGATCATTTGTGGCTTCAACTACCTTTCTCTGTACCCTCGCTGGTTATTTTTTTAGGGCTCTCTCTCCAAAAAAACCTTGACAAATCCTTAAAATACCTTATATTTTAGCGAACTAAGAGGGTTGAAGGTCGGCTTGCGATAGTCGGCTTTTGACTGAGGAAAGAGAGAGATAAATGACGACTGAAAAGGAGGAGCTATGTTTTCTAAGGTGGTAACTATGATCAGCCTCTGCCTGATGATAGAGGTAACCGAGGCGATGCAGGAGGTTTTCCAGACCGACTGGCATGAAGGATACGGCATGATCGGACCGGTAACCGACTGGGGAACCAAGTTTAATTCTTCAACCAACATAAATTATCTCTATGAGTGGGGCAGAATATCGCTGGCGGCTGATGTCTCGCCATCCCCAATCAAACACCATATCGGCGACCTCCCAACGGTCAGGGATATCCATGTCGGCGATGTAGAGAAAGACGGAGACCTCGATGTCATAGTGTTATCTCACGGCAGTGGTATCCATGTATTTATCAATGACGGCTCGGGGAATTTTTCCCATCCGGCGGATAACCCCAGAGTTCCTTGGGGCTCGTACGAATTCAACACCGCTGATCTTGACCAGGATGGCGATGTTGATATCATTGGCGACTACGACGGGGATAACTGCATTTATTGGTGGGAGAACGACGGAACCGGCCATTTTACCAATCATAAAATAGGGTATCAGTATCAGGCTGACGGTGTGGGGGTGGCCGATTTTGATTCGGACGGAGACCTCGACCTGGTGGCAAGTGCCTGGGATGCCAATACCCCCCTCTCCTGGTGGGAAAATGATGGTCACATGAATTTCACCCAACATCAAATATTAACCTCTTATAACAACGGTTCACTTTCAGGCTATCAACCGGTGGGAGATTTTAATGACAACGGTTATCCGGACTTTATTTGCAGCAATCCGTCTGGACCGGGTGGTTTTGATCTCTGGTTCAATAATGGTGGGTTGCCGCTATCGTTCACCAAAACTAACTTGGCAAATGGCTATTATTCCTATTTCCAATGGGTTATTGACATGGATAAAGATGACGACCTCGATATTATCGCATCGACTGCCCGGCAGAGCACGAATAACCAACTGGATTGGTGGGAGAACGATAATGCCGTTTTCACTCAGCATACGATAAAGAACAATTATGCCCCGGGTATAAGTTCGGCGGCATATGTTGGAAACGGAGTTACCGGAGTAGATTTAAATGTCGACGGCAACATCGATATCGTAATGGCGGATCACGGTGGTAACGGACTTGATTGGTGGGAGAATACGGGCAATCAAAACTTCATCCGCCATACCTTTGCCCCGGGATACAACGGAGCGTATGCGGTCTGGATCGGCGATATCGACCGGGATGGTTTTATTGACATCGTGAGCGATGCATCCAATACTGGTTCGGTTGACTGGTGGGATATGATCGAAGGGTTCTATTCTCCTGGCGAGCTCGTCTCATCTATCATCGATATTGATATCGAAGCCAAATGGTCTGTGATTGCCTGGAACGCAACTACCCCACCTGGCACCTCAGTTGAATTCCAGGTTCGGGGGGGATATAGCCCTACCGATATGCGAGAATGGAGTTCACCGATCATCCAGACCGGCACTGACTTGAGTAATTATATCTATGACTACTACCGCTACATCCAGTATAAAGTAATTCTGAAAACCACCGACCCCCAGTATACTCCTTTACTATACGATGTCTCGTTCTCGTATGGTTATTCTGACATCGGGTTAGTGTCAATCATAGCCCCAGCCGACACTATCACCGCCCAGAGCATCGTAGTGCCGAAGGCAGCAATCAAAAACTTCAGCCCGCTCAGTGATGCCGAAGACTTTCTCGTAGTCTGCCGGATCGATTCTACCGACACCCAAGTTTACGCCGATACCGTGCGTGTCGATTATCTCCCTCCCTTCGATACCCTCACGGTTAACTTTACACCGTGGTCAGTAGGCGGCTCTGGAACACCCTATCAGGTCGCCTTCTTTACCGCGCTCGACGATGACCAGGACATCTCTAACGATACGCTTAAAAAGATTGTCACCCCTACTGCCACCGTTGCCGAGATCCCTGCTCCCATTATGGTTAACGGTCTATCCCTGCATAGCTCTAATCCGGTAAATGCTGGGCTCGAAATCTTCTACCAGTTATCGGAATTATGCCCGATGAGTCTATGCATCTATGACGTCAATGGTCGGCTGGTTCGCACTCTCGCCACCGGGCTTAAAGGTCCGGGAAAGGAAAAATTAACCTGGGATAGGAAAGGAGATAATGGCAGAACGGTTGATGCCGGTATCTACTTCCTCCGGTTAGATACAAAGACCTCTTCGATAACAAAGAAAATCGTAGTAATACAATAGAAACCGGAGAGTCTGTCTAAAAAATCATTGCGGATTCGACCCGTATCACAGCGGGCGATGTAATGCGAAAGCGAAGGGGTCGTGGTTTCCTGTTCACCTGTGTCGCGTCCATACTCTAATTTGGACGCGCCGCATAACGCAATGACAACGGATACCTTCGGTTAATCAAAAAACTCTTTTATTCCAAAGACTCTGGGTTTTAACGGACTATCGCCATCAGCTTATCTTGAACTTGCCAGGCATTATCAAAAAAGCCGCACGCCTTGACCCCGCCCCAGACTTTAGTCTTAACGCTCGCATCATAAACAATAAAATCGGGCAAACCTGCTCCGGAGTAAAGGATACCGAAATATCCCGACAGCCTCTCGCCCAAAGAATCGCTTCCCCCATAGATTAGGACAAATTTACTGCGATTTAATGGATTGGGATAAACGAACTGAACTGAAAGACCTTCACCCACAAGCTGCGCTTTACCAACCGAGATGCTACCTTGCTTGATAACAATCGGTAAACTCTTGTTGATCCTTTGAGTAAAAGAGTTGGTCCCGGGTCCGCCCAGGAGAATCAGGTTGTAGCTCTTAATAATCTCGGCGGTAACCTCGCTATCGGGCAAAACCCGGACATAGCCGTTACCAACTCTCCACCAGCTGAACGCCTGCATCCGTGCTTTATGGAGATTGGCTTCGGTTTCTAAAGAATCACCCCGGGTGCCATAGACGAGTATAAACGGCGAAAAATACGCCTGCTTCATCGGCCCGAACGATTCCGGAGTTTTCCTCAAACCCCGTATCCGTTTCTCGCCCAGATTGAATCTACCTTTGACCAGATGCAGATATACTGCCCGGGCGTTCTGGAAATTATAATCAAGCCTCTGGCCATTGATCGTTAATGTAATTTTCCCATAAGCGCAAAGCTCGGGCGTAAGGTTGAGCTTTAAATAGGAAATATTGCGGGTAAAGAGCGTTATCCCCTTATCCCCGACCGATGCCCGAACCGCGGATTCCTCAAACGGTTCCTGCTGTTCGAGAATTTCTACCCAGTAGTTCCGGTTGTTCAACCCGAGGTCCGTCGTTTTAAACAAAAGCTGTCGGGGATAGGGATTGCGGGTGTGCTCTTCCAAAAATCCGATCAGCTCGGGATGATTGACGCACGCTGCACCCTCTATCCCCTCTTCCGTCCACCAGTGACCTTTCCCCGCTACCTCTTTATAGGTTACCTCGTAATGCAATTTTTTCAAAAGCTCGGCAAACAACCTGCCGTGAACCGGTGGAACATTGTCGTCCGCGCTGCCGTGCATTATAAAAACGGGAAGATTGAACGCATTCTCGACAAAGAGCGGCAGCTGGTCTTCGCGCAGCGCCCGGTCCCGATAGGCAAGAATCTCGGGCGGGGTATAGAGTTCTGATTTCTGCAACGACCAGGGAACATAGAGCTTAAAACTCGACCAGCCGGCGCTGGGCGCCAGAGCCGCAAAACGGTCGGGATGATGAAGCCCCACGTACCAGGTGCCGTGACCTCCCATCGAATGTCCGGTGAGATAAATCCTATTCTCGTTAATCTTATGGCTCTTTGTCATCTGGTTCAAAACCTCGAGCCCATCGAGCCTGCCCCAATCCTGCCAGTCAAAACCGAACGGCCGTCGGTTGGTCGGCGCGACCACAAATGCCCAGTCTTTTTGAGAATAAGCATCGACCTGCCCGGCAGCATCGACGCCCGCGCCGTGGAGGGTGAGAATCAAACAGTAGGTTTTCGTTGAATCATAACCCTTGGGCGGCAAAACCCCAAAATACTGGACCGAACTATCAATCGAAGATACGAACGTAGTCTTGTACGACGCCCCATTTTCCCGCACCCGGAATTTTACCGGCTCGGAATACCGCTCTTCACCCCTCTTGACCGTTACCGGCACAACAATCGTATCGCCTGCCGGCTTTTGGCTGACCGGCACTGCGAGCTCGACCGTGAGAGGAATCTTGATAAATGAGTAGGCGGCTAAATCCGAAAGGACGGTCTCTGACTTTTTAAAAATGGCATCGTCCCCGAACGTAACCGTAATACCCCTAAGCCTTTTTCCGGTCGTGTTAACTATCGGAATTCCAATCGCCGATTTCAAAGGCTTTCCCAGAATGATGTCCGGCACCGTAACATCCCTGCCAATCACCATAACCGGTGCCTTCACCGGAATGAGCATGAAAGTAAATTTGCTGTCACCGTAGCCCGAATCTTTGATGAGAATTTTATTTTTTCCGTTTTTAACCGGCACCGGCACCCGGACAAACCCATGACCGTAGACATCTCCGGGCCAGCTCCTGCCGTTCAATCGAAACCCACCGATACCTTCCGCGACGGCTAACGCGCGTCCCTCGCCTTCGTGTTCGAACTCGGCATAGGCATAGCCCGCACACAAAACCCCGGCTGTGCCGTAAATACTCTGAAGCGTATCCCAGCTCACATTCTCATATTTTATTTCGACGATTCCTTTCTCCGAGGTTATCTTTTTCCATGCGACCGAACCACCCTCGACCATCGTTGTTGAGTGCTTCAGTCCTTCCACCGGCACGATGCTGTCCTCTCCCCCGTGTTCGATAAGATAATCGATCGCCCCTTCCCGGGCACCGATTGAAAAAGGACCAACCACAAACCACTGCTTAATGAAAATCGTATCTTCGATGCTGGGCAGGAAGTTTTGCTCGGCAGTGCTGGAATTTACTAAGGACAACAACAAAAGAAAAATTACCATTTTACCTCCTTGAATAGTCTGAGTGTGGGCGAGCCCTACCGGGCTCGAATAGTGCTCTCAAGTCTCCAACCACTCGAGAGCCTGATTATAGTTCAAAACTGCACCACCAAAACTTATAGTCTTTGGGTTCATCAACTATTCCAGCCCTTACCGGATTATACCAGCAATATCTCATAATTTCAAAATAATCTTCATCCTTTCTTATCAGGTGATCGTAATACTGACTTTGCCAGACCGGCGTATTTCCTTCCAGAATCTGCTTAATTCTCTTTCCCGTATATCCTTTAAAACTCCCCATCACCCCGGAAAGTGTTTCTCCTTGTTCCAGTTTAAAAACTAAATGAAGATGGTCTGGCATCGCAATCAAAAAGTATAATTCCAACCTTCCTTCTTTCTCAAGCCATTTAAGGGAATTATAAATAATTTCAAAGAAAACAGGTTCAATAAAAATTCTTCTCTTTTGGTAAGTTGCAGTTGTAATAAAATAGTAATAACCCGGCTTGGAATATCTTCCTCTCCTCAGAAGGTGTGAACCTTTTGCAGATTTTATAGCTGCCATCTAATCGATAGGGTCTGTGGGAAAGCCCTTCTGGGCTTGATTTCGCGGGCTGAAGCCCGCTCCCACAATATGGAAGAACAATTCTTCTTCATTCGCTTCATTCGAACAACCTACTTTGACAAAAGAATTATTGAAATGATTGCCAGAATGAATCCCGCCAGTTTTGTCCAGGTCAGCCGTTCATGCAAAAAAATAAATCCTAAAATCGCCGGTATGACGATGTACAGTCCGGTGATCGGAATAACGGTCGACGCCGGCCCGGTCTCGAGCGCGCGATAAAAAGCGACCAGGGCAATGGTGGAAACAATCGCGATCGGGATGGTATAGAACACGTACCGGTTCCAGACCACGGCTTTGCTGACGGTCACGAATCCGGCTAAAAAGACGATCGACGCGACCGAGGTGAAAAAAACATTGCTGTAGGCGGGCAGATGCCGGGTGAGAAGCTTCGCCCCGAACCCCCACAATCCCCAGCCGACGAGCGCAATCAGTGAGTAGTGGATATAATTCATTTCATGACCGTGAAAAATGCAAAGTGCAAATTTGTGGAAAAATTAGTGTTAGCTTTATATTGTAAGTTGTAATTTTGCATTTTACATTTTGCATTGATTGATCATATATATTCGATCGTTGACGGCGGCTTCGGGGTGATGTCGTAGAGCACTTTCGTCACCGCCGGTATCTCCTTCGTGATCCGCTCGCGAATCGTATCGAGCACCACCCATGGGATTTTCGTTATCTCGGCGGTAATCGCATTCGACGATTCAACGCTGCGCACGACAACAATCTCGCCGAATTTTCTCTTCCCTTCGACCACGCCCGTCGCCCTATCGTTCATGAGTACCGCAAATGCCTGAAACGGCTGGAGATTCTTAATTTCTTCTTCCACTATACTTGTTGCTTTCCGGAGCACCGCGACCCGTTCGGTAGTAACCTCGCCCAGCACCCGGGTGGCTAAACCCGGTCCGGGAAACGGCATCCGCTTATAGACCGATTCCGTCAGCCCCAATGCCTTCGCCACTTCCCTCACGTCCGGTTTATAGATTTCCTTTAACGGCTCAAGGATCACAAGTCCGTAGGTCGTGGGGTCAATCCCAATCTGCTCCAGGACATTATGCTGGGTTTTAATTCCGCCTTTGGTCTCAACCACATCCGCCGCAATCGTTCCCTGGATAAGAAAATTTGCTTTGCTTTCCTTAACCGTCCTGCCCAGCACCGTATAGAATGTATCCCGGAATGCCTTCCGTTTCTCCTCCGGGTCCTGCTTACCTTTCAGAACTGCAAAAAACTCATCTTTCACGTCCACCAGCCGGGTTTCGATTCCCAGTCCCCGAAGTAGATTCGTAACCTCCGCCGGCTCGTCCTGGCGCATCAATCCATCATCAATAAAAACTGCAATCAAGCGCTCTCTTAAAGCTCTATTACCCAGAACGGCGCAAGCCATCGAATCGACCCCGCCCGAAGTAGCACAAATTGCCACACCGTCACCGACCCGGTTCTTAATTTCAGCAGTTTTTGTCTCGATAAATTGTTTCACATCAAAAGCCATATCCACTCCTTTCACAGAAAATTTAATTTTTTATAGAGTTCCCAGGTAATTCTGACATCTTCTTCGCAGTGTCGGCGAATCGCCTCTAAATCGTTCTGCCGGAATTTCTCGCCCACCTCGTCGCTTGAGCAGACTGCCGGGTCGTAGCGTAACCCAAACGCCTCTCCCCAATAGGACAGATTGCCGAGCCCGCGCTCACCCCAGTTGGTCAGCATCATCCGCACATCGTAGTGATGCTCCGGGTCGTAGCGGCGCAGCGGCAGCTCCATCGTCGGTTTAACGCCCACGATCGCTGACCGGCCGCGGATAAAGGGAAAATCGAACGAAAGCGAATTAAATCCGATGAACTGAATCTCCCAGGATGAAGTCGTAATGCCGCCCGCGTATTTCCAAAAGTCGACGAGGATCGCTCTCTCCTCCGGCCCGACAAAGCTCTGCCGGTTCAATTCCAGTTTATCGGTAGCCCGCCCGGTTGAGATACAGATAATTTTTCCCAAAGTCCAGCTGATCGCCTTCTCCAGCTCAACATCAACATCCTGTTTCTTATTCCAGCGCTCTTGATGGTAAGCCAAAATAGTGGGATTGACCTCATCGTCGGATAATCCCACGGTCTCAATATCAATAACAAGTCTGGACTTCGGCATTAGAATTTACCTCGTAGTGGTTTTTTTATCCTGTTATCACGAAACTCAGAAATTCTCGAAAACACGAAAAAATATTTAATTAGTGGTAAGTTTATCACGACGTTGGAAAAATCATCGGGTACTATGGCCATTTCGTGCTTTCGTGCTTTTAATCCTTTCGTGATAATATAATTCCTCTTTCTCATTTGCCTGTCATTTTACCTTTCGCAACAAATTGGTGTTCGTAGATACTCTTCAATTCCTGAATCGTCGCACAATCACCCGGAGATTTGTCGTCCCGGATTCTCGTAATCCGTGCGAACCGGAGCGCCATTCCAGACCGGTAGTGAGAGCTCGCTTGAATCTCATTGAACGCAACCTCCACCACCTGTCTCGGCTCGACCGAAATCGTTCCCCGCTTTTCGTTGATTTTTAAGTTTAGCAACGCTTTAGTCATACGCGAGAACTCAGCATCTGTCAAGCCCTTAAATGTCTTTCCCACGACCGCAAATTCTTTGCGCTCCTCGTCCCAGGCTGCGAGGTGATAGTTCGAGAGCCAAGCGTGGCGGCGGCCATAACCCCAATCCGCAGCAACAATCACCAGGTCGAGGGTAACCGCCGGCTTGATTTTCAGCCAGAACTTCCCCCGCACCCCCGGGGTATACGGGCTCGATAACGCCTTTGCCATAACCCCTTCATGCCCGGTAGAGAGCGCCCGCTCCAAAAACCGCTCACCAGCATCCTCCGTTTCGGGGATAATCCTCTCTGCTAATAGCAGCGAACCTTTTATTTTTTCCAAACGCTGCCACCGTTCTTCGTAGCAGAGATCAATCAGCAGATCGCCATTCAGGAACAGGCAGTCGAAAAGAAAAAAACGGGCCGGAACCGCCTCAATCATCTTCTCGACTTCTTTGACCCTGGTCAAACGCCGCATGATATGCTGAAACGGCAGAGGTCGATCGTTTCGATCGACACCAATCACCTCGCCTTCGAGAATCGCTTGCACTGCAGTAATGCCCTGGACTTGGGTTGCGATTTCCGGGAAAGCCCCGGTCAGGTCGGTCAAACGCCGGGAGAAAATTTTTACCTCGTTGCCGACTTTGTGTATCTGCAGCCGCGCCCCATCGTATTTATATTCAAGCGCTAAATGTTGATTCAATTCCCGAAACGCATCGCCGATGTTTTTCGCGGTTTGGGCGAGCATCGGTTTTAAGGGCCGGAAGAGCACCACCTGAATGCTCGTCACCTCCCCATTCGTGAGCGCACTTTGAGCGACCCTGCCCAAATCGCCGCCGAGCATTTGGGCACGCTGAATTGCTTTAAGCTCAATCCCACTTGCCCTGGCAACCGCATCCGCCACAACCCCTTCGTTCACCCCGTGCCGCATCTCGCCGATCACAATTTTGGAAATGAACTTCGCCTCCACCGGCGTCGCCCGGCTCAGCAGTTCTTTGAGTAACCCCTCTTTTTTCTTTCTTGCCCCGATTTTTTTATAGCCGGCGATTTCCTCGAAATACCGATAGACTTCGCCCAGCTCAAGCGCCGGTTTTTTAACCGGTAACGACCCCATAATCCTTTCAACCGCCTCGCCCGCATCTAATATTCCTTTATCCGACGCGCCTGCATCCAATGCACCTTTATCCAATTTACCTCCATTGGATGCGCCCGCATAAAATGCGCTCGCATCAGCCGCTCCGCCGACCAACCGATTGTCTTTCGATACCAATTCCGAAACCACCTTAAAGACCGCTGCCCAGGACAGGCCCAGGCTGCGCCCATCCCATTCAGGGAAAACCCGTCCGACGATAAAATTGGCCGCTATCGGAATAAGAGAAGAGTCAAGATTTTTTAGAAATTCGCCCACCAACCGGGCAAGCTCACGCCTGCTCTTGGTCCGGGCAAGCCGTTCGGCGAAGCTGGCTAACCCAAAAAAACTATGGTGCATGTCCGAACACCGGAAACTGATCACCAAATGCGAAGCATAGGTGGAGCGAAGGGACATCAACGACCAGAAATATTAAAAGCACGAAATTCCTTAATTTCTGCGACCAAAGGGAATAGTAAATTTCGTGATTTCGTCCTTTCGTGCTTTCGTGATAATTTTTACCTTTTTAGATAAACTTTCTGTGCCAACTATTTTTTGCTTAGGTAATCTTCAATCGCAACCTTGAGGACATCAGCCGCAAGGTTCGAGCAGTGCATTTTTATCGGCGGTAGTCCATCCAGGGCAAGGGCAACCTCCTGGTTGGTCAGTTCATTCACCTCTTCAATCTTTTTTCCCTTGACCATCTCGGTCATGATCGAACCCGAGGCAATGGCTGCCGCACAGCCAAAAGTCTTATATTTTATATCGGTAATTCTCGAATCGGTTACCTGGATCGTAACCCGCATCATGTCACCGCACACCGGACTTCCAACCTCGCCCCGGCCGTCCGGATTTTCAAGCTCCCCGACATTTCTCGGATTGGTAAAATGCTCGATGACCTTAGTGGTGTACCGCATTCCCCTTCCACACCGGTGAGAGCTTTCGTAACCGCTCGGTGGTTTTCACCAAACAATCTACGACAAAGTCGAGCTCTTCCTTTGTATTTTCCCGACCGAGCGAAAAACGCAGAGGCGAATTGATAAACTCGTTCGGCACCTTCATCGCCCGGAGGACATGCGAAGCCTCGGCTGCCCCCGACGAGCAGGCCGAACCGGAGGAAACCGCAATCCCGTCCAGGTCGAGTGCCAAGAGGAGCGATTCACCCTCGACATAACCGAACGAAATATTTACGGTATTGGGCAACCGCTTCTCGGGATGGCCGTTTATCCTCACCGCCGGTATCCGCTCAAGTATCTTTTGCTCTAAATAATCGCGCTTCTTCCGTATCTCCTCCGCTTCGAGCTGCCAGCTACTATTCAGGAGCTCGCACGCCACACCGAATCCGACGATTCCCGACAGATTCTCGGTGCCGGCGCGCATACTCTTTTCGTGGTGCCCGCCGTGTAAAATCGGCGCAATCGTTGTTCCTTTTTTAACATACAGAGCGCCCACCCCTTTCGGTCCGTGGAGCTTATGGCTCGAAATCGTTAAAAGGTCAACCCCAAAAGCCGTGACCTTCACCGGCAGTTTGCCCGCCGAAGCCACCGCATCCGTATGGCACACGGCATGATATTTTTTTGCGATTTGGACAATTTCTTCAATCGGTTGAATCGTCCCCACTTCGTTATTGGCATGCATGATCGAAACGAGGACGGTCCGATCATTGATTGTTGCTTTGATAAAATTCAAATCAACCATACCGTATTCATCGACCGATGCGTAGTCTACTTTTACCCCTTCGTGTTCGAGCTCACGGGCGGTTTCGAACACGCTCGAGTGCTCAATTGGGCTTGTGATCAGGTGTCGGCCGACATCACGCCGAGCCGCCGTAACGCCTTTCAACGCCCAGTTATTCGCTTCGGTGCCGCCGGAGGTGAAAAAAATCTCTTCCGGCTCGGCACCGATGAAACGGGCAACCTGCTCGCGGGCGATTTCCATCGCCTTTTTCGCTTCCTGACCGAACTGATGAATATTGGCCGGATTGCCGAAGTTTTCCTTTAAATAGCTGACCATTGCTTCAACCACCCGCTCGTCAACCGGTGTCGTCGAATTATAATCAAGGTATATCTTTTTCATCCCGTTTCTCCTTTTCCTTTTTCGATTCCTTAATTAATAAAAGCACGATCCCTGCAATCAGAAAAAAATCGGCGAAATTGTAAATAAACCAGCGGACATTTTGGTTGATGCCCATATTGATGAAATCGATCACTTTGCCCAGCCGTATCCGGTCGAGGACATTCCCGATTGCGCCCGCCAGAATCAGCCCGAACGATACCGACAAAAGGGTTCCTTTGCTTCGGGTGGCATAGAAGAGAACCAGGGCAATACCGACCAGCGGCAGGACATAGTAGGTGATCCCCGAACCCAAAGGCAGACCAAAGATCCCCCGCTTATTATAGGTCAAGGTTACCCATAACAGGTCGCCGATCAAACGTTTTGTCTCGTACGGGGCAAGAGCGGATACAACCCAGAGTTTGGTCAACTGGTCCAACGCCAGCGCGAGCACGGTCGTAATCGCTAAATTGCGGTAAAACGGCAATTTCTCATGAGCCATACGAGAGCATAGAAAAAGGCGGAGATTTGTCAAGAATGAGGAAATCCAAAAGATGCTACGAAAAATGATTAATTTTGCATTGATGAAGACAGAAAAAACTGAGACTAAAGGTTTAACCTTATTCTGTCTACCCCTGTATTCCCTCTGTTTACCTCTGTCTCCCTCAGTTTACATCAATGCTTAATTAAGAGGGGAACAGTTGACAACCCGGGCATAAATAATTATCCTCTCAGCAATGAGAATAAAACTAATTGCGCAGTATGGAGGTGTATATGAAATTTACGATTGAATTCGACCCGTTGAGCGGTGAAAAATACATCGAAGTTCCGTTCAAAGGACACGACCTGACCGAGCATCCGATTTACAACAAAGGAACCGCCTTTACCGAAGCCGAACGGGAAAACCTCGACCTCTGGGGGATTCTCCCCGAGCAGGTTGCGACCCTCGATATTCAAGCCAGTCGAGTCTATGAGAGTTTTACCCGTAAACCGGAACCGATCGAGAAATACATCTACCTGCTCAGTCTCGAGGACCGGAACGAAACCCTCTTTTATCGCGTTCTCCTTGATAACTTAGAAGAGATGCTGCCGATCGTCTATACCCCCACCGTCGGCGAAGCGTCGAAAACCTTCAGCCACATCTTCCGCCGCTCACGCGGCCTCTATGTCTCAGCCGGTAAGATTTCCCAGATCGACAGCATCCTCGCCAATGCCCCCTTTTCCAATGTCGCCCTCATCGTCGTCACCGACGGCGAGCGAATTCTGGGGCTCGGCGACCAGGGAGTGGGCGGCATGGCGATTCCGGTCGGCAAGACAAGCCTCTATGTCGTCGGTGCCGGCATTCATCCTGCCCTCTGCTTGCCGATCACCCTCGATGTCGGCACCAACAATGAAGCTGCGCTCAAGGACCCGCTCTACTTGGGATTAAAACAGCACCGGCTCACCGGCGAAGCCTACGATGCGGTGATTGAAGAATTCGTCCGGGGTGTCCGCCGCTTTTTCCCCCACGCGTTGCTCCAGTGGGAGGATTTCGGAAAAAATAACGCCCTCCGCCTGCTCGAAAAATACCGGGAGCGGATCTGCTCGTTCAATGATGACATCCAGGGAACCGGTGCGGTCGCCCTCACCAATCTCTATTCGGCACTATCGGTTAAAGGGGAAAAACTCCGTGACCAGCGCTATGTCATCTTCGGTTTCGGTCAAGCCGGGTTTGGTATCACCTCCGCGCTCCACAGCGCTCTCATCGAAGAAGGTCTGACCGCCCAGGAGGCGAAAGAGCGAATCTATCCGGTCGACAAAGACGGGCTCCTCCTCGAAGGTATGGCTGCCGACCAATACCAGCAGCCGTTCGTTCGAAAGCGGGATACCGTCGCTGGCTGGACCCTCCAGAAAGAAGGGTTCACTGGTCTTTTCGATACGGTTAAAAATTCTACAGCCACCGTTCTCATCGGCGTCTCCGGTCAGGGCGGAGCTTTCACCAACGAAATCGTAGCCCGGATGGCGGAAAACACCCCGCTGCCGTTGATTCTCGCCCTTTCCAATCCAACATCCAAAAGCGAATGCAAACCCGAAGACGCACTCAACATCACCCACGGTAGGTGTCTGATCGCTACCGGCAGCCCGTTTCCACCGGTTACAATCAACGGTGAAGAACGGAAGGTACCCCAGTGCAACAATATGTATATCTTCCCCGGCGTCGGCCTCGGTGCAATTATTTCGATGACCCAGAAGATAACGAACAAAATGTTCGTCGCCGCATCCAAAGCCCTCGCCTCGATGGTGTCACCCGACGACGCAAAAAAAGGTAAGCTCCTGCCTGACATCAAAGACATACGGAAAGTTTCCGAGGTTGTTGCCTTCGCCGTGGCAAAAGAAGCGCGCGATTCCGGATTGGGCATCAGCGCTCCCGACGAACGATTGAAAACGATCATCAATAATGCGATGTGGAACCCGCGCTACCTCCCCTACCGCTGGACAAAACCGGAGAAGTAAAAGAGGAGTCGATTGGAAAATTTCAATCAAGGGGAAAATTCCAATTGGAATTTTCCCCCTTAACTGTCTTCCAAAAGACTCCTCAAAACCACCAAAGGTCACAAAGAGCACAAAGAAAAAAACACGGATAAAAACAGAAAAACGTAACCACGGAAGACACGGAGGACACAGAAAAAACATTTAAGTTAGGAAATTATACCACAAAGAATTTAACCACAGATTGCGGTACCGCGACACCAAGGGTACCGAACGGTGCCGACACGGATAAACACAGATGAAAAATTACTACTGAGGATACAGAGCAAGAAACTTTACAACGGATTCGCGAGTTCAATGATGAAGTGCAACACTTGGAAGGGCGTGAAAGAATGTGCTATACTGAGGGACTATGCGAAACCACTACCATCATTT
>CAYHGV010000064.1:0-17419 GCA_964356135.1 uncultured bacterium
GGTTCACCCCAGTCATTGGCTACCGAGTCCCATTCTGAAAACCAGACATCGTAAGCCCCATAACCTCCAGTTCTCCCATAGGAAACAAAATACAATTTCTTGCCGTCCTCTGTAACCGAAGGAGAGAGGTTTCGTGCATTGTCGTTAATCTGTTCCCCAAGCCTTGTCACCGAATCCCAATCAGCACCATTCCAGCGGACAACCCAGATGTCGTCGTTATGATAGCCGTCGAAATTGGTAAAATAGAGCTGATTGCCAGCGGGTGATATCCGTGCGTGATAAATATCAATTGCGTTAGGGATATCGTTTATCTGGGGTGGCAATTTCACCGGTTCCCCCCACTCGCTCCATAAAAGACATGGAAGGAAAAATAAAAGGGATATGCGTATCATAACCTTCTCGGTTTTTCTACTTTAGGTGAGAATTTATTTTTTGTCAACAGCGGAACGAATATTGATATTATATTAATGACCTATATTTTATTATTTGATGGAAGTGTCATTGCGAGCCCGCCGCGATTCTTGGTGGGCGAAGCAATCCCAATCATAACGGAAGGGATGAGATTGCCACGCACCCTACGGGTGCTCGCAAAGACCGTACCCGGATCAATTCGCTTTTTTTGTGGATAAAAGTGATACTATAACTAACAACCCGGCCATTACCAGAAAGGCAAAGGCAGAAAGGATGTTGTTTTCTGTGATTTTTAGCGGTAATTTGATGCCGACAAAGATCAAAATGGCAACGACTATGCCGATAAACGCTTCGCCGGCAATGAGCCCGGAGCTGAAGAGCGTTCCCGTCTTCAACCCTCGATTTTTGACAATGAGCTGAATCAGACCGCCAATCATTATTGGCACCGATACCGCGACCGGGAGATAGATGCCGACCGCGACCGGCATCACATGGAGGCGGAAACGGGCTTTGCGCCGCTTCAAGAGCTCATCGATAACGATTATAGCGACGCCAATGATTAGCCCGAAACCAATCATAAGCCAGGGCAGCGTCTTGTGGATAAAAATTCCCTGGACAATGCCAGCGAACAGTGAAGCCTGGGGTGCGGATAGGCCGGTGCCAATGCCGTAGGAGCGGTGCAGGACGGTCAATATCGGCGCCAGGAGTAAAGCCGGCGGCACGACGCTGATGATTTGTGCCCACTGCTGAAGTTTGGGGGTCGAACCGACCAGGTAGCCGGTCTTCAAATCCTGGGAGATGTCGCTGGCGGTGCAGGCTGCACAGCAGACCACACCCGCAACTCCCAAGGTTGCGAGGATGCCATTTTTCCCAGTCAAACCCAAGATGAGCATCAACCCGGCGGTAAAAAGGATCGTGCAGATCGTCATCCCGGATACCGGATTGTTGGAACTGCCCACTAAACCGACGATATAACTCGAGACTGCGGCAAAGAAGAAACCGGCTATCACCATCGTTATACCCATCGCGATACCGATGGCAACCGAATGGGTAAGATAGGCGTATAATATAAAAATGGGAATTACCACCAAAACCAAGCCGATGGCGATCTGCTTGGATGACATATCCTGCTCGGTCCGAATCGGCTGATAGCTGCGCCGCATATCGCGGATGCTTTTCATTGCCCCGCCCCAGACCTTGACGATCGACCACAATCCACCCACGACCATCGCTCCGATACCGATATAGCGGATTTTGGTCGACCAGAGCTCCCAGCCCGTGGTTAACGGGTCGGTAATCGGCAATCCCGAAAAGTGGCTCAAAATCGGCAAGCCGATTGCCCACGCTCCGAAACCGCCCAGGAAAACGAGGAGAGCGATATTGGGCCCGACGATATAACCGACTCCCAACAAAGCGACCGACAGTTCCGAACCGAAATAAAAAATCGATTTGCCGAGAGTCCATGCCCATTCGATCTTGTCTTTAACGATTAAAAATCCTTTGGAGAGGAATTTAAACAGAAATCCGACCGCGAGCCCGTAAATAATGTAGCGAATACCGGTTCCACTTTCGCCGGTTTTTAGAACTTCCGAACAGGCGACTCCTTCCGGATAAACCAATTCCCGTTTTTCGGTGATTAAAACTTTGCGCAGCGGTATCATGAACAGCACGCCTAAAAAGCCGCCCAGCAGGCCGACCAGGGTTACCGTCCCGTAGGGAAAACCTGCCCAGATCCCGGTCATCACCAGCGCGGGCATGGTGAAGACAATACCGCCCGCCAACGATTCGCCGGTCGAAGCGATGGTCTGGACAATATTATTTTCGAGAATGGTTCCGCGCTTGAATACCCCGCGTAAAATCGCCATCGACATAACTGCTGCCGGGATCGATGCCGAGACCGTCATCCCCGCTTTCAATCCGATATAGGCATTGGCAGCGCAGAAGACAATGGCTAAAATGATTCCCAGGACCAATGCCCGGAGGGTGAATTCTTTCATGAAAGATTATACTGTAACCACGAATTCGCCTCCAAAGGAGACGTGCCACGAATAGACACGAATAATAGGTGATGGGGCTTGTCCAAAAAGTCTTGTTCTGTCATTGCGAGCGACTCCTTCACTTTCGCCTCGTTTCGAGGCGCTGTCATTCCGAGCGGAGCGAGGAATCTCTTCTTTTCGTTCAGGGTAAACTCCAGGAGCGTGGGAACCTTAGTATTTTCAACAATTTTCATGAGATTGCTTCGTCGTCCCGTACTTTTGAATTTAGCTTGCATAGTTTGGCTTAACCGAAAATCATAGAAAGTGCGGGACTCCTCGCAATTACGTTTTTAGACAAACTCGATGTGTTATTTTTTCTGCGTCCATCTGTGTCGGTACCCCTTGGTGCCGGTATCTGTGGTTCCAATAATCATAAAGTAGTATTATCTGTGTATATCGGTGTTTTTAATTTTTCAGTGTTCATTGGTGAATACTTTGGGCAGCGCCACCACCCGGTTCCTGCCCTCGGCTTTTGCCTGGTACAGCGCCCGGTCGGCAGAGCTGATAAGCTGCCATTTTTTTTGTCCGGCGGAAGGAAAATGGGCAACCCCAATACTTGCGGTTACTCTCACCTCGGTCTCCTGTAACCGGAACGAGAGGCGGTTAATCGTTTGGCGGACGGTTTCGGCGTGCTCAACCCCGTGTTGAAGGTTGGAATTCGGGATAATGATCGCAAATTCTTCACCGCCGTAGCGGGCGGCAATCGAACCGGGAAGCGAAGCCAGAACCTTCGCCAGCTTTTCCAGCACTGTATCTCCAGCCGGATGACCAAACCGGTCGTTGAGCTCTTTGAAATGGTCGACGTCTAACAGGAGCAACACCAGTTCTTTTGAGCGGGTCAGTTCTTCATCCAATAGCTCCTGGAATTTCCGGTGATTAAAGAGCCCGGTCAGGCTGTCGCGGATTGCCAGATCGGCGATCTGTTCATAAAGCTGCGCCCGGATCAACGCCACCGAAAGCAGCGAGCCGACCAGTTTCATGATTGTTGCATCCTGTTCAGTAAAAATTGGCAGTCCGTTTTTTTCAAGCCAAAGCACGCCAATGCACCGTTCGTCTTTAACGGTCGGTGTCCCGAGAAAAGAACGGCCCGTGGTTTTCGGTTCATTCGGTGCCAGCCGGCAGGTGGTCTTTTCGCCCAGATTGTGGTTGATGAGATATTTATTATGCCGTGCCACCCAGCCGACCAGGCCATCATCGAGGTTGAATGTCAAGCCTGGTTTAATCGTTCCCGCCCCCTGGTATGCCTGGACCGTTCCGGTTCCAGTGGTTCGGTCGATCTGGGCGTACCCCAGCTGGTCTGGTTTGAAAAGGGTGGTGACGACGGAAAGAGCCGATGCCAAGACAGCATCGGTTTGTATCTCTTTTAAGAGGCTCGAGGAAAGTTCGGACAGAGCGGAAAAGCGGAGTGCTTCTCGATGGACGGTTTCATACGCGCGGAGGGTATCAACCAGAACCGCGACGATCCGGGCAAGGGCAAGCAGTCCATCCCGGGCGTCGCTTTCGAAGCGGTTATCGGTTTTAGAATCGATCGCAATCACTCCCAAAAGGTTTTCGTGTAAGAGAATTGGCACCGCCACAAACGACCGAAGAGGAATCGGCTGGGAATAGTAACCGAGCGTCCGGGCGTCCTGAACGAAATCGGAGACGAGCAGCGGTTTTCGCTCTTTTCCCACCCAGCTTATGAACCCTTGTCCGGGATGTATTTCGGCTTGGGGGCGGAACGATGGGTCAGATGACCAGCCTTCGACCAGGACGAAATTTTCTCCCCGATTTAAAAAGACGGCAACCGAATTAGGGTTGAAAAGTTCTTTGACCGTTTGGACGACCGAACGGAGCGAGGTTTCGATATCGACGGTGGGAGCTACGGCGGTGAGCGGTTGGCTGATGATCGGCCGGTTGTTCTCCCCGGGTCGGACCAGTCCCTGTTTGGCGAGAAAACCGGCGAGTTTGGTCTCCAGATTGTTCCGGATATTTCTCTCGCGGTACAGAAAAAACCCGACCAGCGCGGCGAAGATTATGACCGGCAGTAATAATAAGAGGTTGGAGATTTGGTGGTGAAAATAATTGGAGCTGGCTTCGGTTATGACAATGAAAGCAGCGGCAAGTATAAAATCTTGTTTAAGGAATAAAAGACCGATAAGAAAAATAAGGATATAATAAAAGAAGAACAGGAACGAAGCGGTTGAACCGGTAAGCTGAATTGAGAAATTGGTGAGGAGGAGACCGAGGGCAAGGGTCAGGAGTGATGGTTTCTTAAAGAGGAGAAAAATGGCGACGAGTGGAAAGACGATAAACAGATAAAAGAATCGGCTGGTTGAGAAGAACAACCCAAAAAATGTACAAAAAAAATAGCCGGAGCCGATGACGAGCGGAATAAGAATCGTGAATTTCTTATTCCCACTCAATCGTTGCAGGCGGCTTCGAAGTGACATCATAGACAACCCGGTTGATTCTTTCTACCTCATTGACGATTCGATTGGCAATCCGCTCGAGCACCGGATAGGGGAGGCGCGCCCAATCTGCGGTCATGCCGTCTTGCGATTCGACCGCGCGCAGAGCGACGACGTTCTCATATGTCCGCTGGTCGCCCATCACCCCCGAGCTTCTCACCGGCAGCAAGACGGCAAAGACCTGCCAGAGTTTCGGTTCCAACCCTGATTTTCTTATTTCGTCGATGATAATTTGGTCGGCTTGCTTCAGTATTACCAGCCGTTGTTTGGTCACCGAGCCGATGATCCGGACCGCCAGGCCTGGACCGGGAAACGGGTGGCGCAACCGTAAAACCGGCGGGACACCCAAGTAGCGGGCAATCTTGCGCACCTCATCTTTGAAAAGTTCGCGTAACGGTTCGACCAGTTGTAAGCGCATCCGCCGGGGTAAGCCGCCGACATTATGGTGCGATTTGATACGGGCGGCGGGTCCGATTCCACCGCCGCTCTCAATGACATCGGGGTAGATGGTTCCCTGGGCTAAGAATTTGACATTGCCGATGCGCCGGGCTTCCCGTTCGAACAGTTCGATAAAAACCCTGCCGATGATGTGTCGTTTTGTTTCCGGGTCGCGCACCCCGACCAGCCGGTCGAGGAACGGTTTTCGGCCTTCCGCGACCCGCAGGTGTAACCGCGGTTTGAAGAAACCGACGATTTCTTCTTTTTCGCCTTCGCGTAACAGTCCGTTATCGACGAAAATCGGAAAAAGCTGTTCGGGAACCGCCTTGGCAACTAACAGGGCAGTGACCGTCGAATCGATACCGCCGGAAAGACCGCAGATGACATTTTTATCTCCTACCCGTGCCCGAATTTCTTCGGCTTTGAGCTTAATAAATGAGCTCAAGCGCCAGTTCTTTTGAGCGTGGCAGATCGTAAATAGAAAATTATTAATGATTTTTTTCCCTGCTTCGGTATGGGAGACCTCGGGATGGAACTGCAGTCCATAGAACCTGCCGTTGGTGATGGCAGCATACGGACAGGTTTCGGTTCGGGCTAACGAATGAAAACCTCTGGGTAGCGTCTCGACCTCGTCGCCGTGGCTCATCCAGACGACGGTCGATTTTTTCAACCCTTTGAATATTCCGGTCGGACGGGCTATGCGAAGAACCCGCTTACCGTATTCGCGGGTGGTGCGCCGTTTGACCTTGGCGCCGAAGTGGTGACCGATGAGCTGGTGGCCATAGCAGATGCCGAGAATAGGAATACCGAGGCGGTAAATCCCCGGGTCGGGCAGATGTCTGTCTTCGTAGACCGAAGCCGGTCCGCCGGACAGGACCAGGCCGTAGGGATTTTTTTTCTTGAGCTCAGCGGCGTTGGTCCGATAGGAGAGTATTTCTGAAAAAACTTGGTGCTCGCGGATGCGACGGCAGATGAGCTGGGTATACTGGGAACCGAAGTCGAGAACCAAAACACCGCGCATAGCCTATCATAGGAAAGAACTACACTCTGTCAAGCATACCTGGAGTTGTTCCTATTTGTCATTGCGAGTCCCGCACCTGAACATCATGGAGGAATTCATGCCTTCAAATCCAAAAGCAAGTATGGTTAGCGGGATGAAGTAGAGCGCCAATCTCATATTATCTATAATTAATTAAATACGGTGTCCCCTGAACCAAACAGCTCGTGGGTTTTCAGAGTTATTTGGGAGACTGCAAGTGCTTTGAATGACTAGGTGGTTTATTTTTCCCGTTGGTCAGGAGTTAACGAGCACTTTGACACTATGCCGTCCCCAGAGTAGCCAGCAGAGAAAGTCAGCAATTCCTAATCCAGTAGGCCCGATAAAAAAAGAAATGGGAGAAAACCCAAGTCTAAGAAACAGTGAACCATACAACCCCCCACAAATTAATAAAAGCAGTAAAAATGCAAACTGTGAACCTATAGTAAAAGAATGGAAAATTAACCAATTCAGAAATCGCGTGAAGCGTCTGGCTCGGTAAGGATAAAGAATACTTCCCCACGGAAACCGCCAAGGAAAATCGGGTTCTCTATGGTGGACACTCCATTGCTCTGCATATTCGGAGTCTTTAAGGATCCTGATTAGTCGAGCCAATCCTGTGCTTAATTCTAAACGCCTGATGGCGCTTGCAACTACTCCTATCAAAAAGCCACTAATCAATATAGGTGTTAAATAGAGTAAGCGAACATTATGTTCTACCACGCCAAAAATCACAGAAAGGAGTAAAGAAATACCCCCAATATAAAGTGAAATACCGAGCGACAAGTTTAAAAATTGCCTGATGAGAACAATAGCTTGATTATCAACATTAGAAGGTTTTGGATTCATTTTTAGCTTTTGTTCAAAGTATTCCACACATAGGAATTAGTTCAAGTTATCACGGCCAGGATTTTATATTGGATGTGCCATAAGTGTAACATATAGGCCACGGAGGAAAGGTGAGACCAATATGTAGAGCAATTCCGGTCCATCTATTGCCTTCGTATAGCGCACCAAAACCTAAGTGACTACCATAGCCAGCCCCATATTCACTGAAGACATCTCCACATTGACCGAAAATAAGATCAATGCTAGCTCCAATCAGGGCTGTAGAAGCGCCACTCCACTGTTGAGCACCAAATATTGGACGAATATTTTCTCCCCACGAATAAAATAATAGTGTTCCACTTGTAGCAAGAGATAATTGAAGTCCTGGAGGAGGTTGGCGAACTGAAACATGGGTATGATTGGGTGGGGCTGTTCTTATCATTGGACCACCTGCTGTGCCTCCGGATAGAGCAGGCCCGGGTCTTCCTACATGAGGGCCGCGCCCGGCTGCGGAACCTGGAGATTTTGCCGGGTCGAAATAGGCACTGCGACCACTCCAGGGGTCATAGCCGGGTTCGTTTTCAGAAGAGAACATTAATGATAGGTCTAAAGGCTCAAAAATTCCCTCGCGCCCACCGCTGAGATGGAGCCGTCTCTGGTAATCCCGGACTTCGATCGCCGGGAATATGACTGCCTCAAAACCACCCCACTGCAATCCCAACGGATCAATAAAGACCAACGGGTTATTCATACAGTATCCGTATCTCAGAAGGCTCTGGGGAATTTACAAGAATCCACCAAAGGGGTCTAAAGTAATGAACCTTCCGATGTAGGAATTATAATACCGCTGGCAGAAGTAATAAAGACCGCTCTCGTCATCCAGCTCTTTACCGGTAAACTTGTGGCTGTTTTGGCCTTGGTAACTTAAAGGTTCCCCGAACGGGAAATACCATTGAGTCCAGACGATAGACCCGTTCATCTTGCTCATCTTTCTTGGCGAGCCTAAGGCATCGCAGTGGTAGAACAGGGTATCCATCTTAGCTTCATCGGGATTCGGGGTGATCATTGCAAGATGTAATCCTCCGGCATAGACATAATTGGTTTTGATTTGGCCGTTGGAGGCGTATTCGGCGATTGGGTTGATGCCGTCGTAGTAGTAATAGGTGTTCTCGACCGAGCACTGGACACCAGAGCCCGGGTCAGGGTCGTTGGGTTCCGGGTCGGTATAGTCGTTACGGGAATGGTCTACACCATAAAGGACAGCGGTTGACCCGCCAGGGGTAACGTCCGAGGCAGAAGAGCCGCCGTTCTTGAAGGGGTTTTGGTTTTTATAGCCGGATTTGAAGGTGAAATAAGCGATTCGTAAATCCCGGGCATTGCCCAAGAGGGATTTGAGGATATGGATTCTCACCCTGCCGTTGAGACCGGTTGAGAGTAGTATACCACCCATTCCCGTGGGGTTAGAGTGCTTCACTAAGTCGGCATCATAGTAGCCGTAATCGTTTACCTTTTTGAAGTAGCGGCAGTATTCCCAGGCTGCATCCGGTGCAACATAGGTTAAAGTGTCCTCGGGCAATCGCGGCTGACCCGTGCCTTCAACCGTATCGGTCGAGATGGCTGCAAATATCTGGCAGTCATTGAATGGGTGAAGGGCGTCGATGCGGTGCATCGTAAGCTCAAGGGTCAGGGTGTCGGTGCAGTTTCGAACAAGCATTGTCCCGAAATCCCGGGTAGAATCGGTCGGAGTGTCTATCCGTAGAACGAAGTCATCGTAAGCATCAGGCTGGACTAAGAAGCTGCCCTGGGAGGTGAGGGGAGTGCAGGTCATGACCATTTTTCGCACGCGGAGACCGGAGGCGTTGGGAAGAAAAAGGGTCAAACCTTAAAAAATCACGAATTGGAATCCACATGGTTCCAAAGCTAAGATTCTTATTGGGAGGGAATGGGATGCTGGTTGCCTCATTACAATATTGCTACGCTTAATGCCGGAAGTGCCGAACTTTGGTAAAAATCAAAACCTGGCCGTGTTCGTTGGCGGCGTCGATGACCTCCTGGTCGCGAATCGAGCCGCCCGGTTCGACCAGCGCGGTAATTCCTGCCTGGGCAGAAATATCGACCGAATCCCGGAACGGGAAAAAACCGTCGGTGCCTAACAGCGAACCCTGTGCCCGGCCTTCGGACTTTTTGATTGCCAGTTCGACCGCATCAACGCGCGACATCTGCCCGGCACCGATACCGACGGTTTGATTTTTGGTCGACAGGACGCACGAGTTCGATTTGGCATGCTTGGTTACCTTCCAGGCGAACCGCAAACCCTCCAGTTCTTCGGTCGTCGGCTTACGTGCGCTCACCACTTCCCAGTCTTCGGTTTTTTCTTCAAGGATGTCCTGGGTTTGACAGAGGACACCGGCAAACGCCGAGCGGACCGACATCGGAGCAGGGCGACCGGAAAAACGGATCAACCGCAGGTTTTTCTTCTGTTTGAGTATCGCTAACGCTTCGGGAGTGAACTCGGGAGCAACGATTACCTCTAAGAATATCGGTGCGAGGTCTTTGGCAACCGCCTCATCGACCGGGCGGTTGAAGCCGACGATTCCGCCGAAGGCGGATTTTGAATCGCACTCGAATGCCCGGCTAAATGCCTGTTTCGGATTGTCGCCCAGCCCGACGCCGCAGGGATTATTGTGTTTGATAATCGCCGACACCGGTTCGGAAAATTCGGCAATCAGGTGGAGGGTTGCGTCGGTATCGAGAATATTATTATACGAGAGTTCTTTTCCGCCCAATTGTTCGATGGCTAATTCGGAAAACGGGTCGGAATAGAAAAATGCCGACTGGTGCGGATTTTCGCCGTAACGCAACGGCAGTGCTTTGATATACGGTTTTACCAGATGATGGCTGAAATCGACTTTTTTGAATTGGCGCGATAGATATTCATAGATCACGGCATCGTAGTAGGTGACCGTTTCAAAAGCCTTCAATGCCAACAGCTCGAGAGTATGGGGAAGGATTTCGCCCGTCTGTTTCAGTTCATCGGTCAGCATCGGGTAGAATTCGGCAGACGGAACCGGTGCGACATAGGGATAATTTTTCGCCGCCGCCCGTAACAGGGTGACGCCGCCGATGTCAATCAGTTCAATCATTTCGCTTAAGGAGAGGTCCTTTTTGATATTGGCTTCAAACGGGTAGAGATTGCAGACGACAATGTCGATCGGCTGAATGTCGGGTTCTGTGCGCAGCGAGAGGATGCCGCCGAAGATTTTGGGATGGAGGGTTTTTACCCTGCCTTCTAAGATTTCGGGCGCACCGGTATAGGCGCTCACTTCGACCACCCGGACTCCTGCTTCTTTCAAGGTCTGCCCGGTTTTGCCGGTTGCGAGGATTTCAATGTTGAATTCTTGCAAGGCGCGCGCAAATTCGACAATACCGGTTTTATCCCAGACACTGATGATTGCTCGTTGTGGTTTCATAAGCGGATTATTTGACCACAGATTGACCCTGTTAGATAGAAGGTCAGCCACGCGAACGAGACTTTGTGAACAGAAGTATCTAACAGGGTAAACACAGATTTACGCAGATTAAGGTTTTAATAATCTTGTGGTAATCTCGTGGAATCTTGTGGTTCACTATCATTGGGTTCATGCGCCAAATTTTTTAAGTTTAAGTCCATTGGCTAATAGCAGGGGCATGACCGCAGTAGCCGGTATGAGACCCAGGCTTCCTCGGGTGCAGCTCTGCTCGGAGAATTGGGCTTTTGCATCAGGACGGACATAGGGTGATGACAAAAGCAGCGGACTGGGATGCCAGGAGTGACCGTGTAAAACCGCCGGTGTCGAATGGTCGGCAGTGATGGCAATGACCGTAAACCCGAGCGAAAGAATCTGTGGAATGAACGAATCGAACTCTTCGATCAGATTCACTTTACCATCAAAGTCCCCGTCCTCGCCCATCCGGTCGATTTCTTTAAAGTGAAGGTAGAAAAAGTCGAATTTTTTGAAATTACTTTTGAGGGTGATGATTTCGCATTTCCAGCCGTCGGTATCGAGTATCTCCATTCCGACCAACCGGGCAAGACCCCGATACATCGGATAGGAGGCGATGCACGCCGGCGTAACGCCGAACCGGTCGGACATCGATTCGAGCCTCGGGTATTTCGAGAATCCCCGCAGCGACACAAGATTGGCGTTCGGTTCGTCTTTCAGAATCCGGTTTGCCAGTGCCAGAAATTTGGTGACGACGCGGGATGTTTTTTTCGCATTCGGTTTCAACGATTTTATCGGCAGGGGTGGTTTTCCCTCTTTGAGCGGGTCGGAATCGGTAATCGCCTCCGAAAGCCCGCGTCCTTTGAAAACAACCACGAACCGGTGCTCACGGCTCGGATGAATGGAGATTTCGCTATCTTCAATTTTCTTTATTTTACTTTGTAACTTCTGGCACAATCTGGTCGAATCCCGGGTGGCAATTCTTCCCGCCCGCCGGTCGACGATGATGCCGTCGGCAATTGTGCTGAAATTCGCCCGGGCACAGAGGTCGTGGTGAGTTAATTTCAGGCCCAGACCCATCGCTTCCAGAATACCGCGGCCAATCTGATATTCGATTGGGTCATAGCCGAACAAGGCTAAGTGGCCGGGACCGCTGCCCGGGGTGATGCCCGGGCCGACCGGATTGACCAAACCGAGGGAACTGCGGGCAGCCAGCCGGTCAAGATGGGGGGTTCGGGCGGTTTCGAGTTCGGTTTTTCCTTTTTTGGGTAAACCGCCTAAACCATCAACCACGACGAGCAGAATCTTAGCTTCATTTTTTGTTATAAGTGGTTTCAGAATGTCCATTTATGGATTCTATAAGGATTTTTTAGTATGTCAAGTAGAGTTTAAAGAGAATTCTGACAAACCACCGAAGACACTGAAAACACGGAAGGGTTATTATTTGTATTTCGATCATTATTCCGTGAATTCCGTGTCCGCCAAGATTGGTGGCGGATCAGTGGTTAAAAATGACTTTTTAAGTGGTCTTTTTAAATCAAACCGGGTTGGAGGACGTGGTGTCTTCTTCTTTTTTGCATTTGATGCAGAGCCGGGCATAGGGAACGGCCAGCAGTCGTTGTCGGGGAATTTCTTCTGCACATTTTTCGCACCGGCCGAAGCTGCCGTCGGCAATTTTTTTGAGGGCGACATCGATCGACCGCAGGGACTGGAATTCCTGGGTGGTCAAAGCGGAGGCGATTTCGCGCTGATAGGTATCCGAGCCCTGGTCGCCGGGGTGGGTGGAGTAGGATGACAGGTCTCCGCCCATTTCTTTCTGGGGTTGTAACAGGACCTCACCGGTAAAGCCCAGCTGTTTGAGAACGCGTTCCTTTTCCGCCAAGAGCATCTGCTCGAATTTCTTCAAATATTTTTTTTTCATAGAAACCTTTGAAACCGCAGCTGAACGTTGCGGGGATACATTCTACTCCGCCCAGCAATGCGGCGGCCCAAATCCGAAATCCTGAACAAATTCGAAAAATTCAGCACCCAAACTCCTTTGGAATTTAGCACTCTGCGTTTATCGGTGACTGATGTCAGCATTTCACTGTTCGATTTTTTGGAGGAGCAGTTTCGCCGGTTCGCCGTTAATCTCACACTCGGTTATTCCTTCTTTGAGCGAATCGAGTCGGTTGATTTCCACCGCCAGGGTCTCCTGGGATATGTAACTCTTGAAAGAGCTAATCGCGTCGGCTAACCGTTCGGAAGTATGATAGAAGAGTCTTATCCGGTCGGTCACTTCAAAACCGGTCTCTTTACGCAGCCGTTGAACCCGGTGGACTAATTCCCGCGCCAAACCTTCATTGATGAGTTCGGGGGTGAGGGTGGTGTTGAGTGCCAATCCGTACTGACGGTCGCCTTCGACGAAATGGTCTTTTTCCTGCTTCACGACCTCTACATCCGCGGCGGTGATTGTGTATTCTGCACCGTCTTTTTTAATTGATAGTATACCGCTGGTGATGAATTTTTTAATGTCTTCGGCGGGCAGCTGACCGATCGTCTCCGCCACAATTTTGACTTCTTTTCCAAATTTTGGACCCAAGCGGTCGAATTTCGGTTTCAGTCGATAGCTGACCAGATCATCGAGATTTTCGACCAGGCGAATTTCTTTGATGTTGAGCTCGTCTTTGATCAAGTCGGACAATTTTTCGACCGCAGCCTTCTCTGCCGGGGTCGGCACTGCCATCAGGGCTACCGATAGAGGCTGGCGCACTTTAATCTTTGCCCGCTCCCGGCTTGCATGTCCTAAGTAGACAAGGTGACGGACCAGCGTCATCTCTTTTTCCAGGGTTTCGTCCCGGACCGATGGATCGTAGTGCGGATAATCGTTAAGATGGACACTCTCGGGTGCGGTTGGATCGACCGACCGGACCAGATTCTGGTAGATATCTTCTGCCCAGAACGGCATCGACGGGGCGATGAGTTTGGTGAGGGTGGTCAGGCATTCATAGAGCGTGAGGTAGGCTGAAACTTTTTCTTTATCTCCTTCCGATTTCCAGAACCGTCGCCGGCTACGGCGTACATACCAGAGGGAGATGTCATCGACAAACCGTTCAATCTCTTTGGGCGTGGCTGCCGGGTCGTAGTCGTCTAACCGCTCCCGGACGAATTTAATTAGAGCCTGCAACCGCGAGATAATCCAGCGGTCGAGGAGCGAGCGTTCGGTTACCGGGATATACTGAACGGCCCGGGGATTAAAACGATCAATAGTGGCATAAGTAACGAAGAAACCATAAACATTCCAGAGGGTTAAGAGACGGCGGGTTATTTCCCGGGCGTGTTCGTAACCGAAGTTCAGGTTCTGAAACGGGTTATGGTCAACATACATCCAGCGCATGACATCGGCACCGATCCGCTCGGCCGCATCTTCAAACCAGATGACGTTGCCTTTGGATTTATGCATGTCATCGCCCTGTTCGTCTTTGAGCAGGGCATAGCCCAGCAGCACTTTGAACGGTGGTTTGTTCTCAAGGACGGTCGACATTGCTAAAATCGCATAGAACCAGTTTCTAAACTGGCCGGGGAAGGACTCGGTAATAAAATCGACGGGAAACCACTCCTGCCAGTACTGTCGGTTGGTCAGATAACCGTAGGTCGAATAAGGAACGATGCCGGCGTCGAGCCAGGGGTTACCAACATCTAAAATTCTCGAGACCTCGCTGCCGCATTTTCCGCAGGTGATCTTCACGTTGTCAATCCACGGACGGTGGGGGGTATGGCCTTCAAATTCCACCCAGCCGGCAGTGGCTTTTGATTGTAATTCATCCCTGCTGCCGATGACTTCGAAATTGCCGCAGCCACACTTATAAATCGGCAGCGCCAATCCCCAGTAGCGTTTTTTAGAAATGCACCAATCTTCCATATTGTACAACCAGTCCAGTTCCCGTTCTAAGCCAAACTCCGGAATCCAGCGGATCTGTTTCGCTACATCCATTATCATATAGCGCAGTTCTTGCATTGATATGAACCACTCATCAACCAAACGGAATACGAGCTCACTGTCACATCGCCAGCAGACCGGATAGCGGTGAGTGTAATTTTCAATCTTATAGGTCAGACCCTTTCGGGTGAGGTCTTTAAAAATAAGTTCGGCACTATCCGCTACATTCGTTCCCGAAAGCCAGCCAAAGCCGTCGAGAAATACTCCGAATTCATCTAACGGTGCGATGACTGCCAGAGGAAATTCCTTACTCAGGGTGAAGTCTTCTTTTCCGCAGCCGGGTGCGATATGGACCATGCCGGTCCCTTCGGTCTCCGAGATCTCTTTCCAGGAGATGGTTCTATGCTTGACGCCGATTTGCGCCGGCAGCTCATCGAACGGACCCTGGTAGGCGAGACCGACGAGCTTTTCCCCGGGGAACTCGTCTAAAATTTCGTATTTCCCTTTCAATACCCCCAACCGGCTTTTGGCAAGATAGTAGGTATCCCCGTTTTGTTTGACTTTGCTATAGGTGAACTCAGGATGAACCGCCACCCCGGTATTGGAGGTTAAAGTCCAGGGGGTGGTGGTCCAGACCAGAAGATATTCATGCTCCCGGCCGATGATCGGGAGGCGGAAGTAGATGCTGGGGTGAACGAGTTCCTGATAGCCTTCGGTTACAATTTCGTGTTCGGAGAGAGCGGTGCCGCAGCGCGTGCACCAGGGCATGACGTCATGTCCTTCGTATATCCAGCCCCGGTCGAAGCATTTTTTTAAAAAATGCCAGATGGTGTAATTATTCTCGTCCGACATCGTGTAATAAGAGTTATCCCAATCCATCCACTGTCCTAATCGGATGGACTGTTGAGTCTGGATTTTCGAATATTTCAGCACTCGTTCTTTGCATTTTTCAACGAAATTGCCAATTCCAAATTTCTCAATATCCCGTTTGGAGTTAAAGCCGAGCTCGCGCTCGACCTCGACCTCGACCCAGAGCCCCTGGCAATCAAAGCCGTTCTGGTAGCGTTGGTCGTAACCCTGCATCGCTTTGTAGCGCTGGAACAGGTCTTTATAGGTTCTGCCCCAGGCATGGTGGACACCCATCGGATTATTGGCTGTAATCGGACCGTCTAAAAACGAAAATTTCTTCTTACCCCGGTTTTTTGCGACCAGCTTTTTGAAATGGCCGCCGGTTTCCCAGAATTTTAGAATCCGGTTTTCAATCTCGGGGAGGTTGGGTGATGCGGGAATCGGTTTATACATCGTTAAAAGGTTTTTGGTCCGTAGAAGGCTATGACCAGTAATCCGACGATTGCCGCCACGAACAGCGGCTCCCAGAGACTGGGACTAGTGGTTAACGTCTCTTCGTGGGTGAACTGTTTGGAGCGAAGTAACGGCAAATCCTTTTCCAGAACAACGTCCGAGTATTCGTTCTGGAGACTTTCGCTCTCCAGGACCTGGCGGTTTTTTGAAAGGATGAGCTGGAATTCGGCACGGGCTAAGCGTTTGATGTAATTGGGTCCCCAGGGCAGTTTTTTGAACTGGTGCTGGTAATAGACCCCGAGTTCGGTTACCCGGTAGGCGAGGTCGAATGCGGCGGTGTCAGGTGGAGCATTATAAAAAACCTCAATACCCTGCGTCTGGAATTTGTCGAACAGCGCGTCACGAATGAACAGATTCTCTTCGGCTAATCCTTCGTTCTGGACGGCAAGTTGTGAGACCGCGGCATTAAGGGTATAGTTCACCAACGCTCCATCGACTACCTTTTTGAGAAGCGCAAGGTCGGTCGGAGAGGAGGCAAAAAGAGTGTTGGCAAGAACAATGAGTATCGATAGACTTTTCATTTTTAACCGGCGATTATAACCGCTTTTGGCTAAAAGTCAAGGATTGGGTCTGAGTATCAAAAAAATACTACCGCTTTGGTCGGCGCTCAGTCCATGCGGTTTGACCACTCAAAATCTGAGGTTGACTATTCTAAGATCAAAGTTCAGCGTTGAACCATCCCCGTGTTCATTTTTTTCATGAAACCATACTTTGGCAAGTCAAAACGGTTATTGAAAAAACCCTGCCGTGATTCTCCGGGACGGCTTAGATTATAGCCAATGACCGCGCCGGCAGCATTTCCCAAAAGGGTGGTTGGCAGTATTGCCCAGTAAAGATTCTGATTATCCGCCGTTTTATCCACAATATAACCCGCTCCATAGCCAAGTCCAAAACCCGCCACCGCACCGCAGACTGCGCCCAACCATGAGGACAAGAATCTGCCGCCCGGGTCCATTCTTTTGCCTACTTCGGTCACCCCGAACGCAGCCGAAAGTGGCATCAAAGCTAATGCTGCGACTCCACCCACTGCACTGTCGGTAATGATCCGGTAAGCGCTTTCATTAGCACTACCGCCGGTGGCTTCGATACCGATTACGAGCAGGGTCATGAAAAGGGAAGTGTAGAGACAGCCCATGCTGGTTCCGCCGCAGCAGACGGTTCCTCCGAGCGCCCCGCCAAATTCCGCAGCGCAGGTGGAAAAGCTGGTTTTGGGAGGGTTGGGCTTTTTTGAAGTTGTCGTATCGCCGGCGGATAGTTCTTGACCGGCTTGAGCAACCCAGGGTTTATGTGGCAATAGCTGGTTGGTGGTGGGGGAAAAAGCGGATTTAAAAGGCGGTAGTGAAGTTCCGGCGATAACGTTAGTTATAAAAAGTGTCACTGCGGTAAGGCTTAGTGCAATTCGTGGTAATGTCCTATACTTCCTGTAAAATTATGGCCTTGAAAGAAAAGGATGAAGG
>CAYHGV010000065.1:0-12082 GCA_964356135.1 uncultured bacterium
GCTCACCATTAGATGTCCGATTCTTTAATATCCTGATAGCTAATGGGGCTCACCATTAGATGTCCGATTCTTTAATATCCTGATAGCTAATGGGGCTCACCACCGATTCGATATGCTGCGTGGGTAAATCAAAAAAAATAGTAGGCTGCCGTTAGGAACAAATCAGGCTCGCTTTTCGTGAATCCACAAAAACGAGGCGCCGGGTAAGTAATTAGGGCTGGATTTTAGTGATTTTCAGTTCAGTATAATCCTGCCGATGCCCTCTTTTACGCCGGTAATTTTCGCGGCGGATAAACTTAAAAATGATAACCTTTTTCCCCCGCTTGTGAGCAACAACCTCGGCTTCGACCATCGCGCCTTCAACGCTGGGCTGACCAATGAGTGTTTTCTCGCCGGTATTGAGCAGAAGCACCGTCGGTACTTTTACGATATCCCCGACATTGCTCTCCATCCTGGGTGCCAAAATCCGATCGCCTTTGCTGACCCGAAACTGACTTCCACTGATTTCTATGACCGCATACATCATCTACCTCCACTTTCTGGAACCGCACCGCGTAACGGAGTTGCCGGCGCCTGCTGCGGAGCCGTCTGGGGAGCGGTCGGTACCGGTTTTGTCTGCTCCAAAACTCCGGTTGCCCGCGGCTGGCGCACCGAGAGAAGAACTAACGCCAGAGAAGTAATCATAAAAAGAGTAGCGAGAATAGCGGTCAGCCGGATCATAAACGGAGCGGCTCCACCCCCGCCAAAGATCGACTCCACTCCTCCACCACCGCCGAAGACCGAGGACATACCGCCTCCTCGTTGCTGCATCAACACAACTATAATGAGAAGTATCGCAACAAGCAGGTGGAAAAATATAATTATTCCGTACATTACGTTTCTCCTTTTTTAGAAAAAAAACAAATTACCCGAATACTTCGCTCGGAACGAGCCGTCCGAATTTCTCAAACCTAAAATATCCGCGTTATTCGATGTCGTTCGACAAACCGCTTTATACAAACCGTGCAATCCGAATAAAAGAATCGCTCTCGAGACTTGCACCACCGACCAGCACACCATCAATATCCGGCTCAGCCATCAAGCTATCAATAGTCTCCGGCTTGACGCTACCGCCGTATAGTATCCTGAGATTACCATCCCCAAACCGTTTTGTCAATAGTTCTCTCAGATAATAATGAACTTCCCCGGCTTGCTTGGGTGTGGCATTCCTACCCGTGCCGATAGCCCAGACCGGTTCGTAAGCGAGAACGATATCCGCCCGGAGAATGTCCGCCGGGTTCATATCAGCCAATGCTTCAGAAAGTTGCCTATCCACCACCTCAAACATCCGTTCAGCCTCCCGGTCTTCTAATCTCTCACCCAAGCAAACGATGGGACAGAGCCCAACCGCTAAAGCCTGTTTCACCTTTTTATTGATGGCAGCATCGGTTTCAAAGAAATACTGTCTCCGTTCCGAATGGCCAAGAATTACATACTGGCACCCCAGTTCATGGAGCGCCTCACCTGAGATCTCACCGGTGTAGGCGCCTTTATTCTCCCAGTACATATTCTGAGCGCCTAATTTCAGATTAGAATCATGCAATACTTCAGCTACCGCGGTCAGAGAAGTGAACGGTGGGCAGAGTACCACTTCCCTCGCCCGAAGGTCGGTAAGACCCGACCTGATCTTTTTGGCTAAATCCTGCGCGGTCTGGGGGGTGGTATTGAGCTTCCAGTTTCCAACGATTAGTGGGGTTCTCATAAGCAGAGACAACGGTTACGGGAAAGGTTACGATGTCCGTTTCGGTTACGGCACGGGATTAGGTCTTGAGCCATTACCGAACCATTTTTCCTCGGTCTTTTAGGACCTTGACCCCTGGTAACTCTTTGCCCTCGAGAAACTCCAAGCTTGCTCCGCCGCCGGTCGAGACATGACTCACCTGAGCTGTCAGGCTGAACCGGGTGATCGCCGCCACCGTATCACCGCCACCGACCACGGACACGGCGCCGGTCTTCGTAGCCTCTGCCACCGCTTTGCCAATCTCCCGCGTGCCCGAAGCAAATTTGTCAATCTCGAAAACGCCCATCGGTCCTGCCCAGACGATCGTTTTGGCGTTTCGAACGATGTTTTTATAATTGTCAATCGTCCGGGGACCAAGATCTAATCCGAGCCAATCCGCCGGTATCGAAGCGGCATCCGCGACTTTTGACTGGGCGAGCGCATCCTTCCGGTCCGCGATCACAATGTCAAGCGGTAAAGATATTTTTTGATTGCCTTGAAAGCTCCGGGCATAATCGAGCTTATCTTCTTCGAACACTGATTTACCGATAGCAAAGCCCATTGCTTTGAAGAAGGTGAAAACCAGTCCTCCCCCCAAAAGCATCCGATCGACCTTCGGCAGCAGATTGGCTATCACCCCCAACTTATCCGAGATTTTTGCGCCGCCTAAAAGAGCGATCAGTGGCCGCTCGGGGTTTTCTAAAACCCGGCTGAGATAATCGATCTCTTCTTCCATTAAAAAGCCTGCAACCGGCGTGTCAAAAAGTTTAGCTGCGCCTTCAGTCGAAGCATGGGCACGATGGGCGGTGCCAAAGGCATCATTGACATACAGGTCGGCTAAACCCGCCAATTTCTTGGAAAACTCCGGGTCATTCTTCTCTTCTTCGGGGTGGAATCGTAGATTCTCTAAAAGAACGACATCACCCGGCACTGCCTGGGCGACCGCCAGCTCTGCCTCGGTTCCGACACAATCAGTTGCAAACCGAACCGGTTTACCCAGGAGCTCAGCCAGCCGGTTAGCAACCGGCTGTAAACTCTCTTTGGAAGATACCCCTTTGGGACGCCCTAAGTGGGAAGCGAGAATGGGAATCGCATCCCGCTCGACGAGATAACGAATCGTCGGTAACGCCGCCCGAATCCGGGTATCATCGGTAATATGCTGGTTAGTATCGAGGGGAACGTTGAAATCGACCCGGACGAACACTTTTTTCCGGGAAACCTCGAGGTCCCGAACCGTCAACTTCTTCACAATCGCTCGCCAATATACGTTAAGAGGTCAATCACCCGGCAGGAATATCCCCATTCATTGTCATACCAGGCATAGATCTTAACCAAAACCTTATCGACGACCGCAGTTAACGGAGCATCAATAATCGCCGAGTGGGGATTACCCGCAAAATCGATCGAAACCAGAGGCTCCGAGCAGTATTCGAGATAGTTTTTTAACCTGCCCTCCGATGCTCGCCGGAAAGCCTGGTTGACCTCTTCGACTGAGGTCGGCCGCTCGACTTCGCAGCTCAAATCTACAATCGACACATCCGCCGTCGGCACCCGAATCGACATACCGTCGACTTTGCCCTTGAGCTCCGGGATGATGGCTCCGATCAGCTTTGCTGCGCCGGTTGAGGTTGGAATCATTGACAGCGCAGCGGCCCGAGCCCGACGCATGTCCTTATGGACCAGGTCTAAAACCCGCTGATCATTGGTATAGGCATGGATGGTTGTCATATAGGCGTGCTTAATCTTAAAGTTATCATGAACTACTTTTGCCACCGGCACCACGCAGTTGGTCGTGCACGAAGCATTCGAAACGATTAAATCCTTTTTCGGGTCATAGCTCTCTTCATTCACACCCATTACCACCGTTTTCACCCCTTCACCTTTCGCCGGTGCGGTAATGATAACCCGTTTTGCACCCGCCTTGAGATGGGCCTCGGTCTTTTCATACGAAGTGAAGAGCCCGGTTGATTCTACAACCACATCAATACCCAAGTCCTTCCAGGGTAAGAGACTTGAATCTTTTTGATTTAAGACCTTTAAATCCTTCCCGTTGACCGAGATACTATCACCCTTAGCCTCGATTTTCGCATCCATAATCCGATGGACGGAATCGTATTTTAAAAGATGGGCTAAGGTCTTGGCATCGGCGATATCGTTTACCGCCACAATGTCCAATCTTTTATTCTTGTACCCGGCCCGGAAAACCAACCGGCCAATTCTACCAAAACCGTTAATGGCGACTTTTAATACCATGTACCCTCCTTGTTGAGCCTACTATACAGACAATGGGGTTGGTGTCAAGTCTCCGGGCGATTCTCGTCGCTACCCGAACCTAACTCTTGACGCAGGGAATAGCGGGCTTAAAATTTAGCGATATGAAAAACATCGTCGTCGTCGGAGCAACCGGCATGGTGGGAGAAATGACGGTTAAGATACTGGAGGAACGTTCGTTCCCGGTGAAGAACCTGCGGCTCTTCTCTTCCGAACGCAGCGCAGGCAAAGAACTGGTTTTCAAGGATACACCGGTTGCCGTTGAAACAGTTGATGGAAACGCCTTTAAGGACTGCGACATTGCATTTTTTGCGGTTGATGCGAAACTTGCAAAGGAATGGGTCCCCCAAGCCCAAAAAGAGTGCCTGGTTATAGATAAATCATCGGCGTTCCGTCTTGCACCGGATGTACCGTTAGTGATACCCGAGGTAAATCCCGAGGCAATAAAAAACCATAAAAACATCATCGCCGTCCCCAACTGCACGACCATTCCACTTACTATGGTCTTATCACTTCTGAATAAAGCAGTGAAGATTAAACGGGTTGTGGCAAGTAGTTACCAATCGGTCAGCGGTGCGGGCAAGGACGCAGTCGATGAATTATTGTATCAACTGGAAAAACTCGCCGCCGGCGAAGAGATTACTCAGGAAGATGTATGCATCTTTCCCCACCCGATCGGCGCCAATATCATCCCCCAGATCGAACAATTTACAGAAACTCATTATACGACTGAAGAAGAAAAACTCGTCCACGAAACCCGGAAGATCCTCGACCTGCCCGATTTAGCCGTCACCGCCACCTGCGTCCGCGTACCGGTCTTTACCGGCCATGCCCTGGCAGTCAATATCGAGTTTGAAAAACATCTCACTGCCAGGGAAGCGGAACGGCTACTCGCCCAGGCACCGGGCATACAAGTCATCGAAAACCCGAACTATCCGATGCCGATTGATGCTGCCGGCAAAGACGAGGTCTTGGTCGGCCGAGTCCGGCAGGACAATTCATGCGCTAACGGCCTCAACCTCTGGGTCGTGACCGATAATCTCAGAAAGGGAGCTGCACTCAACGGCGTCCAGATCGCTGAGCTCGTTTCATCATCTTGACATTGCCGATAAAGCAAGTATTGTAATTCTTTAGGAGGCAGTAATGATATATAAATATATACCATTAATACTTTTATCAATCGGGTTTGGTTGCAAAAAAGGCATAGAAGTCACCCAGATAAGGACTATGTCAAAACCTACAACTTCTAACTCCCAAAGCACACCGACCAAAGCGGTTGTCATGATTATTCCCCTTAAGAATTTCCGGGATGAGGAGTTAAAAGTTACCTACGATTATTTAAAAGAAAAGGGATATACGGTCTATGTCGCTTCAACCGAAACGACCGAAGCAACCGGTATGCTGGGTATGAAATTCAAACCGGATATCGTAATAAAAGATATCGATCCCGCAAAATGGGATGCGTTAGTTCTGGTCGGTGGAACCGGTTCGACCGTCTTTTTTAACGACACCGCTGTCCAGAGCATTGCCCGATCGTTTGACGATAATAATAAAGTTGTAGCTGCTATCTGTCTGGCACCGGTAATGCTGGCACGAGCCGGAATTTTGAAAGACAAAAACGCCACCTGCTTTGAGGATGTAGCGGAGAATCTGAAAAGCGGCGGGGCAAACTATACCGGCAGCCGTGTGGAAATCTCGGGCAGGATCATCACCGCTTCCGGACCCGAGGCAGCAAAAGAATTTGCGGTAGCGATTGCCAACGAACTTAGATGAAATCTCTGAAAAACTACAAAAATTATCACGAAATGCGGCGCGTCCACATTAGAGAATGGACGCGACATAGATGGAGTCCGCCACGTATCTTGGTGGACGACATCAAATTCCGAAAAAGCGAAAACACGAAAAAGAGAAGTATTGTATTTTCAGGGCAGTAACCTTTCGTGCTTTCGTAACTTCGTGGCTTTCGTGATAAAATGATTTTTTGCGGGCTTTTTGTATGAAGGCGGTGCTCCAACGGGTGCGAAGCGCTGGCGTCATAGTTGAAGACCGCTCGGTTGGCGAAATCGGTCCTGGACTACTCATCCTGGTGGGAGTTACCGTTGGCGACAACGAACAGACCAGTAGCCACCTTGCCGAAAAGTGTGCTAAGCTCCGAATTTTTGAAGACTCGGATGGCAAAATGAACCGCTCGGTCTTAGAAACCAACGGCGAAGTCCTGGTTGTTTCCCAGTTCACCCTCTATGCCGATACTGCCAAGGGGCTTCGTCCCTCATTCACCGCTGCTGCCCCTCCCCAACGGGCCGAGGAACTCTATCACCATTTCACTTCCCGGCTGCGGGCTCTCGGTCTTACAGTTAAGACCGGTATTTTCGGCACCCGAATGGTAGTCCGATTAGAAAACGCAGGACCGGTAACCCTTATCCTGGAGGTTTAAATGATCCGGAGCATGACCGGCATCGGTCGAGCCGAAACTTCGTTCGGTAAGAACCAACCTCGACTGAAAGTCGAAATCAGGTCGCTGAACCATAAATACGCCGAACTCTCCCTCAAGCTCCCCACCCTTTTGGTTCACTTCGAAACCGACATACGAGAACTCATAAAAAACCGAATCAGCCGTGGGTATGTCCAGATGTCCTTGAGCGTCGATGAGGAGCCGCGGTTATCGTTATTAAGTATCGACCACGATTTACTCAAAAACTATCTTACGCTGCTCGAAGAGATAAAAAAACGTTACGATGCCGTCGGCCGGGTTGATATCAATACTCTGCTCCAGCTCCCCGGGGTACTTAAAATGGATAAGACCGAGCAGGTAATAACCAGTGCCAAGGTGCGGGCGGTGGTAAACCAGGCGCTTGAGCGACTGATTAAAATGCGCGAGGCAGAGGGAAAAAATTTAGCCCACGATATGCTCAAGCGGGTACTCCATATCGAACGGCGTATCCGGTTGATCCGCAGTCGTATTCCCAAATCAACCCTGGAGAAACGGAAACGGTTGGGTGGAATTCTTAAAGGTTTGGAGCGTAAGCCGTATTCGCAACAGATTATGGAAGAGATCGCCGGCTACGTGGGAAAATTTGATATCGAAGAGGAGTGCGTCCGGCTGATAAACCATTGCCAGCTCTTCCACCGGACCCTGCGAGAACGTTCGGCGTCCGGTCGCAAGCTCAATTTCATTCTCCAGGAGATGCTCAAAGAAACTAACACCATTTCCGCCAAAGCGGGAGATACCTACATCGCCCATCAGACGGTTGCAATGAAAGAAGAAATCGAGCGGTTGCGCGAACAGGTTCAGAATATTGAATAGAAAACCGTTTCCGATCGTAGTGAGCGCACCCTCGGGCGTCGGCAAGACCACGGTCTGTCGGCGGGTTGCGGCTCGCGATCAGCAGCTTTACTACTCGGTATCTGCCACCACCCGCCCCGGCCGCGTCGGCGAGCGCAATAAACGGGATTATTATTTTCTCTCCGAAGAAGAATTCAGACGTGAAATTCAAGCGGGTACCTTTTTAGAATATGCGCAGGTGTTCGGCTACTTTTACGGAACCCCGAAACAACGTTTCCTCAGTGCACTCGCCGCGGGTTCCGATGTCATCATGGACGTAGACCTCGAAGGTAGCCGTTCAATCAAACAACTCTACCCTGATTGTGTGACAATCTTCCTAGCGCCTCCTTCCCGGGATTCGCTGCAGGCGAGACTCCGCAAGCGGGGCACCGATTCTCATACCGAAATTGAGAAGCGTTTGGCTCAGGCCCAAGCCGAGCTGGAGGCAAAAAACGAGTTCACCTATTCAGTCATTAACCAAAAAGTGGAGGTAGCGGTGGAGAATATCCTTGCAATTATCACTGCCGAACGATTAAAAACCGGAAGGTGGTTATGAAGTACGTGCCGACGGAAAAGCTCTGGGAACGATTTAGCAATAAATACGAGGCGGTCATATTGGCAGCAGTGGAGGTGCGCCGGGTGATCGAGGCGATCCGGGATGGAAAAATCGAAATTAATGAGGATCCCTACCTCTATGCCATCAAGCATCTGCTGGCTGCGAAATCGCCGGAAAAGAAAACGGCGAAAAAGAAAACCACTGATGCGGCTCAAGAATCGTAAAATCGTCCTCGGCGTAACCGGCTCAATTGCGGCGTATAAGGCTTTAGACGTTACGCGCCGTTTAAAAAAAGAAGGCGCGGAGGTCTGGGTAGTGATGACGAAAAATGCCCAGGAATTTGTCTCGCCGCTCTCCTTCCAGACCATTGCCGCACATCCGGTTGCGGTAGGAAGTTTTGAGCCCTGCCTTGACCCGCTCCGGCATATCAATTTAGCCGAGGATTGTGACCTGGTCGCGATCGTGCCCGCAACCGCCAACATCATCAGCAAATCGGCTTCCGGCATTGCCGATGACCTCCTCACGACGATTCTTTTGGCAACCAAAAAACCAAGAGTTCTTGCTCCGGCAATGCATGAGCATATGTGGCAGAATCCGATCATCAAAGAAAATGTCTCCCGGTTACAGAAATTGGGTTTCACCGTTATTGAACCGGAGCGGGGAGAGCTTGCCAGCGGCACCATCGGCGAAGGCAGGCTCGCATCGGTCGAGACAATCGTCGCTCGTATCTCCTCGCTTTTGACCACCAAACGGAGCATGACCGGAACGGCCGTTATCGTTACTGCCGGCCGAACCGAGGAACCGGTCGACCCGATCCGGGTTATCACCAATCGTTCCTCCGGTCGAATGGGTTTTGAGTTGGCGCAGGCGTTCAACAATCGGGGCGCGGAAGTGACGCTCGTCACCGGCAAAACCGGTTTGCAACCACCGGCCGGAATGAAAATTGAGCGGGTCTCGACCTCCCACGAAATGTTACAAGCAGTAACAAAGCATCTGCCCAAAGCCCGGATCCTGGTCATGGCTGCTGCGGTCTCCGATTTTCGACCGGCAGCACCCGCCGCCACCAAAACCAAGGCAAAAACAGTACACCTGAAACTACAAAGAACCGAAGATATTTTGACGCGCGTTGCTAAAAGCACAACCAACAAAATCATTGTCGGTTTTTCATTAGAGACCGAGGATGGAATCGCGCGCGCACTCAAGAAACTCCAGCGCAAGCATTTAAACCTCGTTATTGCCAATCCGCTGGCGAGTTTAGAATCAGATACCAGTCAGGCGACCCTCGTCTTTCAAGACCGGACGGTCAAAGAACTACCACTGATGACGAAACAAGCGCTGGCTGAAGTTATCGTCACCGAAGTCGAAAAGCTCGTAGGAAATAATGGCTGAAGACCGACTACCACCCCAGGCATTAGAAGCGGAGGCGGCAGTCCTGGGCGCGATGCTTTTGGACGCGGATGCGGTGCCCAAAGTCTTAGAACTCCTCGATGCCTCCGCATTCTATTCGCAAGCCCATCGGAAAATCTACCAGGCGATTACCAATCTCTTTGAACGAAATGTGGTCGCGGATATGATTACCGTCGCCGATGAACTTAAGCGCACAAAAGAACTAGAAAATGTCGGCGGTGCAACCTATCTCTCCGGTTTGGTCGAAAATATCCTTTCGACCGCTCAGGTCGAAGAGCACGCCAAGCTCGTCCTGGAAAAAGCTACCGGCCGTAAGCTCATTCAGACGACAACCCAGATTCTGCAGGAAAGCTACGATGCAACCATGCCCGCCGATGACATGTTGGACCGAGCCGAGCAACTCATCTTCCAGATTAAAGAGACCAAACTCCGTCGAGGCTTCATCCGGTTAGGAGAGATTCTGAATCCGGCCGTCAAAGAGATCGAAAAACGACATACCGAGCACCAGCGCCTGGTTACCGGCGTTGAAACTGGCTTGTTCGATTTAGATGAGAAAACGTCCGGGCTTCAGAAGGGTGAGTTCATCATCGTTGCCGGCCGGCCTTCCATGGGAAAGACCGCGTTGGCTTTAAACATTGCCCGCCATAATGCGACCAAATACAACCTCCCGGTCGCAATCTTTTCTTTAGAAATGACGAAAGAAGCAATCGCCGAACGTCTCATCTGTGCCCAGGCGGGTATCCCGTTCAATAAATTGAGAAGTGGCAAGTTAGACCGGGGAGAATGGACTCGACTCACGACTGCCTTGGGCCCTCTCTTTGAAGGACCAATCTATATTGATGATTCTGCCGCCATACCCATCCTGGAGGTAAAGGCAAAAGCCCGCCGGCTTCAAGCCGAGGCTCCTCTCAGTCTCGTCGTCATCGATTACATCCAGCTCATTCAGCCACCCCGCGGAGACCGAAGCCAGCGTAACCGGCAGCAGGAGATATCCGATATCTCGCAGGCATTAAAGGCGTTGGCGAAGGAATTAGCCGTCCCGGTGGTCGCAGTCTCCCAGCTTTCCCGTCTGCCGGAACGGCGCGAATCGAAAAAACCTGAACTTGCCGATTTGAGAGAATCGGGCGCACTGGAACAAGATGCCGATCTGGTGCTGCTCTTATTTCGTGAGTCGTTCTATCATCTGACCCCGGATAATGAGAGAGAAGCGGAGTTTAAGATTGCCAAGCAGCGGAACGGCCCGACGACCGACTGGCATAAAATTATCTTTCTGAATGAGTGTATGCGCTTTGAGAATTTGTCCTTCCAGGCCGAGCCGGAAGAAACACTATCATGATTAGCGGCATCGGACGATTTTTTCTATTTTTTCTCCGGGTCGTGAAAGGATTCCCGTATATTTTCACCCATCCCCGGCTCTGGGTCCAACAGGTCTTCAAGTTAGGTACGTTATCATTGCCGATCGTCGGTTTCACCTCGATCTTTGTCGGCATTGTCACCGCCCTCCAGACCGCCTACCAGATGGAACGTGGTATCCCGGATTACTATATCGGGTCAACCGCCGCCCGCATCATCATGATTGAATTGGCGCCGGTAGTAATTTCTCTGGTTGTTGCCGGTCGGGTCGGTTCATTCATTGCCGCCGAAATCGGTACGATGCGGGTCACCGAACAGCTCGATGCCCTCGAGAGTCTGGCAATCGACCCGATAAAATACGTCTGCCTGCCCAAGATTCTCGCCGGAATCATCATTCTGCCGTTATTGGTGATCATCGCTGAGGCAATCGCGATCGCAAGTGCGGGCGTTGCCACCAAGCCTCTGCTTGGTGTCGACATTGGAACTTTCATTTTCGGGGTACGCCGATTCTTTTATATCCGGGACTTGTTTGGTGGCTTATTAAAAACAATTTTTTTCGGTTTGATTGTTGCCCTGTCGGGAAGCTATTTCGGGATGCGCACGCGATTAGGCGCTGAGGGCGTCGGCCGCTCGACGACCTTAGCCGTCGTCAGTTCCTCTGCCAGTATTTTAGTATTCGACTTCTTAGTCGCCTTTTTTGTCTTCCGGTGATGGATACATTGAACCACAAAACACACGAAGGACACAAAGAGAATTATTCATGGGAACACAAAATATCTTCCCTCGTCTTTGTGTGCTTTCTGACCTTTGTGGTTAAATTGGTTATATCCCAATGATCGAGATAAAAAATCTCCATAAATCATTCGATTCCAAGCCGGTTCTCGCCGGCGTCGATGCGACGATTAAAGACCGGGAACGGGTAGTCATCCTTGGGCGGTCCGGTTCCGGCAAAACGGTATTATTGAAATGTATTATCGGGCTCTTAAAACCGGATCAGGGAGCAATCGTGGTCGACGGGATTGATATCGTTCGAACCAATCACCGGTCGCTCTTCCAGGTGCGCCGACGGATGGGGTTTGTCTTTCAAGGATCTGCCCTGTTGGATTCTTTGACGGTGGAAGGCAATATCGGTTTAGCCTTATCCGAACAGGGTTTAGTCAGTACCGCCATCCGAAAAATTATCGCCGAGAAACTCTCCCTGGTCGGATTGGAACAACGAGTTGCCTACCAGTATCCCCAGGAACTCTCCGGTGGTCAGAAAAAACTTGTTGCCATAGCCCGCGCCATTGCCGTGCAACCGCACTATCTCTTTTATGATGAACCATCCACCGGCCTCGACCCCCATGTTCGGGATCAGATTATTGAACTGATTGTATCACTCGCTCTTCGATTCGCCATAACCTCGGTGATCGTT
>CAYHGV010000065.1:12092-13124 GCA_964356135.1 uncultured bacterium
TTAGCCCGCAAGACCGGCGAGCGGCTCTTATTCTTGAAAACGGGAAGACTGCTCCTGCCCGAACATATCGAACGGATTGAGGATTTCTATGAGTGAAAAGAAAATGGAGATTCTGGCTGGATTATTTGTATGTCTCGGCCTCTTCGTGTTAATTTTCGGCATCATCTGGTTAAAACAAGGGTCGTTGCTGAAACACAGTTATCGGGTGCCGGTCGTCTTTGGTGATGCCGGGGGGTTACGCATCGGCGACCCGGTCGATATCTCGGGCGTACGCAAAGGCAGGGTCGCAGGTATTACCTTACGCGCGCACGATATTCTGGTAACCCTGGAAGTCGATAACGATGTTTTTTTGGCCGAAGATTCCAGATTTTCGATGCGCAACCTATCCTTGCTCTCGGGCGAGAAATACATCAAGATTGAACTCGGGGCTTCCGACAAACCCTTCGATCCGAAAACACCATTCACCGGCGACTACTATGATGAATTCTCAATCGCGAACGTGGTCAATGCCTTAAAAAAGATTAATGACCTCTTAGCCCAAATCGATGTCCGGTCTATTACCCAAAAGGTCGACAGTGGAATCGGCGCGGTCTTTGAAAGTTCAAAAAAAAGCTTGCAGGTGCTGGAGAACCGGAGCTCGGACATCAGCCAGCTTATCATCAATTTAGAACGGATTTCGACTAATCTCGATACCCTCGTTACCGCCATCAAGAATCAACAGGGGACCCTCGGCCGACTGATCTTTGATGACAAACCCTATAATGAAATACTCAGCACCAACGCCGAGCTGAAATCGCTCATTAAGGACATACAAACCCACCCCGAGCGCTATTTTAAAATCAAGGTCTTTTAGATGAATCATAAACGAATTGGCCGAATGACAGCGAATTTCTCGAATAATATTGATTTCCCTACATTCAACCGACCCTTTGCGTTTCGTGTTATTGATTTCGCTTCGCTCAATCTATGCTTCGCATTTGATTTCGCTTCGCTCAATCTATGCTTCGCATTTGATTTCGCTTCGCTCAATCT
>CAYHGV010000065.1:13224-16615 GCA_964356135.1 uncultured bacterium
ATGCTTCGCATTTCGGTATCATTCGATTCATTCGTACAGGTGACATGAAACAAAAGACCGTCTTTGTCTGTCAGAATTGCGGGTTTGAAACTCCCAAGTGGCTCGGTAAATGCCCTTCCTGTGGCAGCTGGGAAAGTTTGGTGGAAGAAACCCGCATGAAAAAAACAGTTTCCCGGGAGCGACCGGCCGGTTCGAAAGCGGTCCGACTTACCGAACTTGCCTCTTCTGCCGATGAGCGCAAGAATACCGGTATTGGAGAGCTCGATCGGGTTTTGGGCGGCGGGGTCGTGTCCGGTTCGCTGATCCTCATCGGCGGTGAGCCCGGGATTGGCAAATCAACCCTCACGCTTCAGGTCAGCGCTCAACTGTCAAAGGCGGCTACCGTCCTGTATACGTCGGGCGAAGAATCAACCGCCCAGACCAAACTCCGGGCGGAACGGCTCGGCATTACAACCGATGGCATCTTCGTTCTGGCTGAAACCGAACTAGAGAACATCATCGAGCAATTGGATTCGGTTAATCCCCGATATTTGATTGTCGACTCGATCCAGACGATGTATAAATCAAATTTGAGCGGTGCCCCGGGCAGTGTCGGGCAGGTTCGCGAATGCACCGCCGACTTGTTACGGATCGCCAAAGAACGCGGAACATCGATATTCATTATCGGTCACGTGACCAAATTCGGCGCGATTGCCGGTCCCAAGACCCTCGAACATATGGTCGATACCGTACTCTATTTTGAAGGTGACCGTTTTCAAGAATACCGGATTCTACGGGCAGTCAAGAACCGTTTTGGTTCAACCAATGAAGTCGGTGTCTTTCAAATGACCGAGCAGGGACTGGCCGAAGTGGCAAACCCTTCGCTGTTTTTCTTAGCGGGCCGAGGTCTCAGCTATTCAGGCTCGGTTGTCGTTTCGACCATTGAAGGCAGCCGACCGCTGTTAATCGAGCTCCAGGCGTTAGCAACCCCAACCGTCTATAGCTTGCCCCAGCGGCTTGCCACCGGCTTCGACTTTCGCCGACTGTCGATGCTCCTCTGTGTTCTCGAACGACGTGCAAACATTCCCGTCGCCCATCACGACGTCTTCTGTAATATCGTCGGCGGGTTGCGAATTGAAGAGCCGGCAGTCGATTTGGGCATCCTCGCGGCAGTTGCCTCGTCGGTCAAAAACAAATCGATCGCGGCTGATACCGTTGTCGTCGGCGAAGTAGGCTTAGGCGGCGAAATACGCTCGGTCAGTCAAATCATCAATCGGATCAAAGAGGCAGAACGACTCGGATTCAAGCAGATGGTTCTGCCCAAGCGAAATATAACTAACGCCTCGTACGGAATCGAACTCATTGGAGTCACATCAGTACAAGAGGCTATCCAGCTATTATTAGGAGGCTAACATGTTGTTCAAGAAGGACAAGATATATATCATCGACGGGTCGGCGCTCGCTGATGGCCGAATCCTGGTTCTGTTTCGATCGGGTATTATTTCCGGCAGGGTGCTGGTTCCGGCCGGAGTACCGGAACATGAAGATGGACGTTGGCAAAAAAAGTTTGAAGAAAATTTAAAACAGCTCGAAACGATCGCCGATGTCAAAATCGAAAAGACCCGCCAGCTCGAACAGGATGCTGACCTTGTGGCAACCGCTAAAAAGAAACGGGCCAAAGTGTTTACCATCCGCGAAGAGTTGAAAAAACTCTCAACCGAATACACGATTTTAATCGATGAGCTTTACGAATCACTCCGGCCCGCCTACCTCGCCGGTGAAGAAACTGTCGTGAGAATTGTCAAAAAGGGAAAAGGACAGACCGAAGGCATCGGCTACTTGAAAGACGGAACGATGGTCGTCGTCGAAGATGGCGCCGAATTTCAGGGAATGAACATTGAGATTATCATCACCGGCATGACCGAGACGACCGTCGGCCGGCTGGTCTTTGCCAAACCAAAATATCGATGAGACCTTCGGGGGAAAATCTTACCCGGTCCCGTGACTGAGATCGTAAAATACGGAGCCGAGATCTTACGGGAAACAGCCGCCCCGGTCACCGAGCTCGGGGCTCTCGCCACGCTCATTCCGGAAATGCTTACAGCGATGCACGAACATAACGGCATCGGCATTGCCGCTCCGCAATTGGGTGTGAACCAGCGCATTATTGTTATCGACCTGGGTGATGGTCCCCTCGCGCTCATTAATCCTGAAATCGTAGAAGCAAGTGAAGAGAAAGAAGTAATGGAAGAAGGTTGTTTAAGTGTTCCCCAGGTGTATGTCGAGGTTGAACGCTCCCAGCATATTCGGGTGCGGGGCTCCAACCTCGACGGTCAGCCGGCAGAACTCGAAGCCCGGGGGTTTTTAGCCCGGGTCCTACAGCATGAAATTGACCACCTTAACGGAATCCTGATCATCGACCGGATTAGCTTCACCAAACGCCAGCTACTGAGCAGAAGATTAAATGAAATAGTCCAAAAAGGACGGGAGCTTTAACGTGAATCTAACCTTACTTTTTTTATCGGTTACACTCGCTGCCCCGAGTGTCAACCTCGAAACAGCAAAAAATATCGCGGTCAAGAAAGCAGCCCTCGACTGGCCGTCAGCCCGGTTTGGAACCACCATTCGATACTATGATTTTGACGGTGCGATTACCGCCTATGCCTTTGTCTTCTCTTTAACCGCCGATCCGTTTCCTGATTACAACTCTTTAGCGGGCGGTGCTAAGACCGGAAGAACCCTTGCCCGGCAGGCTGCCAAAACCGGTGATACTGAGCTTCTCCGCACCGCTTCGGATTTAACCTGGGGAGTGAATCGCTACGGAACTATCGTAGTAGCCGCCCGGGTTGACCAGATGCCGATCATCGAAACCGCTAACTGCCTGCCCCGCTACTTCACAACCCTCGACCTCGCCCGAAACCGGGCGCAGAAAATCTTGAAAGCAAACGCCAGTTTCACGAGGATCTATTACCAGGCGCCTGAAGACGAATGGTTCGGATTTACCGACGGTTCGAAGGAGATTTTAATCAATACCTATTCCCTCCAGGTGTATGACCGCGACCAATTTCAAACCCGGGGTCAGGTTCTTTCGGAACCCGCACCGTCTCCCCCGCCTCTTGAATCTGGCTTGGCTCTGCAGATCAATCAAACCTGGGAACGGCTAACCCAAAGTACGGTTCTTACCCGGTCCGAATCCGGCTATGTCGACAGCGTTCCTTACTGCCTCTGGAGCTACGGCTGTTCTCCCACCGCTTCGGCAATGATCATGTGGTATTGGGACGAACGCGGGTATGGACGTTTGGTCGATTTTTTCTTTGATCGTTATGACGCGGTTGAAGGCGACCAGGATATTAATATGCCGAATGTTCAGCAAGAACTCGCAATCGGCATGTATACCGACAGTATGAGCGGT
>CAYHGV010000066.1:0-16520 GCA_964356135.1 uncultured bacterium
GCCCCATCCACCCGCGCGAGGTCTACGCCGACGTCATCGCCGACCGCGCCGCCGCCGTCATCTTTGCCCACAATCACCCTTCAGGCGACACCGAACCCAGTGAAGCTGACCGACGAACGCACGAGCAGCTGACAGAGGCGGCCAAAATTCTTGGACTTCGAGTTCTTGACCATGTGATTGTGACAAAAAAAGGCTATTTTAGTTTTCAAGAATCAGGACTGATGACTTGAGAATAAAATAAATCGAGGAGGATCAAATGGCAGGCAGCATGAAGATGTTTACTTTCGGAACGTGCTCTTTTTCGAGGACAGTCCCTGACCCTTTCAAGAGAAATACCCCAATCATCAACGTGATTATTCCGTTCGATGAAGCTCTGAAACTCAATCTTGCTCTTGATGAATGTGTCCGAAAACTGAACAAATATAAAAGGAGTTCCCGTGTCGGCAAGCGCGCCGCAGTCAACCTCTCAATTCATGTCAAAACGAAACGCATAACGGTGAATGAGGCTAAGCTCTAATATAAATAAGGAGGCCACAAGTTTGTTTATATGACTTATTGTTAGAAGGAGCTACATTCGACAGATGCCGGGAATCGATTGTGGGTTTTATGCTGTGGGGCTCCAAAGAGGTATCTTGTAGTGGTAGCATTCATTTGGATTTTATCCCGCGATAAAAAAGTTCTTATCATTCGCCGAGACGAGAGCAAAAGGCGTTACTCCTAAGCCGCCATATTATGAACCATTACGTCGAAGAGCATTTACGCATATTTGTGGAAATCGATATACTACTAGCGACAGCAGAAGCGTTATTCCAATTTTTCATGTTAAAAACTGGCAGTGACGAGGTGCAATTACATAAGTCTACAACAAAGTCCATGAAGCTTCTATTGATGAGTTTTAGTAAATGGGCACTAACACGGCATGCAGTCGACGTTGGTGCTGTCCCGTGCGACGATTCGTGTACTCCAGGTAGGTTTTGCTCGCAAGCGAATTTTTGATAGCCGCCGAGCGGGTGATGCGGGACATTAGGTCGCCAAGAGTCTATGGCCGAATGCCGTCTGTGCAAGCAAAATAAAGAACTCCGTCGATCTCATGTCCTTCCGGAGTTCTGTTATGATGCTTGCTATGGTCTCGGCCATACCGGGAACATATTGAACATCAGCACGGCCAAAAAGGTGAAGTTCCAAATCGGCCTTCGGGAGTATCTCTTCTGTGACCCCTGTGAGCAGTTTTTGAATGACCATTACGAAAAGTATTTCCATTCGGTATGGTATGACCAGTCGCTTATCCCCAAGGTGATCCCGCCTGGCGAATTCACCGTCAGCGGTCTGGACTATCGGCGATTCAAGTTATTTCACCTCTCGGTTCTCTGGCGAGCTGGCATCGCATCACGACCTGAATTCAAGAACGTAATGCTTGGGCCTCGTCATGAGGAGGAACTCAGGAAGATGCTCCTCTCCAGAGACCCTGGCCATCCGGACAAGTATGGACTGTGGTGTTACTTGGTTGTGCATCCCACTACCCATGAAGTAATGCACGGGGTGGTTCTTGAGCCTGAGTTGCGCCTTGTTCGCGGTCATCATGTTTACATCTTCGTCTTCGGTGGCGCGGTTTGGTTCTACGTCGTGTCGAGCCACAAGAAGACCGAGGTCGTCCCCTCGGAGTTCGATATATCTGGTATTCTACGAACGGGAGTACTTACAATAAACCAAGACAATTTTATTATGGATGCGTTCAGTCGGTTTTTCGAAATCACGGAAAAGCTCGATAAGGGATAAGGGAAAATAACTTTCGAAGATAATGTGCATATTAACAAGAAGCTGAAGCGCAATAATAATTCGATTATGAGAACAGAATTAGAGCGGTGGTTATGCCGAAAATAACTTCGAGGCGGTTGGACAATAAAGGGACAGCGACCTTTTTATTTTACAAGGACTTGATCGGTAAAGAATAAAACCATATATATCTCCTCAAAAATTATAAAATAGGATTAGACACGAAAAATATATTTGAAAGTTTTTTATTCCGTATAAAAATGTGAGCGCAGCTTATCTTCGGGAAGGTATCGAGAGGCTTGACGAAAGATGGCGAAGAGGGTGCCGGTATCGAGTTCTTCATGAGCTGCGATAGTTAATGTCTGGCGTTCTCCGGCGGGTCCAATCCGCCGTAATTTTATATGGCTTCCCTTTTGGGAGTGGAGCGAAAATCCGAATTGTTTGAGAATAGTTACAACTTCTTGTCCGCTCAGCCTTTTTAATTTAGGAGCCACTTACGACCGGCTCTAATTCCATGGTGATAATTAAAGCAGGATTGGGAGCAAGACCCATTTGAGCGAGGTCTTCCCCTTCCAAATGGAGCGCCACAGCTTCTCGGAGATTGGCTATAGTTTCGTCAACGGTTTTGCCTTGAGTGACGACCCCAATCTCCACACATTCTGCGACGTAATAGCTTTCACCTTGTCGAATGAATGCGTTGATGGTGTGGTATAATTGTTGATGTGCGCTCATAGTTAAGAATAGTTGAAAGAATAGAAATGTCAAGTATTAAAAAAAGACCTCTGGAAAACTCATTTTTACCACGAAATACGAAGTATAGATTGAACGGAGTGAAATCAAAGCCACGAAATTTGGAAAACACGAAATCGTAAATAGGTTGAAAATATTACCTTCTATTTTTCGTGAATTTCGTCCTTTCGTGATTTCGCGGTAATTTTTATACTTTGTCACCGGTTAGTAATCTCCATAATCACGTCTACTTATGACTTGACTGGTCAGTGCTTAAGGGTAAGATTCCCACAGGAATCGCCAATGTTGAAAATCAAACAAATGAAAGAAGTAGATATCAAGTTCGCTAAGAAGATGACCGATTGCGAGCGGTGGGGATATTTGGAGGATGATTTCCGGAGGTTGATCGCTTATCAACCGGACGGCTGTTTTGCCGCTTGGGTTAACCAACGACGGGTGGGAATAATTACCACAACTTCCTATGACGATTACGCATTCATGGGCAGTTTGATTGTTAAAGGCTTAAAAAGGGACGCCGGTATCGGGACGAAGCTGATGAATCATGCGATTGAATATCTTAAAGGAAAGGGGGTTCGGACGATCGAGCTGGATGGGGTTTTTCCGGCGGTCACACTGTATAGAAGATTGGGGTTTCGGGATAAGTATCTTTCGATGAGATGGGTGAAGGGGGCAGAAGAGGGCGGGGAGGAGAAAAGGATTGGGGAAACGGAGAAACGGGGAGACGGTGAAAAGGGCAAAGCGGGTAAAAGGGCAGGAGAAGCGGAGAAGGGGGAAGACGGTGAAAAGGGCGAGTATAACACAATGGATATTCAGGCGGTAATTGATTTTGACCGGCAGAAGACCGGGCTTGACCGGGAACGGGTCATCCGGCGGCTCGTCGCTGACTTCGCCGATCGGGTGTATATTATAAAAAAACAGAGCAGGCTGTCCGCTTATGCGATTGTCCGGCCGCGGGAAGGAGGATATTTTTTGGTCGGTCCCATGGTCGCCGAAAATTACCGGGTTGCTGAAATTCTTCTGTCAAACATCGTATCAAAATATTCGCGGTCGCGTTTAGCGATTGGCGTGCCGGAAATAAACCGTCGGGCGGTGCAAATGGTTTTATGCAGGGGATTTACTTACAATCAGCCGTCGTTGCGGATGTACTGGGGGGAAAGGAAAGATTACGAGGAGCATATCTATGCCATTCTCTCTCCGGAAAAAGGGTAAAGAAAATAAAAATTTTTACCACGAAATAAAGGGAAAGTACGAAAATGGTTAAGGGTTTTTACAAAATTATCACGAAAGGGTTGAAATCACGAAAACACGAAATCCGCCACACACGGTGGCGGATAGAACGACCGTAGGGAGTTCAAAACACGAAAATAACTATAGTCAGGGTTTAAAGAAAAGATTACCACGAAAGGGAGGAAGTTACGAAAACACGAAAAGAGATGCAGTCAAGGAGATAATAAGGGAATACTGAAAAAGGCACTTTTACCACGAAATACGAAGTATAGATTGAACGCAGTGAAATCAAAGCCACGAAACTCAGAAAGCACGAAATACGAAGCATAGGTGGAGTACCGCGACACCAAATTCGTCGCGTCCAATTTGAAGAATGGACGCGTAATAGAACGACTGCCAGGAGTTCAAACCTTATTATACATTGAAAATACTACACTTAATTTTTTCGTGTTTTCGCCTTTTCGTGATTTCGTGATAATTCAGGTGTCTTTTTTCCTTTTCGTGCGTTTCGTGGTTAGAATTATTTCTTCGTTTTTTCAGGAGTTGACTTCGGTTGAAATTGAATTACAGTACCTGAAGCATGGGTTATAGAGAAATTCTCAAGCTACTCAAATCGTTAGCCGACCAAAAGGCAGTGGCAGGGATGGCAAGGTTTGGAATCAAGCCCAGGGTTGTCTACGGCGTAGCCACTCCTGTGCTGAGAAGAATGGCAAAAGAGATAGGCAAAAACCACACCCTTGCCCGGAAGCTCTGGGCATCCGGTATTTATGATGCCCGAATCTTTGCCAGCTTGATCGACGAACCGGAAAAGGTAACGGTCAAGCAAATGGAGAACTGGGTGAAAGTTTTCGATTCCTGGGCGGTCTGTGATGGCTGCTGCGGAAATCTTTTCAGAAAGACGAAATTCGCCTATCAAAAGGCGATGGATTGGAGCAAACGGAACGGAGAATTCGTCAAACGGGCAGGATTCGTTCTGATGGCGGATTTGGCGGTTCACGACAAAAAAGCAAAGAACGATATATTTTTAAAGTTCCTGCCGGTTATCAAGCGAGAGTCTTCGGATGAACGGCACTATGTTAAAAAAGCCGTGAACTGGTCATTACGGCAAATTGGGAAGCGCAATCCGGTTTTAAACCGAACGGCGATTGCCGCGGCAAAAAGTATCCAGAAGTTACATTCAATAAGCGCGCACTGGATCGGAGCCGATGCTCTGCGGGAATTGACCAGCAAAAAGATTCAGCAGCGATTGCGATGATTGCACTGCCATTATTCTTGATGGTCATAACCAGCGCCGGTGGTTCAAATCAATTAATCCGGCAGTACCCAACCAATGACGGAATGATTTCAGTCTTCAAAACGAAACTTGTTCTTATTGACGGCGCGGGAAATACTATCGACTCGCTTCGAACCGATCCCTGGGCGATACACGATTGCTGCATAAGCCCAGAAAAGGATTATCTGTTTGCCATTCTTGGAAAACCGGGTGCCGAGCGGGGAGAACGATTGGCGACCTACGCACTAACGCCACAAGCGATAAAACGGTACTCGCTCGATTCGGACCGGGGATATAATCCCTGGAAAATAGTGGCGGCGGACGTTGACGGCGATTCGAGCGTCGATATTTGTGTCGGAGTTTGGAAAAAGGCGCGGTTTCACCCGGTGTGGGCAAACCGTTTCTTTGTTTACAATTGGGATGGAAAACAACTGTTTCCGAAGTGGCTGGGATCGCGGCTGTCGTCACCCTTCATCGACTTTATTTTTCAGGATATTGATAACGATGGACTGGAAGAGCTGCTTGCGCTCGAGCTTCAGAGGAACGGTTTAAACAGGATTATGTCCTATAAGTGGAAGGGTTTTGGCTTTGAGGGGTTCAAGATTGTCGAGCAAGAACTTAAAGAAGAAAATCTTTCAAAATGAAAATGAGAAAGAAACAAACTATAAAAAATAATCATGAAATAATTATCACGAAATCAGGAAGGAACGAAAGCACGAAATTCGTGATAATAATGATTTATCTGTGTTTGTAAAAAAAAAATCACAAAATCTAAGGAGGAATAATGAAAAGCATATTGGGTATCCTGATGGTGCTCTGCGGATTGAACGCGGTCTCGGTCGCGCAGCCGGCTCCTCAAAATCTCGAAGGGAAGACCCTGGAACAGCTCTACCTCGCGCGCAACGAAATCTACGCCCGGCACGGCAAGCCGTTCAAGACCAATGAGCTCAATACCTATTTCCGTTCGCAAAATTGGTATAAGCTCGACCTTGAGTATACTGATTCCCGGCTTACTCCGGCAGACCTGACCCAGGCGAGTGCGATCCGACAGAAGGAAACGGAACTTTTGAAGCAGAACTATCTCACGGCCGGTGGTCAACCGGCAATTAATTCCGGCAATATCATCAACCAATGGCAGTTCGGTAAATTTTCAAAATCGGATATTGACCGGCTCTGCGCCAACGGCTTTCTCGTTTTTCCGGCGCAACATGAGCAGCTTTTCTATCTCTACGATGAAAATGAATATAAAGGGATAGCGAATTTCATTACGACCGATGCCATTCTCCAGCTCTACCACATATTCTTTGATTTTACCCTGCGCAACCTCGAAACCGAGAAATTATTACCGATTCTTAAGACCCTGAGCGGAGAAATGGTCACCGTCTCGAAGAAACTTTATCAGGAAACGGACAACCCGAAGATTAAAGAAGCGGCACGGAGGAACATCGAATATTTTTCCGTTCCTTATTACTTTGTAACCGGGAAGTTACCGGCATTAGAGCCTTCGATTGCCGACGTGGTAAAGAAAGAGATTAAAAAATGCGAAGCACATTCCGCCCGAGCGAACTCGTTAATTTTCAACCCGGATAACGACAAGAAAATTGAGCACGACGTTGATTATTCGCAGTTTGTTCCCCGCGGCCACTACACCCGGAACGAAGAGTTGAAAAGTTATTTTATGGGGATGCTCTGGTTCGGTTTGAATTATTTTCTTGCCACCCAGGACCTCGATCTGATTCAATCGCTGCTCATCACCCACGAGCTCTACGAGAATAAAGCCGGTAACGAGCGGTTGATCGACCTCTGGCAAAAAATCTACGAACCGACGGTGTTCTATGTCGGTCTGTCCGATGACCTGAGTCCTGAAAATTATAAGGCGATTATGGACCAGGTCCTAGGCGAAAATCCGAAACTTGAGGATATAACCGATCCCGCTCAGTTAAAAAAAATAAGAACGATTGTCCGGGACCTCTGGGAAAAGACCTCGCGCATTCGTACTGCGCTGGTCAAAATTCCGGGCGAACCGCAATTCAGATTTATGGGCCAGCGCTACATTCCCGATTCGGAAATGCTGCAGCGGCTTTCGAAATGGCCCGAACGGCCGTTTCCGAAAGGACTGGATATTACTGCGGTGTTAGGCTCGCAGCTTGCCAAAAAAATTCTTCTCGAGCAATACAAAGAAGGCGCGAAATGGCCGGAATATCCGGCGAGGTTAGATAAGCTGATCCAGGAATTCAGCGCATTGAAGCCGACCGACTGGCAGAAGAACCTCTACTATAGCTGGGTCTGGTGTTTGAAGGCGTTGATCGAGTTGAACCAAGAATACAAGTATCCGTTCTTCATGCAAAATGATGCCTGGCAATTAAAGAGTTTAAGTACCACGCTGGCAAGCTGGGCAGAATTACGCCATGATGTTATTCTCTACGGCAAGCAATCGGGTGCCGAAGCCGGCGATGGCGAGGAGTGGTTTCCGGACCCGCCCAAGGGTTATGTCGAGCCGAATGTCGTGTTCTATCAACGGCTTGCCGAGATGCTCTCGTTCACCCGGGAGGGGTTACGAAAGCGGGATTTGCTCACCGAACGGATCGACGAAAAATGCACGGAGTTTATCGAACTCGTTTCGTTTTTACAAACAGTTTCGGAAAAAGAATTGGCTGGAAAGCCGGTAACGAATGAGGAATACGAAAAAATCAAATACTTCGGCGGAACCCTTGAGAATTTAACGGTATCGATTATGGTCGACGAGGAATATCCGGAGTGGTTTGAAATCGAAAGCGATGTCGATAAAAATATCGCCGTCATTGCCGATGTCCATACCTCCGAGGACAAAGCATTAGAGGAAGGGGTCGGCACGGCATTTGAGATCTATGTCGTGGTCGAGATCGATGGCTATTTGAGATTGACCCGGGGTGCGGTCTTTTCCTACTACGAATTCACCCAGCCGGCGAGTGACCGTTTAACCGACGAAGCGTGGCAGGAGTTGCTCAAGCAGGGGAATGCGCCGCCGTTGCCCGATTGGACCACAGGGTATCTCGCACAGGAACCGAAGCACGAAGTCCCGACTCCGAAATATAACTATCCAAGTTACTGAGGGTGATAAGCGTGAATCCAGCGATAATCAGCCAGGAAGTATGGCGGACACGAGATTATGAAAATCCTAATCCGCCAAGAAATGTGGCGGATTAGTACCTGTGATTTAGAAATTTTTTATTAAATCTATGGCTATGCCTGGATCAGGAATAAGGGTGGTTGAAGCTGGTTCTGAGAAGGAAATTAGTTATGTGCGGGAGCTGTTCTTAGAATACGCCCGCGCGCTCGGATTCGACCTCTGCTTTCAGAATTTTGATACCGAGTTAGCCGAACTACCCGGGGAATACGCTCCCCCTGACGGCCGGCTGCTGCTGGCTTTGGACGGGGAAAAAATCGCGGGCTGTGTTGCCTTAAGAAAATTCGCCCGGGGCATTTGTGAGATGAAACGGCTCTTTGTACGGCCGGAATTTCGCAAACAGAAGGTCGGACGGCTTTTAGCCGAGAAGGTCATCGATGAAGCACGCACGATCGGGTATCGCCGGATGCGGCTCGATACCGTTCCGTCGATGGTTGAAGCGATCGCATTGTATCGCTCCCTGGGTTTTAAAGAGATCGTACCGTATCGGCAAAACCCGATCGCAGGCGCGCTCTATATGGAGCTCGAACTGAAATGAGAACAAAACAATAAGCGAATGAATCGAAATACATAGAAGTTGATGATTATAATAAAAATTGTACTGATCATTCTGGGAATTTTTATTTTGTCCCAGATTGTGGTTCGGCTATTCAGGAAAGCGTTCCATTTTCCGGCGCCGGCATGGTTTGGCAGTATTTTAGACAGTAATCACCGGCGGAGGGTTCAGCCGCCGGCTATGCTGATCGAGCGCAATGGCATAAAATCAGGTATGCGGGTTTTAGAATTGGGCTGCGGCAGCGGCGCGTTCATTACTTTTGTTGCACGAGCGGTCGGTGAAAACGGCACGGTCTATGGGTTGGATATTCAACCGAAGATGTTGGGGCAGGTAAAAAATAAGCTGGGCAAGCCCGAAAACCAGGACATCAAAAATATCGAATTGATAAACGAAAGCGCTTACCACTTGCCTTTTGAAAATGATTTCTTAGACTTGGTTTATATGATAACGGTGCTCCAGGAAATACCGGATCGACCGAGGGCGTTACGGGAAGTCAAGCGGGTGCTTAAACCGGGCGGAATTCTGGCGGTGACCGAACTGCTACCCGACCCGGATTATGTTTTTAAGTCGGCGACGATAAAATTGTGCTGCCAATCGGGGTTTGTTCTGGATAGGGTTTTTGGCAATCTTTTTAATTATACCGTCCGGGTTATTAAACCACAATGAAAGCGGGCGGACCTTTTGAACGCACAGGCAAGCCTCATAATCCTGCAGGACCGATTGAGATTGTAGATCTTACTGAAGACAATTTAGCCCAAGCGCCAGAATGGGGGAGCCATCCGTTCAGCTGCAAGTACTGCCTCTACTGGGAATATCCTGAAGAATGCGTTGACCCGGCAGCCGAGGAAAAAGAATTGATGCTACAGAAAAAACACACTTGGTTTCGGCGCACCCGAAACAAATTTGGTAACTGCGGTAAATTAATCAATTGTTACGGCAAACCAATCGGCTATGCTCAATTCGCGCCCCCGGAATTTTTGCCGAATGCAGTGCAATATCATGCCGGACCCGCAAGTGCCGATGCGGTGCTGATTTCATGCTTGTTTATTCCGGATAAGGAATTTCATAACCTGGGATTGGGGCGCCGATTACTGGAAAGTATTATTACCGAACTGCGAAAAAAGGGAATACCAGCGGTCGAAACTTTCGGGCGTAAAGGCAGGTCGAACAACCCGTCCGGACCGGCGGAATTCTATTTAAAAAACGGATTCAGAGTTTATAAGGATAATGGCGAATTTCCGCTCATGCGGTTAAAAATTTCTTAGGAGGGTCAATGGAATCGAGATACGATACCTATTGCGGTTTATACTGCGGTGCCTGTGCAGTCCTCGTGGCAAATGAAAGCGGTGAAATCGAGAAAAAGGCAAAAGAATGGGGAGAGAAGCCCGCAGACCTCAGGTGTTTTGGCTGCAAGAGTAACACCAATTCAGTTTACTGCCGTGAGTGTGAACTGAAGCAATGCGCCGAGTCCAAAAAAGTCGAATTTTGTTTTAAGTGCGACGAATTCCCGTGCGAGCGATTGGTTGTATTTAAAAACGATAAAAACCCGCATCATTCGATTGTGCTTAAGAATCTTGAGCATATTTGTAAAAACGGGGTTACTAACTGGTTAGAAGAACAGCACATCCGGTGGAGTTGTCGGGGGTGCGGGACGAAATTTTCCTGGTATGACAAAATCTGTACCAGCTGCGGTGAAAAGGTGTATAATTGCCAAGATGAAGAAAAAGACTTGTTGAATTTAACAAAAGAGTGATAGATACTGGGAATCAAATATCATCAGACCGAGAAGATTTCGTTTGATGAAATAATTGAGAATTGCGTGGAAAAGGGTTTTGGAATAAATTACCCTCCAGTCACTAATTGGAGGCGATGCAGCTCATCGGACACAAAATATAATCCCGCATTATTAAGTCTAATGGAGGAGTTCCGTTTTACGGGACGACGAAACGCGAAGCGTAGATGGAAAGGAGTGACATCAAGCAATCCCATTAGTTTCCGGTTTATCAGATCAAAAAAGAGATTGCCACGTCCGCCAAGAATCGTGGCGGACTCGCAATGACAGAGAAAAACGGAGTGTTAATTTATCGGCACCGAAAATCAGAGGAAAAAACCTTCCAGGCGTGCATTTTTGGCAATTTCGGCACAATTATTGAGCTTCGCATTTTAAATTGACATTTCATATCGCAAAAGCCCTTGTAGATAAAGGATTTATGACTCTAAAGCTGTCAATGTATTTTGCGGAACTCAATAGTATGAATAATCCAGGATAATGTCGGATAAATCCGACCGCTACAAAACTCTTTATCTGCGTCGTCTCGTTTTCGAGGCGATATCTGCGGTTAATTGATTTAAAAAATTAAGGAATTTCGTAGTAGCCGAGTTCTTTGGGGAAATGAGGGTCGGAGATGTCGATGATTCTTAAACCGGATTTGCCGGCGGCTAAGAAGGCAGTCGAGCCGGAAACCCAGACGCGCCGTGCCCAACCCTCAGATGGGTAGCGTCCGATTTCCTTCGGTGCTTTTGGTTTGGCGACATCTATAATAAGGAAACCTGAACCATCGGCAACATAGGCTACAGAATCAACAACGGTAACGCCATAGGCGTAGCCGGGCGTATCGTAGACCGCCTCCGAACCATCGTCGAGATTAATAATCTTCAATCCGGCATAGTCGGCAGCCAAAAATGCGTGTGAGCGGGCGACGGCGACATCATAGAGCCAACCTGAAACTTTGCAGGATTGAACGACCTTCGGTTGAGCCGGATTATTGATGTCAACGATTTGGAGACCCGCTCCGAGTCCGACCAGGTAGGCATAGTGAGATTTGATCGTGATACTGAACACCCGGCCGGGTAATGGGCAGGTGACGACATATTCGGGTTTGGTCGGATTATGGACGTCAACAACCATTAAGCCCGAATCACCATCGGCAATATAAGCGTAACCATTGTATATTTCAACATCGTAGGTAAAACCGGGCGTATCAAACGGACTGATTTTAAGTGGCTTCAAAGGGTTGGTAAGATCAATGATTGCCATCCCATCGGTTCCATTGGCAACATAGAGGCAGCGGTCTTGCAGGGTAAGTCCGTAAACGATATCCAGAACCGGAAATTCAGCTATCTTTTGGGGTGAGCCCAGTTTACTGGTAGATAAAATCAAAATGCCGCCGTAACTGCCGAGATAAATACAATTTTCATCAGTCATCACCGAAACGACCGGTCCGACCTGGCAGCGGCGCAGAGGACGGGTGGGTTGAGATTCAGTGGTATCGGTTTGGGCGTAACTGAGACTGAGGAGCAATATAAAATTAAGGTATCGAATCATGGTCGATTTGGAGTTTGATAGTTGGGATTTATTTAGGATTTGGTGCTTAGTTTTTGGGGTTTCCTGACGGGCGTGATTTCCATTGATAAATCTAATGCCGGTGCCGAATGGGTTAAGGCGCCGATCGAGATATAGCCGACGCCGGTTTCTGCAATCTCCCGGACATTGTGCAGAGTGATACCGCCCGATGCTTCAAGTTTCACCTGTCCGTACGCGAGGTCTACCGCCTGTTTGATTTCCGGAATAGCCATATTATCGAGCATGATCTGATTTACGCCCGCACGTAATGCCTCTTTAACATCTGCCAGACTCTGGGCTTCAACTTCGACCTTCAGTTTTTTTTGATTACCTTGTTTTGCTTTTCGGACCGCCTGACTAATACCTCCGGCGGCGACGATATGGTTATCTTTGATGAGAATCATATCGTAAAGCCCGAACCGGTGGTTATAACCTCCACCCATCCGAACCGCATATTTCTCGAGGATTCGTAAGTTGGGTGTGGTTTTGCGGGTATCGAGTATCTTTGCATTCGTGCCGGAAACGGCATTGACAAATTTTCGGGTGAAGGTGGCTATGCCCGAGAGACGCTGTAAAAAGTTGAGGACGGTTCGCTCAGCGGTGAGAAGCGAGCGGGTAATGCCAGAAATTTCGGCAATGACATCACCGGGTGATGCAGATGATCCGTCGGGAAGGTGAGCGGTAAATTTTAATCTCCGGTCAACGGCCCAAAAAACCGCCTTTGCCACTGGCAGACCGGCAATAATCCCTGCCTGCTTGGTTATGATTTGTGCCCGGGCACGCCCTTTTTTATCAATTACCAGTCGGCTGGTAACATCGCCGGAGCCAATGTCTTCCCTGAGCGCCGCTTTAACAATCGCCTGCAGGATTTGTGGTGTTATTTTTTTGCTATTTGTCATTTACCCATTTATCCTTTCACTTTTTTTGAATTTAACCATATAACCATTTTACCAATTCTCAGCGCCTTTTCAGTGCTTGTTCGTCAAGTTCGTTTCTTAATTTTCTTATTTTATCCCGAAGCACCGCTGCTTTTTCGAATTCAAGGAGTGAGGCGGCGCGATTCATTTCTTCTTTCAGTTTTGCCAAAAGCTCGACCTTATCGGTTTCTTCTTCGATTTCAGTATCAATTTCCACATGTTTCGAATCGGCGACCATCGTTGTCCGCATCACCTGGTCGATCGATTTGGTGATACTCGTTGGCACAATCCCGTGGGTGCGGTTGTAGTCGAGCTGTTTTCGCCGTCGCCGCTCGGTTTCGGCAAGCGCCCGGCGGATTGACCGGGTTATCTCGTCGGCATACATGATGACCTCGCCGTGGACATTACGGGCGGCACGGCCGGCAGTCTGAATCAATGACCGCTCGTTACGCAAAAATCCTTCTTTATCGGCATCGAGGATTGCCACCAATGAAACCTCGGGCAAGTCGAGCCCTTCGCGCAAGAGGTTAATGCCGACCAGCACATCGAACTCGCCCAGTCTCAAGCCTCGCAAAATTTCGACCCGTTCGATGGCATCGATCTCGGAGTGCATATACTTGACCCGCAGTCCCATCTCCGCCAGATACTCGGCTAAATCTTCCGCCATTCTTTTCGTCAACGTCGTTACCAGCGTCCGTTCATTCTGTTCAACTCGTTTTTTTACCTCGTTGATCAAATCGTCAATCTGTCCTTCGGTCGGCTTAATCGTAATCTTCGGGTCGACCAATCCGGTCGGCCGAACAACCTGTTCCACGATCCTGCCGCGGGAACGTTCGATTTCATAGTCAGCCGGGGTTGCCGAGGTGAAAATCACCTGGTTTAAAAGCATCTCGAATTCGTTGAATTTCAAAGGCCGGTTATCTAACGCCGACGGCAACCGGAAACCGTGTTCGACCAGGACTTCTTTGCGCGAGCGGTCTCCAAGATACATCCCTCCAATCTGGGGCACGGTTGCGTGGGATTCGTCAATGATCATCAGATAATCATTCGGGAAATAATCGAGAAGGCAATACGGTCGTTCACCCGGCTGCCGGTTCGACAGGTGCCGGGAATAGTTTTCGACGCCTGGACAGTAGCCGACTTCTTTGAGCATTTCCAAATCAAATTTCGTTCTGGTTTTAAGCCGCTCCGCCTCCAGGAGCTTGCCCTGGGTGGTAAACGCCTGGAGCCGTTCTTCGAGTTCGGCTTCGATATTTTTTATCGCCTGGTTGATCCGGTCAGGATTGGTTAAAAAGTGCTTTGCCGGATAGATGACCAGCCGTTCGCGCCGCTCGAGGATATCGCCTTTTAAGGGGTCGAAGATCGAAATGCGGTCGATGGTTTCGCCGGTAAACTCGATTCGGACGCCGTAATCACGATGCGATGGATGGACTTCGACGACGTCGCCCCGCACCCGGAAGGTAGAGCGCCGGAAGTCAAGGTCGTTGCGGGAATACTGGAGGCCGATGAGTCTTTCCAACAGTGCCTCGCGGTTGAGCTCCTGGGTAATCTCAATCGGGATAAGGGAATCTTTAAACTCCCAGGGCTCGCCCAGGTTGTAAATGCAGGAGACCGAGGCGACAATCAGGACATCTTTACGCTCGATCAGGCTGGAGGTGGCGCCGAGCCGGAGCCGTTCAATCTCTTCATTAATAGAAGCATCTTTTTCGATATACAAATCTACTTCCGGCACGTAGGCTTCGGGCTGGTAGTAATCATAATACGAGATAAAATACTCGACCGCATTTTCGGGAAAGAACTGTTTGAACTCGCCGTAGAGCTGGGCGGCTAATGTTTTATTATGAGAAATAACGATCGTCGGCTTCTGGACGTTCTGGATGACATTGGCAATGGCGTAAGTTTTGCCCGAGCCGGTAACGCCTAACAGGGTCTGGTACTTGGAGCCGTTGGTTACGCCTTCGGTTAATGCGGCAATCGCCTCGGGCTGGTCGCCGGTCGGTTTGTAGGGTGCAACGAGTTTGAACATGATTTTACTATAGATTTTTCTACCCGATTGTCAAGCGCTCGGGTTTCTGATTTCTTAACAGATTTTGGCGTTAGATTGCCCACTTTTCTACCGATAACAGGTCTAAAGACCTGTTTCTACAATGAATAACCGACTATATACTGTTGAAACCGACCTTCAGGTCGGTTAGGTCTTAACTGCTAGTCAATATAAGTGGTAAAAACCCAGTTTGGCTGAGCTTGACTTTAGCGATTGACATTCTAAAATCACTTTATGAAAGACCGGGTTTTGGTGGCGATGTCGGGCGGGGTCGATTCGTCGGTGGCGGCGGCGCTTTTGAAAAAACGGGGTTATGAAGTCGTCGGCGTAACAATGCAGCTTTTGCCGCAATCCGAAGAAGGAGGGGTGAAGACCTGCTGCGGGCTGTCAGGGATTGAAGATGCACGCCGGGTGGCGGCCGAACTTGGCATTCCCCATTATGTGCTGAATTTCCGTGAAATTTTTGCCAGGGAGGTAATTGACAATTTTATTCGAGAGTATAAAGCGGGGCGGACCCCGAACCCCTGCATCCGCTGTAATAAGTTCATTAAATTCGGCGAGCTGTTTAAAAAAGCGGACGAGTTGAAAGCGCACTATATCGCCACCGGCCATTATGCCCGGATTGAGAAAGACGGGCGTTTTCGGCTCAAACGGGGAAGCGATTACGACCGCGACCAGTCCTATTTTTTGTACAGCCTGGACCAGCACCAGCTCGGGCGTATTCTTTTTCCGTTGGGTGAGTTATCCAAGACCGAAACCCGGGCGGTTGCCCATGAACTGGGTTTACGGGTTGCGAAAAAGCCGGCAAGCCAGGAGATTTGTTTCGTTACCGACGATGATTATGGGAGATTTTTAAAAAGTTTGGCACCGGATGCTGTAAAGCCGGGCTTCATCTATGATACCCAGGGGAATTATCTGGGAAAGCACAAAGGGATTGCCTTCTATACCGTTGGCCAGCGGAAGGGATTCCGGATCGCATTAGGAAAGCGAATGTATGTCGTCGCTATTAATCCGTTTGAGAATACGATAATCTTAGGTGAAGAAAAAGACGGCTACGGCGAGGAATTGTTTGCCGAAGACATCAACCTTATTGGTATTGACCGGCTTGATGGTGAACTAAAGGTCAAAGCCAAAATCCGTCATGCGATGGAGGCAGCGGATGCGGTTGTTGAGCCTTATGACAATAATCGAATCCGGGTGCAATTTTTAAAACCTCAGTGGGCAATCACCCCGGGCCAGGCGGTCGTATGCTATGACGGGGATTTTGTCGTCGTCGGCGGAACGATAACTAAAAAAATAGAATGAGAGAAATTCTAAAACCTAAATTCGAATCCGCCACGCAGTATGGCGGACTAAACAAATTCAAAAATCGAAGACCAAAAATTCAAAACCGTTTGGATTTTGGTTATTGTTTAGGGGTTGATTGCCAAATGAATTTGAGCACCCTGGATTTGCTCAAATTCAATGATTT
>CAYHGV010000067.1:0-16363 GCA_964356135.1 uncultured bacterium
CTGCTCCTCCGCTCCTCACTTCTCGCTGCTCGCTACTCACACCTTCAGTGCTTTCCGTGTCTTCAGTGTCTTCCGTGGTTGATTTCGCTTTGCTCAATCTATGCTGCGCATCAAATTATTTTCGCTTCTTTTTAACCATTTAACATACTCTGTTTGTCCGTGTTCATCTGTGTCCATCTGTGGTTAAAATTCTTTGTGGTCTTTGTGCCCTTTGTGGTGCAATCTTTCTTCTCTGCTCCTCCGCTCCTCACTTCTCGCTGCTCGCTACTCACACCTTCAGTGCTTTCCGTGTCCTCCGTGTCTTCCGTGGTTGATTTCGCTTTGCTCAATCTATGCTGCGCATCAAACTATTTTCGGTTCTTTTTAACCATTCACCATTCAACCATTTAACCAGCCCTGTTCATCTGTGTGCGTCTGTGGTTACTGTTTTTTTTCAACACTTGACATGCGCGCCCGCCGAGGCTATGCTGAGTAATGCTTTCATACAAACAAGCCGGTGTCGATATCAAGAGCGCTTCCCGATTAAAGAAAAAAATCAAATCGCTTGCCCAAAAAACTTTTACCAGGCATGTTCTTTCCGAAATTGGCCATTTCGGAGGACTCTTTGCGATACCCGGTTTTCGCAAATCGGTTTTGGTCTCCAGCACCGATTCGGTTGGAACGAAATTGAAAGTCGCTGCGATGATGAATACCCATACTACGGTCGGCGCCGATATTGTTAATCACTGCACGAACGATATCCTTACCCTTGGCGCCACGCCCCTGTTTTTTCTCGATTATTTAGGTTACAGCGAAGTTGACAACGCGATCCTCGAGGACGTCGTTGCCGGGATTGCCCGGGCGTGCAAAGAAGCGGGCTGTGCGCTGATCGGCGGCGAAACCGCGCAGCTACCCGGGTTATATGGCAGGGGAGACTATGACCTGGTGGGTTTTATCGTGGGAATTGTCGAGCGGACTAAGATTATCGACGGCTCAAAAATTCGGGCGGGCGATGTCCTCATCGGCATTCCCTCTTCCGGCCTCCACACCAACGGCTACTCGTTTGCCCGCAGAATCTTCTTTGAGCAGTTGCACTGGGAACCGACCCACTATCGGCACGAGCTGCAAATGACGATTGGCGAAGCGCTGTTACGGACCCACCGGAATTACCTGCCGGTGGTCAAACCGGTGTTGAGCCTCGTCCATGGAATCGCCCATATCACCGGCGGTGGGTTTTATGATAACCTTCGCCGGTTGCTCAAACCGGGCTTACAGTGTGTCGTCGAGACGACGACCTGGACACCACCGCCACTTTTCTGGCTCATTCAGGACTGTGGTGCAGTAACCGATGAGGAAATGTATCGGGTATTCAATATGGGTGTCGGTATGGTTCTGGTGGTCGACAAAAAATCGGTCAACACCGTTCTTAAAAAACTGGGTGAGGGATTTGTGGTCGGCAGGGTTGTTCGCGGTCAGCCTAAAGTCAAGATTGTTTAAAACTTGAATCCTGACATAACCATCCGTCACGAGGTATGGCGGAAACACGAAATTCGAAGAATAGGCGTAAGCCAAGAAATACGAACGGCCACGAAGGGAATATTGGGATTAAGTAAAATTCAATTTTCACCAAAAGATGGAAAATAAAGAATAGTTTCATGGTCTTTGAGGTAAAAAGTGTAACTGCTAAAACCGGAGGTGCCAATGGAGCCTGATCAACCGCAAAAAAACGAAAACCTCGCCGCCCAGGTGCTGCCGCTCAGTGATTTAATCGACTACCAGACCGGTGCGGTCGTGAGCCGGGAGATCGTTGCAAGAAAAACCGGCACCGTGACTTTATTTGCCTTTGCCCAGGGCCAGGGGTTGAGCGAGCATACTGCGCCGTTCGATGCGGTCGCCTATCTCCTCGACGGCGAAGCTGAGATTACCATCGCCGGTAAACCGTTCCAGCTCAAGCACGGCGAAATGATTATCATGCCCGCCAACCAGCCCCACGCGCTGAAAGCGATGAAAAATTTTAAGATGCTGTTGATAATGATTCGCTCGTAACTCTTTCACCTTCTGTTTTTTTGTTCCATTTTGCATTTTTCACTTTTCACTCGCTCTACTCCTTTCGCCTTACTCCCTACGCCTTACGCTCTTCGCTTTCTTCCCATTTTATATTATTTTATTTTTCACGCTTTACGCCTTACTCTCTACGCTCTTTCTGTTTACTCCCTACGCCATACGCTTCGCACTCCTCATACAAGCCCAACCTTGACAATGGGTCGATTATTAATCATTAATATCTATCCTAATGAAGGAGGAATCATGGCATTTCGGATAACCTTTTTACTATTGGTTTCGTTTGTCGCAGCCCGTGCTGACCGGGGAATGCTGCCGTTAGCCCGTCCTGACATTTCAGTCTACGGGCCGGGGCAAAAGGCGATTATCGCCTGGAACGGCAAGACCGAGATTATTATTCTTTCAACCGACATATATGCCAGCGCCGAAACCAAGATTTTGGGGGTTTTACCTCTGCCGTCTTCACCGAAGGTCCAAAAAGGCGATTTTAAATCGTTCGAGTTAGTTCAGCAACTGATAAATTCCCACCTTCCCCGACCCAAGGTTCTGGCAAAAGAAGGGGGGAGGCGCGAACTCGTTCCTACTCCGGGCGTACAAGTTCTATTTCAGGAAAAGATCGGTGCCCACGACCTGACCGCGGTTAAAGCAAACGACTTTCAGGAATTTGTCCGGTGGGCACAGGATTTTGTAAAAAAATCCGATGCCGGCACATCTGATGTGGGCACATTGGAGTTCACCTCGGCGTGGCAGGCGATGATCAAGCAGTATCTCGACACCGGCTATCGCTACTTTGTCTTTGATATCGTTACCCTCACGAGCGAAAAAAAGAGTCTTGAACCGATCGTCTACGAGTTTTCATCAAAGGCATTCTACTATCCGCTGGCAATCAGCTCGCTTCTGCCCGGCAACTCGGAAATTCAGCTTTTTGCGATTACCCCGGAGATTCCCGATATCTGGGCGCTGGAACTGCCGATCGAATTTGGCAGCTACTATACCTTTCACGGACAGAGAAAAAACATTATCTTTAAAATTGCCGTAAACGAAGTGAATCGAATTGCACCCGAGCTCCACGGACTCTTTTCCAAATCGCCCTACTTTACCTGTCTGAAGTACGAAGGACCGTTAGCCGACCTCGAAAGCGATCTGCTCCTTTCCGATTTTCTCAAGCCGGTGAAACGCTGATATGTGTGGAGTGTTAGGAATCCTGTCCAGGCAGGAAGCCGGGCCGGAGATCTATCAGGGGCTGTTGACCATCCAGCACCGGGGACAGGATGGTGCCGGCATCATAACCTATGACGGGATGTTCCATGTCAAAAAAGGAACCGGTTTGGCTTTGCGGGTGTTCAACGAAAAGAACCTGGCGCGGCTCCGGGGGCACATCGGGATCGGCCATGTCCGCTATCCGACGATCGGACCCGGCTCGAGCGAGGATGTCCAGCCGTTTTATGTCAACACCCCGTTCGGTATTGCGATGGCGCACAACGGCAACGTGACCAATTACTGGGAGTTAAAACAGGAACTGACGGAAAAGAGTCTGCGCAATCTGAGTTCGCACTGCGATGTCGAGGTTATTCTCAATGTCTTTGCCGATGAACTCGTCCGGCTGCAGGTGAGTCAATTCACGGTCGATGCCGGTTTTCGGGCGGTCGAGCGGGTGTTTGAGCGGGTGGAAGTGTGCTATTCGGTGGTCGCACTGGTTGCCGGCGCTGGTCTTCTGGCATTTCGTGACCCGTACGGAATCAGACCGCTGGTCTTCGGAAAAAAGAAAGATTCGTATGCCGTTGCCTCGGAGCCGGTCGCGTTCGATTTATTGGGGTATGAGTTTATCCGCGATATTGCACCGGGCGAAGCGGTCTTTATCGATATGAAGCAGCAGGTTTATACCAGGACCCTTGTCACCAAAACCCATTTCCCCTGCATCTTTGAGTATGTCTATTTTGCCCGGCCCGATTCGGTGCTCGACTGGATTGGTGTCTATGAAGCACGGCTCCGGCTTGGTGCGCAGTTGGTCAACCCCTGTCAACAGCGGGGGATACAGCCCGAGGTGGTCGTGCCGGTACCGGACACCGCCCGGGCAGCAGCGACGTCGTTAGCCAAGGGTTTGGGGGTTGAACTGCGCGAGGGGTTTATAAAAAACCGTTACATCGCCCGTACGTTCATCATGCCGACGCCCGAACAGCGGATTAACTCGGTGCGGCAGAAATTGAATCCGATCCGGAGCGAAATCGAAGGCAAGCGGGTGCTGTTAGTGGATGATTCGATCGTTCGCGGCACGACTTCGAAGGAGATTGTGAGTCTGGTCAGGAACAAAGGTGCACAAGCGGTCTATTTTGCCGTCACCTGTCCGCCGTTACGCTCGCCCTGTGTCTACGGCATTGACATGTCAACCCGCGGTGAGTTTATCGCGAAAAATCATACCATTCCTGAGATCGAAAAGCTCGTCGGCGCCGATGCGTTAATCTATCAAACGCTCGACGGGATGATCGAAGGTGTGCGCGGTTCTGACCGGGATCGACAGTTCTGCACCGCCTGCTATACCGGCGTGTATCCGACCGGGGTTTCCAAAAAGGCGCTCGATAGTTTCGAGCGGGACCGGACCCGCTGGCAGAGCAAGTAGACAACCCGTGGCGCCGTTCTAATTCTTCTTTACTTCATTTCGTGTTCATTTGTGATTCTTTCGTGTCAATTCGTGGTTGAATTTCTTTTGTAATTCAATTTTGCATTTTACATTTATTTTTTCTGCCTACTGTCTTCTGCCTACTCCATACTCCTTACGCTCTACGCCCTACGCTCTGCGCTTTCTTTTCATTTTGCACTATTTTTCTCCGTTCAATCTATGTCGCGTCCATTCTCTAATTTGGACGTGCCGCATCGCAATCTTTACTTTCCGTTCTTTTTAACCTTTCACCATTCAACCATTTAACCTACCCTGTTCATTCGTGTCCATTCGTGGTAAATTCTTTATCTTTTTCCCTTGCTCCTCCGCCTCCTCCCTTCCCCTTGACTTAATCTTTTATACCTTTATTATTCGCCCATGATTACAAAATTATCTGAATTAATCGATGTATTAAAAACCGGGCCGGTAAAAAAACTGGTTGTGGCGTGCGGCGACGACCCCCATACCATCGGGGCGGTGGCACGTGCCGTCAAAACCGGCTCCATACAAGCACTGATGGTTGGTAATGAAGCTGCAATCAAAAAAGTCGCAACCGAACACTCGATCGATCCGGCGATCTTCGAAATCGTCCCCGAGCCGGACAAGCGCCAGGCGGTGAAACTGGCAGTCAAAATGGTGAGAGAGAAAAAAGGTAATTTTCTCATGAAAGGACTGCTCGATACCGCCGAGTATATGCGGGCAATTTTGGATAAGGAAGAAGGACTGTTGCCGCCGGGGAAAACTTTAAGCCATGTAACCGTGATCGAAGTGGCGACCTATCCCAAACTTTTGATCGTCTCCGATGTTGCGGTCCTGCCCAATCCCGATTTGAGTCAAAAGGTTGCGATGGTGAACTACTGTGTTGAGACTGCCCACTGCTTGAAAAATGATAACCCGAAGGTTGCGATGATTGCGGCGGTCGAAAAGGTCAATCCCAGGCTCGTTTCCACCCTTGAAGCGGCAGTGGTTTCAAAAATGGCGGAGCGGGGTCAAATTCCGGGCTGCATCGTCGACGGACCGATGGCGTTGGATGTGGCGATTAATAAAGAATCGGCAGACATTAAAGGCGTCAAGGGTCCGGTGGCGGGTGATGCCGATATTTTGATCTTCCATGATTTAGAGGCAGGCAATGCCTTTTTTAAGTCGTTAACCTATTTTGCCAATGCCCGACTTGCCGCCCTGGTAGCCGGAACCTCGGTTCCCTGCGTCCTGACTTCTCGGGGCGATCCGGAGGAATCGAAATTCTATTCGGTTGTTCTGGGCGCGCTCTTAGCAAAATGAGCCGGACGGCAGGTTTCCCGAATCGGGTCGGTTCTATTTCCCCCGATTCGTGCAACTTCTTGGTTATTTTACACATTTTATTGTGTGAGTTCATCCGCGGTTACCATAATGAAAAAATTTAAGATCATCGGCACCGGCTCCGCTCTTCCCGAAAAAGTTCTGACCAACTTCGATTTGGAGAAGATGATCGAAACCTCGGACGAGTGGATTACCGAGCGGACCGGAATCAAAGAGCGCCGGATCGCGGATGAAAAAACCGCCACCTCCGATCTGGTGGTGGGCGCAACCCGCAAAGCTCTGGAAATGGCAGGCTTGAAACCGACCGACCTCGATGTCATCATCGTCGGAACCTCGACGCCGGATACGGTCTATCCTTCGACCGCCTGTTGGGTTCAGAAAGGCTTGGGTATCAACGGCTGCGTTGCCTTTGATATCAGCGCCGGCTGTTCCGGTTTCCTCTATGCCGTGGAGATTGCTGCCGATCTGATCCAGTCCGGCAATTACCGCTATATTCTTGCCGTCGGCGGAGAGGTGATGTCGAAGGTGGTGAACTGGGAAGACCGGTCGACCTGCGTCCTGTTCGGTGACGGTGCCGGCGCCTGCATCATTACCCCGACCTCGGCTGAGACCGGCATATTAGGTTCCCACTGGGGTGCGGACGGCAATCTTGCTCCGCTTTTGTTTCAACCGGCAGGCGGCACCCGGCTGCCGGCGTCGGCTGAGACGGTGGAAAAGAAACTCCATTCGGTTTCGATGCAGGGCAACGAGGTCTTCAAGCATGCGGTGCGGGCGATGCTCGAATCGTCGAAAATCGCTCTGAAAAATGCGAATTTAAAACCGGAGGATATTAAGATTTTCATTCCCCACCAGGCGAATAAAAGGATCATCGATGCAACCTGTAAGCGGGCACACATTCCCGATGAAAAGGTTTACAATGTTTTATGGAAATACGGTAATATGTCGGCAGCGACCATTCCGGTGGCGTTAGACGAGGTGAAGCGCCTCAATAAAATCGAGGACGGTGATATTATTCTCTTTGCGGCATTCGGCACGGGCTTCACCTGGGCGGGTCAGGTGCTGCGATGGTGATAATGACAGGAAATAGTAGCGAGTATCGAGGATATAGGGGTCAAGATTTTCCCTTCGTTCCCTCGTTCCTCACTACTCACTGCTCGCTACTCCCTCACGGGCTTCACCTGGGCGGGTCAGGTGCTCCGATGGTGATAATAACAGGAGTTAGTAGCGAGTATCGAGGATACAGGGGTAAAACTTTTTCTTTCATTCCCTCACTACTCACTGCTCGCTACTCGCTACTCTTCAATGCTTGAAATACGATTCCACGGTCGGGGAGGTCAGGGCGCAGTCGTCGCATCCGAGATTTTAGCCGCCGCTCTGTTCAGCGAAGGCAAATCGGTGCAGACCTTTCCCGAGTTTGGTGTTGAGCGGCGGGGTGCGCCGGTCCAGGCGTTCTTACGGATCGATGATCGGCCGATTAACATTCGCTGCAAGGTCTATACTCCGGACCACATCATCGTCTTGGACCCGGTGCTGATCGAATCGGTCAATGTGACCCAGGGTTTAAAACCGGGCGGGTGGATTCTTGTCAACACCGAAAAAAAACCCGGCGAACTCAAATTCCCCGACCAGTTCAAAGTTGCGACGGTTGATGCCTCGGCAATTGCGATCAAATACCGGTTAGGACCGAAGACCGCACCGATTGTCAATACCGCAATCCTGGGGGCGTTCTGTAAAATAATCGGTATTGTTAAGTTCGAAAGCGTCTTGGAAAAGATAACGGATTACATTCGGGTTAATATTGACGGCAATCTCAACGCCACCCGCGAGGCATACGAAAGCGTCTACTACGGTGGAGAGAATGGTTGAGAGGAGCTCGACGCTGAAAGTGAGAATTACGCCCGACCATAAGGTGATTATCGAGCGTGAAGCCGATATGCCGCCGTCACCGATTTCTCTCGGCACTACTCTTTACAATAAGACCGGTTCGTGGCGCACCTTCCGGCCGATTTACGACGAGAAGCTGCCGTCCTGCAATCACGCCTGCCCGGCAGGTGAAAAGATTCAGAGCTATCTCAATCTGGTTTTGAAAAAGGATTTTGCGGAAGCGTATAAAGTTTTAACCGGGGACAACCCGTTGCCGTCGGTCTGCGGTCGGGTGTGCTATCATCCCTGCGAGACCGAGTGTAACCGGAAGGACTATGACGAAGCGATTGGCATTCACAATATAGAAAGGTTTATCGGTGACTTTGGCAGAAAGAATGTCCGGCACAAACCGTCGGCGGAAAAACGTGCGGCGAAAGTTGCAATTGTCGGTTCCGGTCCAGGCGGGCTTTCCTGCGCCTACCAGCTTGCAAAACTCGGTTACCGGGTAACCGTGCTCGAAGCGCATGGACTGCCGGGCGGTATGCTGCGGGTCGGGATTCCCGATTACCGGTTGCCGAAAGATATTCTGGATGACGAGATTAAGACGATTGAAGAGTTAGGGGTCGAGATTAAGACCAATGTCCGCATCGGTAAGGATATTCCTTTCAGCGACCTGCGTGCGAACTACCAGGCGGTCTTTATTGCGACCGGCGCGCACAAAGACCGGCTCCTGGAAGTTCCCAATGAAGAGTCGCGGGGGGTGATTCCCGGGCTTGAGTTTTTGTCGGACGTTAATTTAGGTCAAGCGGTCAACCGCCATACATCCTGGCGGCTGGGGAAAAAGGTTGCGGTGATCGGCGGTGGTAATACGGCGATGGATGCAGCCCGGGTTGCGTTGCGGTTGGGTGCGAAACCGGTGATTTTGTACCGGCGCACCAAAAACGAGATGCCGGCAATCCCGGATGAGATTGAGAGTGCGAGAGTGGAGGGGATAGCGTTTTCGTTTCTGGTCGCACCGGTTCAGGTTTTGGCAAAGCGCGGTCAGGTAGTCGGCATTGAGTTGCTCAAAATGCGTCTCGGTGAACCCGATTCCTCCGGCAGGCGTCGGCCGGTCCCGGTCCCGAAATCGAATTTTAGATTAGCGTTCGATACGATTATTCCGGCGATCGGTGAAATCGTCGATATGTCATTTCTGCCCGAGGATTTAAAAAAGACGGGCTGGGGGATCGATGCCGGCGAGCGCGGGTTGACCAATCTGCCCGGGATTTTTGCCGGCGGCGACTGCGTTACCGGTCCAAAAACCGTGGTCGAAGCGATCGGCACCGGGAAAAAGGCGGCGGGTATGATTGACCGGTTCCTGCGGGGCGAACCGCTCGAATTCAAAACCGAAGACAAGCCGGTGGTCGGCTTTGAAAACATCGTTATTGATTACTTTGAGCCGGCGAAACGAAAGAAGATGCCCCAGATACCATTGAAAGAACGGAAAAAGAGCTTGGGCGAGGTCAACATCGGCTATGAACTTGAAGATGCGGTTTCCGAGGCAGACCGGTGCTTTTCGTGCGGGATCTGCAACCAGTGCGATAACTGCCGGATTTTCTGCCCGGATATTGCCATTACCCGGGACGACGATACCTACGAAGTCGCCTATGATTACTGCAAAGGCTGCGGCATTTGCGTCAGCGAATGCCCGCGCGATGTCATTTCACTGGTCGAAGAGGCGAAAAAACTATGACCGTATTTAACCATTTACCATTCTTTTTACTTTTTTTCTTTGTGGCCTTTGTGCCCTTTGTGGTGCAATCTTTCTTCTCTGCTCCTCCGCACCTCGGCTCTCGCTCCCCGTTGCTCACACCTTCCGTGTCTTCAGTGTCTTCCGTGGTAAATTATTATTCTTGTTTCTTTTTTAACCATTCACCATTCAACCATTTAACCTACTCTATTTATCCGTGTGCGCCTCGCTTCGGCGGCCGCCTCGCTTCGAGGCGCCTCCTTTGGAGCCGAGCGCCATCCGTGGTGAATCTATCTTATTTCTTTGTGTTCTTTGTGCCCTTTGTGGTGCAATCTTTATTTGTTGCGGTGAATCCTTTTTCCGTGTCTTCCGTGGTTAAAAATTCTTATTCCCCAGCTTCCTCCGCGGTTAAATTAATTCGTGGTTCTTCGTGTCACGCTTCCCTTGGAAGCGAATCCGTGGTTAATCTATCTTATTTCTTTGTGTTCTTTGTGCCCTTTGTGGTGCAATCTTTATTTGTTGCGGTGAATCCTTTTTCCGTGTCTTCAGTGTCTTCCGTGGTTAAAAATTCTTATTCCCCTGTGGTGAATTTCGCATGAAAAAAGTCATCACCGGCAACCACGCAGTTTCCTACGGCGCATTAGTCTCGCGGGTCCAGGTCATCTCCGCCTATCCGATCACCCCTCAGACTCAGGTCGTCGAGCTCCTGTCCGAGATGTGCGCTTCGGGCGCGCTCGACGCCAAGTTCATCAAAGTCGAATCCGAGCATTCGGCAATGGCGGCGCTGATCGGTGTCTCCACCACCGGCGCCCGTGCCTTTACCGCAACCTCCGCCCACGGCTTGGCGTTGATGCACGAAATGCTCCACTGGGCAGCCGGCGCCCGTCTGCCGATTGTCATGGCGAATATTAACCGGGCGATGGGACCGGGCTGGTCGGTCTGGACTGACCAGAACGATTCTTTATCCCAGCGCGATACCGGCTGGCTCCAGTTTTACTGTGAATCGAACCAGGAGATTCTGGATACGGTTATTCAGGCATATCGAATCGCCGAGCAGGTCAGCCTGCCGGTAATGGTGATTCTGGACGCGTTTGTTCTTTCCCACACCTCGGAGCCGGTCGACATACCGGAGGTAGAGCTGGTCGATACCTACCTTCCGCCGTTTAAACCCGAGTACAGGCTCGACATTGGCGATCCGCGTGCCTTTGGTGCTTTGACCAATCCCGATTACTACTATGAACTGCGTTACAAACTGCAAGCGGCGATGGACGCATCGGTTGCGGCAGCAAAAGCTGCCGACGAGGAGTTTAAAAAAGTTTTCGGTCGGAGCTACGGAATTTTGGAATGCTATCGCTGTGAAGACTGTGAGCTGCTCTTGGTAACGTCCGGCACGATTACCGGCACCGCCCGGGTCGTGATCGACGAACTGCGCGCCAGCGGTCGGCGCGTCGGACTCTTAAAGATGAGGATGTTTCGACCTTTCCCCTGGGTGGATGTGCGAACTATTTTGAGTAAGGTGAAAAAAGTGGCGGTCATCGACCGGAATATCTCTTTTGGTGCGTCGGGAGTTTTCTTCCAGGAAATTCGGTCCTGCATGTATGGCGCAAGCTCTCAACCGCCGATTTTCGGTTTTATCATCGGTCTCGGCGGCAGGGATGTGACTCCGGCTGATATTCGAGACATCGTCGAGCATGCCGAACGACTGGAAAAACCCGACGGTCCGATTATCTGGAAAGGTGTAAAATTATGAGATCAGCGCTCCGCGTTCATCCGTATCATCCGCCGCGCATCGAGGCGCCCTCCACGGTACATTTTCATTCCACTCCTTACTCCGTACATTCTACTCCCTACGCCTCCCTACGCCCTACCCTTTTTTGTTTTCTCTGCACCTCCGCTCCTCAGCTCTCGTTCCCCGCAGCTCATACCTTCCGTGTCTTCAGTGTCTTCCGTGGTTGAAAATTCTTATTTCTCTGCTTCCTCCGCGGTTAAATTAATTCGTGGTTCTTGGCTTACGCCTATTCTTCGGATTTCGTGTCCATCCGTGGTAAATATTTTTTCCGTGTCTTCAGTGTCTTCCGTGGTTAAAAATTCTTATTTCTCTGCTTCCTCCGCGGTTAGGATGGTTGTATGAGATTTATGGTCCCGCCCGAAGAATACATGCTCTCCGGCCATTTCGCCTGTCCGGGCTGCGGTGGCGCACTCGCGATGCGGCTGGTGTTAAAGGCGCTCGGTGAACGGACCATTATTTGCCTGCCTGCCTGCTGCTGGACGATTATCGACGGACCGTTCCCGTATTCGTCAACCAAGGTGCCGGTGCTCCACACCGCATTCGAAACCGCGGCATCGGCAGCATCCGGGGTGCGGGCAGGATTGGATGTCCTGGGCAAAACCGATATCAATGTTCTGGCGTGGGCAGGTGACGGCGGCACCTTTGATATCGGAATTCAGGCTCTGTCCGGAGCGGCGGAACGGGGCGATAATATCATTTATACCTGCTACGACAACGAAGCGTATATGAACACCGGCGTCCAGCGCTCGTCGGCGACACCGCTGGGCGCCTGGACCACTACCACCCCGGCTGAGCACTATAAAAAAGAGCCGAAAAAAAACATGGTCGAGATCATGGCTGCCCACCGCATCGCCTATGCGGCGACGGCATCGGTTGCCTATCCGGACGACCTCTTAAGAAAATTCAATAAAGCGAAAGAGCTGAAGGGAACGAAGTTCATCCATATCCTCGCCCCCTGCCCGCCCGGCTGGAAGTCTCTACCTGACCAGTCGATTAAACTCTCGAGACTGGCAGTTCACAGCAGGATATTTCCAATTTACGAAATCGAGAACGGCATCAAATACACAATTAACATCGAGCCCAAAGGAATTCCGATTATCGAGTACATAAAAGCCCAGGGCAGGTTTAGCCACCTCACCAAAGAGCAGATTAAAACCATCCAGGAGATCGTCAACTGGGAGTGGTCGCTCCTGAAACGCCGCACAAAGCTTTCCAAATAACCCAAGTCGTTTAATTTCCCCTTTTTCTTTTCACTTCTTATTTTTCTACCTACTTCTTACTGCTTACTCCCTACTTATTCCGCCTTACGCTCTACTCCCTACGCTTTCCGCTCTATTTCTCACTTCCCATTTCAACCTTTATCCCTTTCTCTTTATCCTTTTTTCACTTCTCCCGTCTTACTTCTCACGTTTCACGCTTTACTCACTACTGCCTACTCCATACTCCTTACGCTCTACCCCCTTCGCTCTACGTGCAACGCTTTCCGCTCTACTTCTCTCGCCTTACGCCCTACGCTTTCCGCTCTTCGCACTACTCCCTACGCTCAACGCCATACGATTTATTGTTTCGACATTTGCGCAAACATCAATATAGACATTTGCCTAAACATGAAAAAAACACTTGACAAATACGACACTATTCCTTACTTTGTTTTTATAAAAGCCTATGGTAATGGTTAACTCCAGTGGCCGTCGTAGTGTTGAAGCTCTATGTAACCGACACAGGCGGAGCTTGCCCTTTTTAAGCTGTTACTATTTAACCAATGCGGCTTGCTGCAAGCCGAACCATTTAACCAGCCCAGTTCATTCGTTGTATCTCCCTCTCTCCTCTCCTCCCGTGCTCCGTTTCCCTTATCTCCCTTGCTCCTTATTTGAAGGAGATCATGTATAAATACCAATTCTTACTCAGTCTACATCAATGCTTATATCTATTTTTAATAAAAAATAACTTGACTTTTTCTTTAGTTTTTCTTAATATTGTTATTCTAAACTAAGGAGGGTTAATGACTAAGAAGAGTGCAGGTCTTATGATGATAGTCTTGTTATGCATGTTCAGCTCCTCTGCTTACAGCGATTTCACTTGTGCCTCCCATTTTATCGATATTCCCACCGCTTATGTTATGCCGCACAATAGTATCAAGGGAACATTTGCCGGCTCATTCGCTTTGCAACATTTGACGCCCCCACTCGACCCGACATCTGAGCTCGATTTCGGTCTCAACTACGGATTGAACAATAAGTGGGAGTTCGGCTTGAATGTCTATACCTATAAGGACATCGCATTGGACATCGCCTACCAGATTCGCCCGGAAACCGAGCGCTGGCCCGCAGTGGTGGTCGGAGTTCGGGATCTCACCTATGAACGACATATCTCCGGGGTGGGCGGCGGCTACGATTTTCAAGGTTTACCCAATGTCTGGGGCTATGATAAATATTATTATACGCAACAAGGGCTTTGTCCTTCGGAAAATTTTTCGTTCTACAGCGTCCTCTCGAAAAATGTCTTTTCAAATTTCAAAGTGCATTTCGGCTTAGGCCGCGGTCGATTCGTCGGCTATGGGCCCAACAGCAGCTATTTGAATTCCGACATATTCTGGGGCCAGTTCGGTCCGAAGCACGACTGGGCAATCGGCTGGTTCGGTGCGCTCGAATATTTCCAGGGCGACTGGTTCAGTGTTGGAATGGAACAGGATGGCAGAGACCTGAACGTCGGTCTGAAGTACCGCTATGAGATGTTCACTTTCAATGTTGCGATCACCAAGATCGAATCCTGGTTTTGGGGTTATGGCCATTACACCCACCGCATGGCTTTTGGTTTAGCGATGCAGTATCCGCCGCCTGAGCAGGCAGTCGTAGCAACCGGCATTATCAGCGGTAAAGTCTTTGATGAAGCAACCAGCGCTCCGTTGGGAGCGGTGCTGCGGGTGCTGGGAACCCGTTTGCCTGAGGTTAAAAGCAACCCTTTAACCGGAGCGTTTGAGATTACCAATGTTCCTTCCGGTGCGGTCCGGTTGTTGGTGGTGCGTCCGGGTTATGGAACAAGGCAGTTCCAGTTTCTCCTCCGGCCCAATTCCCGCTACTCGGCAAGTCTGCCGTTACGGCTGTCACCAACCGGTCTCTAATGATTGCGCGGATATTCAAAACCATCTTTATTCGTAATTAAATAGACCTGCATTCGTTCAATTCGCTATCATTCGGTTAATTCGCAACTCCAAAAGAGGCGATCGGAGGGGTGAGGGAGATGGTCAAGCCCTCCGCTAATGGCGGCAAGTGGTTTGCAGCTTATACCCGTTGTCACCACGAAGAAAAAGTCGTCAAGTTTTTAAATTTTCATAAGTTTTCCACCCTCCTTCCCAAACGGAAACTCTACAGCCGGCGTCGAGATCGTCGCAAGATGATAGAACTGCCGGTCTTTCCCGGGTATGCTTTTGTTGAGCTGCCGCCCGGGCCTCAAGCTATCACCGAAGTGTTGAAAACTCCGGGTGTGGTCTACATTGTCGGCAGGAGCAGTCCGATACCGATTCCGGAAGATGAGATCAATACGATAAAGATTATGGTTGCGGCAAGCTGCGACATGACGCCTTGCGACTATTTTCAGAGCGGCGAACGGGTGAGGGTAGTGTCCGGACCCTTAACCGATGCGGTCGGCTATATTACCGAGACGGTTTCCGATAAACGGATGCTGGTTGTCTCGATCGATATTTTAGGTCGGAGCGTCACCACCCGGCTCTACGACTACGAAGTAGCAAAAATCTAAGCCTTTACCTTTCATTTTTACTTTTAACCATTTAACCATTTAGTTTTTTTCCCTTTGTGCTCTTTGTGTCCGCCACGGTTCTTGGCGGATTTGTGGTTCAATCTTTTATCTTCTAACTATTCAACCATCTAACTGTGTGCTTTATCTTTGTGGTCTTTGTGTCCGCCACGGTTCTTGGCGGATTTGTGGTTCAAATTGAATTCATTCGTTCTGGTGTTATTTAACCAATTACCAATTAACAATTAACTCTTTTATTTCGACCATTTAACTTTTTAACTATTTAACCACATTATGTCTGGTGATCACTTTCTCCAGGTTCTGCGGGCGGCAGGCAGTAAGACCCGGCTTGCCATCCTCCACCTGCTCATCAATATCGGCGAGATGTCGGTGGGTGAAATCAGCGAAGCGCTCAACAAGCGCCCCAGTACCATCTCCCGGCATCTGGCGATGCTCAAGCAGGCTAATCTCCTGACCAGCCGGGAAAAGAAAAAATTCGTCTATTACCGGATCGCCGAAACCGAACTCACCGCACCGGTTTTGATGCTCTTAAATATGATTAAGGAAAAACCCGAAATTCCCACCACTTAAACCAATGATCAAATCCTTCAAAGATTTAACCGTTTGGCAAGTAGCTCACGAATTATCAAGGGATATTGCTACTAATCTGGTGCGTTCGTTCCCAAAAGAAGAAAAATACCGACTCAGCGATCAAATCATTCGTTCATCCCGGTCAGTACCTTCACAGATAGCAGAAGGGTTTGGTAAATCATCATTTAAGGAAAAGTACCATTTTTATGAAATAGCTGCTACTTCAAACAATGAGACTGAAAATCATTTGCTCGAAGCCCAAACCAATGGTTTTATAGACGACAAGACTTATCGTCATTATCTCAATCGTATCATACGTATTCGCATCCTGTTATCCCGTCTTATGCGATCTGTTTCATCATTAGGAACCGCCCGAAGGGCAAAACCCGTTCATCAAAGATGAACCATTCCCGCTCGGAGAGCCAGTCCGGTTGCGCAGCAACCCCTACGCTCGTTCTCGTCACCGGTGGTGCCGGATTCATCGGCTGCAATCTTGTCCGACGATTGCTTGCGTTAGGCAATCGCGTCCGGGTTTTCGACAACTTCTCGACCGGCAAGCGCGAAAACATCCAGGCAATCCTGAACGAACTAAACGCAATTAACGCAATAAACGCAATAAACCCAATGAACCCGTCATCATTTA
>CAYHGV010000068.1:0-16315 GCA_964356135.1 uncultured bacterium
CACTAGTGTAGCGTCCCATAAATAACTTGACAATGAATCCTTTTTATGCTATAATATTTCATATGTGGAAATCAGCGTCAGCACTAACCGTTGCACCCGCTCAATGTATAATGCTTGAACAATTAGTACGCGGGAGAAATACACCACAACAATTGGTACTGAGATGTCGTATAGTTTTAAAAGCATCTAATGGGATTTCTAACAATACCATTGCTAAAGAACTTAACACTTCACGTCCAACAGTTTTATTATGGCGAAAACGTTTTGAAAACATGGGTATATCTGGACTAGAAAAAGATGCTTCTCGTCCAGGTCGCAAACCAAAAATACCCAATGAAAAGATCAAACAAGTTATTGAAGCCACATTACACAGCAAACCTCCAGCAGCAACACATTGGAGTGTTCGGACAATGGCAAAAGCTCAAGGACTTAGTAGAATGACAATCCATCGAATATGGAGTCGATCCCAATTGAAACCTCACTTGACAAAAACATTTAAGTTAAGCAGAGACAAACATTTTGTTGAAAAATTAACAGATGTCGTGGGTCTCTATTTAAATCCACCTGATAAAGCAATTGTTTTAAGTGTAGACGAAAAAAGTCAAATTCAAGCATTGGAACGGACTCAACCACTTCTTCCCTTACGTCCAAGAATACCCGAATGCCAAACGCATGATTATAAGCGTAATGGTACAACAACGTTATTTTCTGCTCTTAATGTACTTGACGGTAAAATAATCGGTAAATGTATGCCGAGACACCGTCATCAAGAATTTTTAAAATTTATCAAACTCATTGATGTTAAGATACCAAGCATAGATTTGCATCTTATTGTAGATAATTATGGTACCCATAAACATCCCAAGATATTGCGATGGCTTGATAAACATCCTCGTTTCCATTTTCACTTTACTCCAACTGCTTGCTCCTGGTTAAATCTAATTGAACGCTGGCTCAGGGAATTGACTCAAAAGCGTATCCGAAGAGGATCATTTAATAGTGTAAAAGAACTGGTTTCTGCAATTGAGGAATATATAATTGAGAATAATAAAAATCCAAAACCGTTTATCTGGACAGCTTCTGCTAAAAATATACTTGATAAAATCTCCCATTGTAAAGAAGCGTTAGGGACACTACACTAGAACCCAGAGCCAAGAGCCTAGAGTCTTTTCAGTGGTCTGGGATGGCCGTGACAGTCAGGAGCATCTCCTTCCCTCGGGTATTTATTTCTGCGAACTGGTAGTTAGGAGCCAAAACTTCGTTAATAGATTAACCAGAAAGGTGTTGTTTCATTTATACGCCGGATCGTCGGGGCTGGAATGAATACCCCCGAACCCCAACGCACCCCGCCTTGATCCCGCCCTGCGGAGTATGATTACAATTTGGTAACAAGGTATAAGTGTCCATAAGCTCACCGATAATTTTTCTTGACAATGCCGCTTTACGGCTTATTTTGTCGTCAGGAGCCGATATGGTTTACAGAAAAACTATCGAGGGAGGAAAGATGACGAGAATAAAAATATTAGGGTTAGCGGTAATGGTAATGGTGGTTGTGCTATTACCGAACAATGCACCTGCTCAACCACCAGACACCCTCTGGACAAAAACCTATGGTTGTAGTTATTATGATTGTGGCTATTCGGTTGTGCAGACTACTGAAGGCTACATCATTGCAGGTTGGACTGGTTTTCCAAGTTCAAGTGATGTTTACCTCATCAAGACTGATGTCAATGGAGATACGCTCTGGACGAGAACTTATGGTGGGAATGGTGCTGATGTAGGCTCTTCAGTAGTGCAGACCAGTGATGACGGTTACATCATTGCAGGCTATACTGAATCTTATGGAGTAGGAGATGAGGATGTGTATCTCATCAGGATCGATGTCAATGGCGATACGCTCTGGACCAAAACCTACGGCGGCAGTAATCTTGATATAGGCTATTCAGTGGTGCAGACGAGAGATGGCGGCTATATCATCGCAGGCTCTACTAAGTCTTTTGGAGCAGGTGTCGGTGATGTTTATCTCATCAAGACCGATGCCAAGGGAGATACACTCTGGACAAAAACCTGTGGCGGGAGTAGTGAAGATAGGGGCTTTTCAGTGGTGCAGACGAATGATGGCGGCTATATCATCGTAGGCGAGACTCATTCTTACGGAGCAGGTAGTTCAGATGTTTACCTCATCAAGACTGATGTCAATGGAGATACGCTCTGGACGAGAACTTATGGTGGGAATGGTGCTGATGTAGGCTCTTCAGTAGTGCAGACCAGTGATGACGGTTACATCATTGCAGGCTATACTGAATCTTATGGAGTAGGAGATGAGGATGTGTATCTCATCAGGATCGATGTCAATGGCGATACGCTCTGGACCAAAACCTACGGCGGCAGTAATCTTGATATAGGCTATTCAGTGGTGCAGACGAGAGATGGCGGCTATATCATCGCAGGCTCTACTAAGTCTTTTGGAGCAGGTGTCGGTGATGTTTATCTCATCAAGACCGATGCCAAGGGAGATACACTCTGGACAAAAACCTGTGGCGGCAGTAAGTGGGATTACGGCTATTCGGTAAGACAGACCAGCGACGGTGGCTATGTCATCGCTGGTTTAACTTTTTCTTATGGAATTGGGATACCCAATTGGTCAAATGTTTATCTTATCAGATTAGGCCCAGAGACAGGTATAGAGGAAAATTCAAATCTCACAGTGAGGAGTCCAAATCTGCACTTCGGTCAAAATCCATTCTCCACGACAACGACCATCAGTTATCAAATCCCTGCAAGGAGTGAGATCTCGTTAAGCGTCTACGATATAACCGGACGAGAAATCAAGAGATTGGTGGATGGTGTGCAGGAACGGGGAGATTACCACCTCCAACTGGATATGACTTGCTATGCTCAGGGAGTCTATTTTATTAACCTTACTGCTGGGAAGGTAAGGAGCGTGAAGAAGGTTATAGTTTTGCGGTAATGGAATTTCAGTGAAAGTATGGAAGAGACCAAAAAAGGAGAGAGGCTGTAAACTGTTTAGACTTTGGGCACATTTTGGGCACACCTGAGGGACACGAAGGCACTCAACCCCCGAAACCTCTTTGATTATCAATGGGCGGTAAAGGAGTTGAACCTTTGACCTCTGGTATGTGAGACCAAAGACACCGTTTTAGCTAAGTCTTCGTAAAGTAGGCACTTGCCCGAAGGTCTAAGTAAATCAAGGGGATAGTGGATTCCCACTATTTCCATTATCCCCATTATTTACACTATTTACGGGTTCGGATGGGCACATTTTGGGCACACTTTGGGCACAGGGTTATTGAGGTTAGATTTTGGGAATTTGTAAAACAAATTAAAACAAATTCGTCGAAAGCTGAGGAGGTCTAAAAATGTCAAAGAGAGGAAACCCTAACTGGAGAAAAGGGCAGAGCGGAAACCCCAACGGCAGACCCAGGGTACCGGAAATTGAGGCGCTTCGGGAAGCCATTGAGACGGTAGAAAGGCGAAAAAAGAAAAAGCTATTCATTCACCTGGTCGAGCAAGCCTTTAAAGACAAGACCGTCCTCATCGCTCTGGTTAGAAAAATAATACCGGATAGACAGGTCGAGGAGGAGGAGCGACCGGTTACGCCTGGAGCAATCAAACAAATAATTTTCACAACACAACGGCGTAAGGACGAACCAGAGGGTTGAGGTTGAGCAAGTCTTAGTTTAATTTGACCGGCTATTGACGGTCTTATTTTTTAGGGGTAAGATTCCGCTATGAGCAACCTTAATGAGGCTAAGACCTTGCTCAATTCCCTGATAGACCGCTATAAAAAACTTAAAGAGACTGGCTCAATCAAGCAATACGACGAAGCGAACACCTGTAAAGATTTTATCCTACCGCTTTTTGAACTCTTAGGGTGGAATGTTTACGACCGTGCTGAGGTAACAGCCCAGGCGCAAGCCTCAAAGGGTAAGGTGGACTATGCCTTTTGTATCCAGGGCATCCCTAAATTCTTTTTAGAAGCCAAAGCCTTAAAAGCGGATTTAGACAATCCCCGTTGGGCTGAACAGACGATAAACTACGCCTGGCACAAAGGGGTAGTATGGGCAGTCCTCAGCGATTTTGAAGCGCTGAAGGTCTTTAATGCTGAATTGCTGACCACAAGCCCCCAGGAGAGCCTCTTATTTGAACTTAAATGGATGGACTATGTAGACCGGTTTGACCAGCTCTATCTATTGTCAAAAGAAGCCCTCTTAGAGAACCGGTTAGACCAAGAGGCTGAGCGGTGGCATAAGAAAAAGACCAAAATTCCGGTCAATGAACGGCTCTTACAGGATATGATGACCTGGCGGCGGCTCCTTGCAACCAGTATCCGGCGCTCCCACCCTAAACTATCCGATGAGGAGCTTGACGAGGCGATTCAGCGGATTTTAGACCGGCTTATCTTTATCCGCACCTGCGAAGACCGAGGGATTGAGCCAGCGGTCTTACAGCCTATCATAAGGGAATGGCGCTCTAACTTAAAAAAGATATTCCGTAACTTTGACTCCGGCTATAACTCCCAGATATTCGCTCCTCATCTCTGCGAAGACCTAAGCATTGAAACCGAGGTCTTAGAGGAGATAATCAACGGTCTTTATGAGACCAAAGACCGGTCTATCCGTTATGACTTCTCAGCCATTGACGCCGATGTTTTAGGCTCAATGTATGAGCAGTATTTAGGACATATCCTTAAAAAGACCCCGAAGCGGGCAATCGTCCACGAGAAGCACCAGCACCGCAAGGAGATGGGGATTTACTACACCCCGAAGTATATCGTTGACTATATCGTCAAAAACACGGTCGGCGCTTTACTCAAAGAAAAATCCTACCAGGAGGCGGTCAACTTAAAGATTTTAGACCCTGCCTGCGGTTCGGGTTCGTTCTTAATCAGAGCCTTTGAGGAGATGGATAGCTACCTGAAAGAGAAGCGGAGCCAAAAGGGTGAGGAGTTTGACTATTTTCGCCGGATGGAGATTCTCAACCGTAACCTTTACGGCGTGGACTTAGACCGGCAGGCGGTAGAAATAGCTCAGTTGAATCTCTTAATCAAAGCCGTCGAAGGTCGTCAACTCCTACCGGTCTTAAAAAACATCCGTCAAGGCAACTCCCTAATCTCCGGCGATGAGGATGAGCTAAAAAAATACTTTGGCAAGGACTGGCAGCAAAAACACCCATTCAACTGGGAAAAAGAATTTCCCGAAGTATTCAAAGACGGCGGATTCGATGTAGTTATTGGCAATCCGCCTTATGTTAGACAGGAAGGACTCGGCGATGACAAAGACTTTTTTGAGAACCTCTACCAGGTCTATGCAGGGACAGCCGACCTTTACTCTTACTTTATCGAAAGGGGGATGAACTTACTCCGTGAAGGTGGTGTATATGGGATTATCGTAGCCAACAAGTGGCTCCGTGCCAACTACGGAGCGCCTCTTAGACGCTGGCTGAAAGGTTGGCGAGTAAAAGAGATTGTGGACTTTGGAGACTTACCAGTGTTTGAATCGGCAACTACCTACCCTTGCCTGCTTTTTGTTACAAAGGCTAAACCGATAAAAGAGTTTGTATCGGCAAAAATTGACACCCTCGGTTTTAACGACCTCGGCGAATATATAAGCAAGAAAAGATACAAAGTTGACCAATCGACCTTGAGCGATAAAGGTTGGTCGCTTGCCGATTCGACAACCGATAACCTACTCTCAAAACTCAAGTCAACAGGCATCCCACTCGTCGAATATGTTAAGGGTAAGATTTACAGAGGGATTCTAACCGGACTTAATAAGGCATTTGTTATTGACGCTGAGACCCGTAACCGGCTAATCAAAGAAGACCCGAAAAGCAAAGAACTAATCAAACCATTCTTAGTTGGGGCAGATATAAAAAGGTATGAGACTCTTTCACCAGAGCGATTCCTGATATTTGCACGGAGAGGGATTAACATTAAACAATATCCTGCGGTAGAACGCTACTTGAGCAATTTTAGGAAACAATTAACGCCGATGCCAAAAAACTGGGACGAGAAAAAAAGCGGAAAATGGCAGGGACGCAAACCTGGCGCTTATGAGTGGTATGAAATACAGGACACCATTGGCTATTACGAGGAGTTTGAAAAAAACAAAATAATCTATCCGAACATTTGTAAAAGACCTGAATTTACTTTCGATAACTTTGGGTTTTATACCAACCAGAAATGTTTTATCATACCAGAAGCCGATAAATATCTTTTAGGTCTCCTGAATAGCTCAGTTACATTTTTTCTATTCCGTTCAATTCTTCCTAAGCTCCGAGGTGACTTCTACGAACCGAGTTATGTTTACTTTAAAGATTTTCCCATCCGCACAATAGACCTCAACAATAAAGACGACAAAGCGATTCACGACCGTTTTGTTAAGTTGGTTGACTCGATGCTCGACCTCAACAAGCAGCTCCAAAAGACTACCCCGAACACAGACCGGTGGCACAGCTTAAAAAAGGAGATTGAAAAAACAGATACCGCCATTGACCAGGCTGTTTATGACCTCTATTCGATAACCGATGAGGAACGGAAAATAATTGAACAGACCTGCTCAACCGAAGACCATTTAGAGGAAACACTAAGGTAACACCTAACGGAGTAGGCAGAAATTATTTACCGTCCTAAAACCAAATATCTTCCCCGATTAAGGGTTCTTAAAATTACATATATAGAACATCCCGCGAAATACTGGCGTGCTATGGGACTAAAACCACCTAAAAAATTGTCTAAGCGGCAAAGGAAATATTTAGAAGACCACGATGATGAGATTGAAACAATAGACGAGGACTCTTTTTGGGGCAGAATAATCGGAGAAGAAACAACCAAATGGCAGAGGTTTAAGCTTGTCGAAAAACTAACAGAAATGCAGTTTAGCAATTTTGCTAAAAATTTATTATTTGAGTTAGACCCGGTTTTATATCCGGACGACTTTCGGAATTTTGACATTATCGAATCGTCTAATCAATTAAAAAAAGAGTATAGACCTCTCAAACGGCTGCTTGAGGTCTTCAAAAAAAACCTAAAATTTAACAGTCGAGACCTTAAAAATTTCAGCTATCGAATACAAAGGTTTCTGTATGGACGCACAGACCCCACGACTTATTTTCTCGATTCAATCTATTATGATTTAGCTGAAGCAATGCTAAATAAGGTCGAAAAATACAAACTATGTTTGAACTTTCAAAAAAGTCATGAATTGAAGTATCGCCTTAACAAAAATTGTAAAGTTATTATTAAGCGAGAAAAAAAACATGATAATTACCATTGGGAAAATAAAAAAACCTGTTCAAAAGGTTGCACTCAACAGCTGGATTACTGGAAACCCGAGCATGTAGGTAACAGGAGAGCTAAAAGCAAAGCGGAAATGAGAAAGACAAGGAAGCTCTATTATCGTTATGGAGTCAATAGTAAAAAATAGTCCATCTTAAACATCCGAGTTTTTGTCTTCTGTTTTAGTATATCTTAAACACACTCTTTTTTGAACTTCGTTTAAGAAACTTCTCAGGATTCTTTCACTCCCTATAATATGACCATGAAAAATAAAACCACTCTTATTGAAGCATGGGGAGAAGAGTTAGCTCAATATCCCTGGGATTTGTTTATGACCTTGACCGTCAAAGGGCGAATAGGAAAACGGCGGGCAAAGGAGCGAGTCTGGGCATTACTCAAGGCAATCCGTAAGGCTGAAGGGCATAGAATAGAATTTATCGGAGTTGAAGACAGGCATAAGTGGAGAAGCGTTCCCCACTATCACTTTCTTGTATTAAATGTCAAGCGAGTTAGACGTATGAGATGGGTTGACTGGTGGTATCGTAAAGGTTACGGGACAGCGCGGATTTATAAGTATGATAAAAAGCGGGGGGCAAGGTTCTACATGGCTAAACACCTATTAGACCCCGATAGCGATATTTTAATAAGCCGCTGTCTCAAAAAATTCCGGTTCCGGACATGAGAGATGAACCCATTAAGGGCTATCCCTGATGCTCGTCTCTCATTACAAAGGCTCTCTTGATAGCCGGTTAGCCGTCGGAGTGTTTTTCTTATGAGACCCAGAAGAGAAAAACACCGTTGCTTGAAGCCAGAGGTATGCCTTTTATGAGGTAGTGGTGAATGGACAGACTACCCCACAAAGAGAACTCTGAGTTTTTAAGCGTCAAAGAGCTTGCCCAACGATTACGGCATAGCTCCTCAGCGGTCTATGGTTGGGCTGAGGCGGGATTGATACCCCACTATAAAGTCGGGAAAAAAATTATTTTCCGGTGGGCTGAGGTTGAGGAATGGTTAAAAACATTCCACCAACCAGGGCGCACGGCAAGGCAACCATATCATAGACCCTTGCCAAAACTTTTAAGCGGGGTAAAATAAACCATGCCCACGCTACGGAAGCGGGGCAAAGCCTATTTTGTGGACGGCTACACAAACGGTAAACGGTTTAGAAAGTCGGTGGGCACGGTGAAACATATCGCCGAAGCAGTGCTGATGGACATAAAGGTTAAAATGGCGAAAGGAGAATACTTAGGCGTCTATGACGAACCTCAAATCCTGTTCAGGGATTACGCTCAGGAATACCTCGGCTATTCCCAGGCGAATAAGTCTCCCAACTCTTACAGTCGGGATATTATGAGCGTTTCTCATCTCTTGACTGCCTTCGGTGATAAACTCCTAACCGATGTCACACCGGCTCAGGTAGAATCATATAAACAGCTCCGGCGCCAATCGGTCGAACCGGCAACGGTCAACCGAGAGGTCGCCTGCCTCAAGCACATGTTTTCCTATGCCCAGCACCTGGGATACCTGAAAGACCATCCGATAAAGAGCGTCAAGCTTCTCAAAGAACCGCCTGGACGCCTGCGATACCTGACAGGAGAAGAAATCGACCGGCTCTTACTTGAATGCAACGGGACGCTCTATTCCATTGTCGTCATGGCACTCAATACCGGTATGCGTAAATCGGAAATCCTCAACCTGCGGTGGGAAGACATAGACCTGAAAAACCAGAACATCGTCCTGCCCAAGACCAAAAACAACGAACTCGGCTCAATCAAAATCAATGAAGCGCTTATGCGTGAACTCCGCATCCTCGACCTCAAAAAACGGTCAGCCTATGTTTTTCCTAACTCCGAAGGAAACAGGGAAGGAAACTTGCGACGAGCATTTACACGGGCGCTAAAACGGGCAGGTATAAACGACTTCCGATTCCACGACCTACGCCATACTTTTGCTTCTCACCTTGTTATGAATGGGATTGACATTCGCACGGTTCAGGTGCTGATGAGGCATAAGGATATTAAGATGACCTTGCACTATGCCCATCTCTCACCGGAGCATGAGAGAAAGGCAATAAACCGTTTGGACTTTGGGCACATTTTGGGCACAACCGAGAGAGACGAAGGCACTCAACCCCCGAAACCTCTTTGATTATCAATGGGCGGTAAAGGAGTTGAACCTTTGACCTCTGGTATGTGAGACCAGCGCTCTAACCAATCTGAGCTAACCGCCCGGTGCTATAAATTTTTTCTTTTTACGCACCCGTCAATCGGTTCGGGTTTTTATTCCCCCATCAATCTCTTTTTCGCCATTTTCTCATTGCCGCCGAAGAGGATGCTGACGGTAACAAACACACCGTCGGCTTTGAAATAGGGGCCCATGAGTAAATTGCTGCCATCGTCTAATTCCCAGTTCACCTTGGATGGTGAGAAGATATAGCCGCCCTTGAAATCGAGCGCGATAAACTGAATCGGGATGGTTATACCCAAGGCGCCCATCACGGAGAAACCGGCGCCCGAGATACTCGAGGTCCGTCCAGGGTGAGCCAACAGGCTGTCAAAGCTGACATCGCCTAATTTGGGCCGCAATTTCAGATCGTAGCCCGTGCCGCCCAGACCGAGAATCGGCCGGACTCTTAAAAACGAAGCGATGGGGAGGACATAGCCGGCTTCGAAGAAGCCGCCGCCGTATGATGCCTGAACTTGCATGCTGTCATTTTCGACAACCTCCATGCCACCGAACCCGCTGCCGCCGAGGACAATTTTATCGCCACCCCAGCCGCAGCCGCCTAACGTAAACTGCTGGCCGGATAATTCGGGGAGATTGTGAGCCTTGAATACGGCGTTGATACTGTCGACCGTGGGCATCATCATTGACACACTGAACCCACCATAGCCCTCTGCTGCGATTAATCCAGTCGATAGGATGGTTATTACCGCTACTGCTTTAAGCATTCTGCCTCCTTGTTTTTTTTATAGTAGCAGTTTTGAGGGGTTTGTCAATATCGATAAGTAAAGGAAGTCTAACCACAGATGGCGGCACCGAGGGTGCCGACACGGATAGACACAGATTAATATAGACAAATAAATGATTGGATACGAAGTATAGATGCGGCAGCATCAACCACAAAGGGCACAAAGAGCACAAAGAATACATAAGAAAAAATGGTTAAATGGTAATTGGTTAAATAAATTAAGATAAGAAAAGGAATAGACTGAAAAACATAAACAACTGTGGTTTAGGGGTTTATTTTACAATTTTACGGGATGGGGATGCGGGCTTGGGCGGCGATTGATAACGGCGAGGGGCCGAATCGTTTAAACCGTTCGTAGCCGCAGGCGGCAACCATCGCCGCATTGTCAGTGCACAACTCGGTCCGGGGTAGGTAGACCGTCCACTGGTCTCGTTTTTTTAAAGCCTCGAGTTTCTGACGCAGCCGGGTATTCGCCGCCACGCCGCCCGAGATTCCGATGCGATTGATGCCGAACTCTTCGACTGCCCGGGAAATTTTATCGACCAGCGAATCGGTTGCCGCCTCCTGGAAGCTGCACGCGACATCAGCCGGGACCGGTTTTTGCGTATCCCGGAGGTAGTATAGCACTGCGGTCTTCAGTCCGGCAAAACTGAAATCGAAACCGGCGACGTTCGGTTTGGGAAATTTTATCGTCGGCCGTCCGGTCCGGGCGAGTTCCTGCACCGGATAGCCGCCGGGATAGGGTAAGCCCAAAAGCTTGGCGACTTTATCAAATGCTTCGCCGCAGGCATCGTCCAAAGTCGTGCCCAGCGTCTGGTAGACACAGCGGTCATGGATGAGGAGGAGCTCGGTATGACCACCGGATACGATCAGGGCTAAAAACGGAAATTCAATCTGGGGAAATTCGAGGAACAGGGAGAAGATGTGCGCTTCGAGGTGGTGGACGGCAACGAAGGGTCGGTGTAATGCGACGGCAAGGGCTTTGGAAAAGGAGAGACCGGAAAGAATGGCTCCGATAAGCCCGGGGGCATAGGTGACTGCAATGAGGTCTAAGTCGGAAAAACTGAGCGCAGCTGCTTCCAGGGCGGTTTTGGTTACCGGCACCAGGAGCCGCAGATGGGCGCGGGCGGCGAGTTCAGGTACGACTCCGCCAAACCGGGAATGGATCCATTGTGATGAAACGATGTTCGACTTTATCTCCTGGCCGTTGGCGACGATCGCGGCCGCGGTTTCATCACACGAAGTCTCAATGCCTAACACAAACATGATAAGAATAATTGGTTAAATGGTTCGGCTCGGAACGAGCCGCATTGGTTAAATAATAACAAGGTAAATAGCAACTGGTTAAATGGTAACTGGCGTAGAGGGTAGAGCGTAGGGCGAAGGGCGTAAGGCGTAGGGCGTAGGGAGTAGAGTGTAAAGGCGTAGGCAGTAAGGAGTAGGGCGTAGGGAGTAAGGTGTATAGCGTAAGGCGTAAGAAGTAGGGAGTAAGGAGTAGGCAGTAAGGGGTAGAGCGTAGGGCGTAAGAAATCAGTAGACTTCGACCTGGAATCGGGTTGGGTCGCAGCGCGAGAGGAAGACACCTTCGGGCAGGATAATCTCGCAGGGGAGCTCGTACTTCCCTCGTTTCGGGTCTTTGATGCGGAGCGCAGCCTGTATCTCTTCGGGCTTGAGCCGGTTGATTTTCGTCTCCGGTCCACTCACTTCGACGGTCACGAGGGTCGGTTTGACGGTTGCCCGGATTCCGGGGTCGCGGGCGATGCGCAGCTTGAGATCGAAAAATATTTTTTTCGCTTCGGGCTCGATCTCAATCCGGACATCGACCGATTCGGGTCGGCTGGTAAAATTCCTTCCCGACGGGAGAATGACCTTTAACCGTTTGTCGGTAGTTCGATTGAGATTCTGTAACGGGTACGACTCGGTGGTAAGGTCGGTAACGAGCGCCACCTCGTCCTGGGGACCCAGGAGATAAACCGTATCCTTGACTCCGACCCGGACAAGGGCAAAGCCTTTTTGGGGTTTGCCTTTTAACGGCACCGAGAGGTTTATCCGCTTTTTACCCAGTCGGTCTATCACCAATTCGACGGTGTCGGGCTTAATGTCTTTGACGATAATGCCGTTCGGGATCTTTAATACCCCGTCTTTCAAAAGGAAACGATTCATTCCCAATTTAATCCGGGAAAGGTTGAGCTGTAACACCGGTTTGGAGAATCGTAACCGGAGGAGGTTTGAGCCTTTTGTTTCAACGACGACCTGGGCATTGGTGATTTCAATCCGGGCGATGACCAGGCTTGAGTCGAGATTGCCAAATCCGACGGGGATCGATACGACTTTCGAATAGGTCCGTTCCAACGAAGCATAAAAAAAGATCGCGAGCGCGGCAACGACCGCGAAGATTTTCAATCCCAGATTGTTGACGATGACTTTGAAGAATTTCATACCAACCGCTCCGGCGTGGAGTTTATCGTAGCTGGGGTCAAGCTCGGGGATCGACGACTCATCGGTATAACTATAGAAGAAATTTTCTCTCAGTCAAGGAAAAACTGGAAAATGCTCTTCATTTAGAGTGCAGTTTAGTTACCACGAGTGCACCGCCTAAGAAACCAATAGCCATAGGTCATTTTCCGAAAATGAGCGGATATTGTCGAATAAATCCGAGTCGAATAAATCCGACCGCTACAGTCGTAGTGCCGAGGCTTGTCCTCGGCTGGGTCGGGGATAAACTGTGGGAGCGACTTCAAGTCGCGAATTAAAAAAGTAACCACGAACGGACACGAAATAGGACCGATAGTTGCCCTCGGCCGGGTCCAGAATAATGTCGGATAAAGCAGACTGCCTGACTGATAAAAAGTTGTCGGATAAATCCGACCTTGTCGGATAAATCCACCGCTACCCTTACCCTCGGCTCGAAACGCGCCGCAATATCTCTGCGGTTGATATGATTGTTTCGGTTGGTTGACTTTGCCCGGCGCTCATCTATAATGGGCTATGCGGATACTGGCCGGTAGTTTTAAGGGCAAAACGCTTTTCTATCCCCGGAATAAAAAAATGCGACCGACTCAAGGTCTGGTGCGGGCAGCAGTATTCAATATCCTGGGTGCGATGATAAGCGGCGCCCGGGTCGGTGATTTTTTCTCTGGTGCGGGCAGTCTCGGCATCGAAGCCTTATCCCGGGGTGCCCGGTCAGTGGTGTTTGTCGATAACGACCCGGAGGCGTTGCGTTTTCTTAAAAGGAATCTGGATGCGCTTTCGGTCTCCGCCGAGATACGACGGGGTGATGTTGTAAGAATAATTCCCAATCTTTCAGGCGAACAATTGGATATTGTGTTGTTAGACCCACCCTATGACACGGGGCTGGCTCAAGCGGCGGTCGAAAAACTGGCAGAAAGCGGTCGGATTGCGGCCGATGGTGTAATCGTCGTCGAACATTCACGACGGGAGTCGATTTCTCCCTGCCCCGGTCTCGCGCTCGATAAGAAACGGGTTTACGGTGATACGATTGTTTCAATTTTAAGGAGGGTTGAATGAGAGCTGCAGTCTACCCTGGCAGTTTTGACCCGATGACCGCTGGCCATCTCGATGTGATCCACCGGGCTTTGCAGCTTTTCGACCGGTTGATCGTCGGGGTTGCCCGGCGACGGGAAAAGAATACGATGTTTTCGTTCGAGGAACGAATCGCACTGGCAAAGAAATCGACCTGCGGCATCAAGCGGCTCGAGGTGGTCGGCTTCGACGGTTTGCTGGTCGACTTTGCGCGAAAGAATGATGCCCGGGCGATCGTCCGGGGATTGCGGGCGGTGGTCGATTTCGACTATGAATTCCAGATGGCGTTAACCAATCGGAGGATTGCTCCGGACGTCGAAATCGTCTTCTTTCTGCCGTCCGAGCAGTATTCGTATGTTTCATCGTCGCTCGTGAAAGAGATCGCCCGCTTAGGCGGCGACATCTCCGCGTTCGTGCCGAAAGCGGTCGAAGCGGCGGTGGCAAAGAAAATAAGATTAGAGAAGAGGAAAAAATAACCACTCATCAAAATCTGCGGTAGTCGGATATGAAGTTTGTCGATGAAGCGGTGATTACGGTCGAAGCCGGCTCGGGCGGTGACGGCTGCATGTCCTTCCGGCGCGAGAAATATGTTCCGCGCGGCGGGCCGGATGGCGGAGACGGCGGTCACGGCGGATCGGTCTATGTCACGGGCTCCCTGCATCTGGAGACCTTAGCCGATGTGGCATACCGAAGAACCTATCGTGCCGAGCGGGGTCGACATGGCAAGGGTAAGGACCAGCACGGTCGGACCGGGAATACGATTTCTTTTCCGGTTCCTCTGGGAACCGATGTCTATGACGAAGAGCACAGTTCGCTGATCGGCGAAGTTATCAAGGATGGCGAAAAACTGTTAGTGGCAAAAGGTGGCGCGGGTGGTCGGGGTAATGCCCGGTTTCGGACTTCAACCAACGTTGCGCCCCGTACCCGTGAATTTGGCAAACCCGGTGTGAAGAAGCGCTTGCGGCTGATTTTAAGGATTCTTGCCGATGTCGGTCTGGTCGGCCTGCCCAACGCCGGTAAATCAACCCTGTTAAGCAAAATCACCAGGGCACAACCGAAGATCGCAGCCTATCCGTTTACAACCCTTGCGCCCAATTTAGGAGCGATGCGCGATGGGTCGGAAATAATTCCGGGCGGAATACGGTGGACGGTCGCCGACCTGCCCGGGATTGTCGAAGGTGCGCATCAGGGAAAAGGGTTGGGTCTTCGGTTCCTCCGCCACATTGAACGCACCCGGCTGTTGGTTTTTGTCATTGACCTTACCTCGCCTGCGCCGTTACAGGACTATCATCAACTCCTGGCAGAAATCGGGCTCTACAATCCGGAGATTTTAAAAAAGCGACAGGTCGTCGTTTTCAATAAAGTCGACCTGGTAAAAAAGGCTCCTCGGTTCGCGCTTGACCAACCGACGGTTTTTCTCTCGGCGTTGACCGGCGGGGGCGTCAAGGAATTCGTGAATCTGCTCAAGGAGCAGTTGAACGCATGTTAGTCGAAGCGTTCGTCGATCTGCTTTCGGTGCTTCGGATGAACGAAGCCCGGCTTAAGAATCTGCTGGTCCGGTTCGGCAAGCCGGAAAATATTTTTACGGCCGATCTGGTGGATCTGCTGACCGTGCCCGGTATCGATGAAGACCTCGCCCAGAGAATTAAGAGTTACCGGAGAACTGTGGAAACCGAAAAGCTGATTGCGAGGGCACACGAGATTAAAATCGAGACCGTTTCGTTCCAGGATGCGCACTATCCGAAGAATTTGAAAGAGGTTCCCCATTCACCGCCGATGTTCTTCATGCGCGGTGGAATAAAGCCCGAAGATGAATGTGCGCTCGCAATTATCGGCACGCGCAAAGCGACCCATCAAGGGAAGATGGCGGCGGAAAAATTCGGACGGGAGCTGGCTGAGCAGGGGATAACGGTGGTGAGCGGTCTGGCGCGGGGGATTGATACCGCCGCCCACCGTGGGGCGCTGACCGCAGGCCGAACGATCGCAGTCTTGGGTTGTGGAATTGACGTCTCCTATCCGCCGGAAAATAAGGGGCTCGCAGAGGAGATTACCAGGCACGGGGCAGTGGTCAGCGAGTTTAACTTAGGCATACCGCCGGTAGCGCTCAATTTTCCCAAGCGGAACCGGATAATCAGCGGTCTGTCGCTGGCGGTGATTGCGGTCGAAGCGGGCAAGTCGTCCGGGGTCTTAAGCACGGTGAATTGGGCATTGGACCAGGGTCGTGAAGTTTTTGCCCTGCCTGGTTCGGTTATGTCCCTGGCGAGCGAAGGAACGAATCAACTCATTAAGGACGGCGCCAAACCGGTGACGAGCATCGACGATGTTCTGGAAGAGATGAGACTGACGAAAAGAATTCTTAAGCCGGAGATTGCGCTCGGGCTGAGTAAAGAAGAGATAGCGCTGGTTTCGCTTTTGAGCGAAAAACCCCTCAATGTCGACCAGATAATGGAAGCACTGGGCAAGCCGATTTCAGAAGTTTTGACTAAATTATTGGAGCTGGA
>CAYHGV010000069.1:0-15774 GCA_964356135.1 uncultured bacterium
TTAAGAAAGGATACGCCACTTTTTTCAAATTTCCACACCTTTTTATATTATCTCCGGTATTGTGGTTTCAGACCAATCAGGGGTGGTGTCCTTATACGCAGTATCGTTAGGAAACTTTGTAGCTATGATGTCCCATGTGCCTGCGTCCCAATTATAACGTTCAAGTTGATAACAAGGAGAAGCCCGATCGCTATTTAAATTCTTAGACCAGATAAGATGTACCTTAACAGTTCCATTGGGTATCAAACTGTCCACCCGGAAATTCGCAACCGGTGGTGAAAAGATGTCGCCTTGATTTTTGTGTAAAGTCTCCGGACTGTAGCATAACTTTACACTGTCGGTCCCGACAAATCTTGAAGTGTCGAGATTCCAGCATAAATCCATCGCAATCGGAATCGTCGCCCAGTAATTGAGGGTCGTTGTGGTTGAATCTTTCCATTTTCCTTCGGCAATCTTGCTTTCATCGAAGGGATTCGGAAATACAAAGTACCCTCTTGTCGAGTCAGCTGGAGAACCGGAAGCGGTCAGTTCTTGCAGAGCTTTAAGCCAGCGTATCTTCCTTTTCTGATCTCCGATACCCGAATGGTCGTATCCACCGATAGGCCAAAGCACAGGTGTATAGCCCCCGCTATCACTGCGCAAATCATTAACCACAAGTTTGATTGATTCCTTTACTGTTGAATATGGTGTAGAAGAATATTCGCCTCCTTTCATTACACCCCAAATCAACGGTATAATCGAATCCCTGTAAGTAGAATCAATAACCAGCCGCGCCTTCCAAATATTGTTGGCTTCTGAGCCACGATGGTACGGGGTCATCCAGTCGGCAAATACAATCATTTGGGGTTTCGTACTATCGTGTGCCTTATAATCATTTAACTTTTCAAAATAATAATTAATATCCTCACCGACTGGTATATCAGTTGTTATCCAATTTTTATTCTTTGCTCTGACATCCCTTATTAATGATCCTTCCATAGGTTCATTATAGCAGGGGTTGACATACCGAGGTTTTAATGATGCCGAATCGGCATACAGTAAATCGATTGATGCATCGACTAATTCTTTTGTTTTAGCTTCCAGCGGGCACGGTGAGTAATTGAATTTATAATCTTTGGTATACGGATTGAAAGTAAAGTCTCCATAGCCGACACGATTGTAACTTACCTTCAGTGTTGAACCAACTGGCACACGGCGATTTTTAATTTTAATCACCCAGTTGACGCAACTGTCGTTGAGGCGATTCTGAGATTGGTAGTGATAATACAGAGTATCGTGATAGAGTTCATAATCGGTGCCATCAACCAGCGGAGTATTATTATAGCTTACTTTGGGTCCGGCATCTTCAGTCTTTATTAAAAATTTCTGCTGGTTAGTGAGAAAATATCGATATACAGTATCGCCGGCTGCGGATCTTTTCATCACCGTATCGCCATCGACATAGGCAGTAATTGAACTCCAGGGTGCGTTTTTGGGTAGATTAGCCATAAATATTATTTTCAGTTGGGTGCAATTTCCGGTAGAAACCCCTAAGTTAAATTCTTTCTCCCGCCAACCATGAGTTGAATCCTGTATCCGATATATCCACTTACCATATGAGCTGTCGCGTTGACTTGTTGCCAATTCTCGCCAGGCCGAATCCGATGAGGGTTTGCCCTGAACCTGCATATATATACCGTAATCCTTTTTTGAATCATCGCTTACTGAGTCGATTTCAGATTTTATCCAGTATTTAAAAGCATAGAAACTATTCGGCAAGACTCCGATTGGATGCTGGTCCACACTTTTGAGTTTACCTGTCTCGGAAGTGCTCCTCGGAAATACAATCTTGCAGACATACGGTGCGCTTACAGTAGTATCAACCACGAGTGTGACGGTCGGGTCTAAACTATCATCTGACCATTTATTCCATCCTGGGGGAGAACCGCCTGGGACACCGCCGCTATCAAAACAGGAGTTACTCATAACAGGAATTCTATATTCCGGAAGCGCAGTATCGCCAGCAACAACCTTGAATGGCTGAGGGTGGGCAGTATCGGCAACCGCAGTCCCGGCGATACAGTTGGCTTGTCGTTCTAAAACATGGGTATAACACTGCTCGTAGTTCATATAATACGGCACAGGTTCAATCCCACGATACCAATACCGGGGATACCAGGATGCTATCGAGCCAGTTGGTTTTGATATAGTCATTAATATAACTGGCAGGATAACCCCCTAATCCTGGATTTTTACCCAATAAATATCCATATGGTGAATAATACGACTTATGATTCTCATGTTCCACTAAATTACACTTCAGCAGGGATAAATAATCGAGCTTGGCAATATGTTTAGGGTGTAAGGTGTCAGGGTCTCCTAACTCCGATCCTTGCCATCCAACTTCTCGCCATGCAATATCCGGCCAATCCCTGATTATGATACTCGAGGGCAGTAATCCCTGATAGTGCTGGGCAATAAGCTCCCGCAGAGTTGATGCGCCTCTAAAACAACCAATATTAGTATTCCCGGCACAGACAACCAAAAGCCGTTTTTTATTACCCCAGTTTCTCGTTTTACCGGCAAGGAGATAGCCTTCATCGTTGTTTGGAATATCGTTCTCAGTTACCTGAAGTCCGTCAGCTTGGAGTGAATCGAGAGCAGCATGGACCAATGCAGTCCCCTTTGTCCCAAAGATAAATAGTATTTGCACCTTTTGATTATCAGGAGGAGGAGGTATTGTGGGCCGAAGGGTATCGATTATGGCTTTTATCGGTTTGGTGCTATCATTCTTATTGTAAGAAAAATCGATTGCGTGATAAAAAGCCTTTTGGATTTCCATCGAGCAGACCTTAGCCGCTTCTCTGATTGTATCACTGGGGCCATAAAAAACAAGCTGAATCGTATCCTGCAATACATTGAGCTTGCAGGGTGGGGGTGAGATGGTAATACTCTGTGGCCAGGGATAGAGTTTCAGAAGAGAATCCGATGCCACAAACGGAATGAAAGCATAGCCCATTACAAAGCTAATGGCTAAAATTAAAATCAAGCGTTTCATCACCCCTCCTTTTTTATCAGTCTAACACTATTAATTTTTTAAAAGCTAATGTCTTATTCAACACCTCAACTTTTAAAAAGTATACCCCTTGGGGCACAGCTTTCCCGTATTCATCTTTGGTATCCCACAATAAAATTGAGGAATCTACGTTAGATGTTAACCTCCGGACTAATATACCTGAGGCATCATAAACAGTGAACGAAACATCACCCGGTATTGGAAGGTTATAGGCAATTTTTATCGTCTTTCGCGAAGGATTCGGATAAACATGCAATTGATATTCTGTAAGTGTTATTTCGTTAGCTTCATCGACGCCAGAACCAAGAGAATAATAAATAATTTTGCCATAACCGCCGCATGCCCAACCATGAGCGGTGTCAGGGAACGAAACTCCCCAGAGAGCCCCATTACCGGGGATATCCGGAATAGTCTGTCCAACCCAAGTATTACCAGTATCTCCGCTGAAGTAGATGCCCGAAGTCGTTGTCCAAGCATGCACCACATCGGGAAAAGCTACATCAGTTAATAAAGCAGGAATGTTTTGAGTGATTGCACTCCAGGTTACTCCGCCATCAACTGTTCGAAGAACAACATCAGATCCCACCGCCAACCCATGTAGCGAATCGGCAAACTGGACATCCATTAAGTCCTTGGTCGTGCCGGTCTCGACTTTTATCCACTGCGCGCCGCCATCGGTGGTTTTGAGGAGGGTGCCCGAATCGCCGACCACAAAACCTTTGAGGGAATCGAGAAAACAGATTCCATGGAGTGCAGGATTTACGCTATCTTGAATAACCCAGTCCTTACCGTTATCAGTATGATAAATAAGACCTTTCTTTCCTACCCCAACCCAACTGACGACCCATCCTTGTATGCTGTCAATAAATTCTACATCCCCGAAGGCAGCATCATAGGTTATTCGCTCAAAGGTCCAAGAGTTTCCGCCATCCGTAGTAGATGAAATCCCCCCGCCGAATGTTATAAAACCTCGTAACGAATCCACAAATTTAATTCCCAGTCCAGTTATTTCATTAAGCCTTATCGGGGAAGAATGAATGTTAATTATAAGAGGACCAATAGTCTCCCATTGATTGCCTCCGTTTGATGTCCTCAATACCCAGGCCTCACCTCTATGGAAGCCGACAAGCCAGCAATGCAGGCTGTCCAGGGCATGGACATCCGAAAAGACGGTGCTGTCATTGCCATTGAACGGATTATCCTGCACCACCCACTCGCCTTGCGCCCAGCCGAGAGTGGCAAGGACAAGGATTAGTGATAAATATTTAATCATTTTCAACCTCCTTCATTTTCTTAACTCTATTTCCCTTAAAGCACAAAAGCAACCTCTGCGACCACCTTCGGTAGCCATCGGTTGCTCTCTTTAGACAATTTCATTTAATTACCTCCTACCTACTTTATACAACCTCTTAGAAATTTGTCAAGGGAATTTTCTTCTTTTTCTTCAATTCCACCCCCCAAACCAAGAGCTTATTTCAGCGAAAGAGTTAGGTTCTGACCAAACTCCTGATCGTCCCCATATTTTTTAAGTCTTCCTTCGTATCCATCCTCGGGGTTTCCATAATTCCCGGTAATGTTTTCAGCTTGGGATGGTTGACAATATTCCGAAAGCCCGCAAGACCGATATAGCCTTCGCCGATATGCCAGTGCCGGTCGACCCGGGAGTCGAGTGCGGTTTTCGAATCGTTGAGGTGCAGAAGCCGCAGCCGGTCGAGGCCGATTGTCTTATCCATCTCATCGAGGGTTTTGTCCAAACCGGTTTTGGTTCGAAGGTCATAGCCGGCTTCAAACGCATGAGCAGTATCCAGCACCAGACCCAGCCGTTCGTTCTCGTTAACCCGGTCGAAGATCTTTTTGATTTGATTAAAATTGTAACCGACCTCGGTTCCCATGCCGGCAGTGTTTTCTAATAATATAACAACTTGATTTTTCACCCGCTTCAATGCCGTGTTGATACCGCTTGCCACTAACTCCAGCGCTTCGTCTTCCGGCGTCTCCAACCGGCTACCAATATGCATAATCAAAAACGGTATCCCCAGAATCTCGGTCCGTCGTAACTCGGTCGAGAGGGAATCAACTGATTTATCATACAGATCGCTTTTAGCCGAGGCGAGATTGGGCAGATATGGTAGATGGACAAAGATCGGCGCAATTCCGCTCGTTTTGATATCGGCTTTAAACGTATTGACCTCCTCGGTATCGAGCGGCCCATACTTCCAGCCGCGCGGATTGCGAGAAAAGAGTTGAATCGTTTCAGAGCCCCGCTCTCGTGCCCGGCTCGTAACCTTTGACAGACCACCGGCAATTGATATATGAAACCCGAAACGCACGGTTAGACCATCCCCGGCAGGGGGAAACCGGCAATCTTCTGGATCTCCTGTTTTGCTTCCTCAGAAGCTTTGCGCTTTGCTTCGTTGACCGCAGCTAAAATCAAATCCTCAAGCATCGGTATATCGTCTTTCGACACGACCTCGGGGTCAATTTTTATCTCTATGATATTCTGTTCGCCATCGGCTACTACTTTGACCATCCCTCCCCCGGCCGTTGCTTCCACCCGTATCTTTTTTAGCGACTGAGCAAGCTCGCCCTGCAGTACCTGTGCCTTTTTCAACAATTCCGTAAAATCCTTCATCGTCCAATCTCCTCTCCATCAAATATTTCGATGATCCTCTTTACCATCGGTTCAATCTTTTCCGGTTGCCCGTTCGCTGCCTTCGTTTCAAAGACGGTCGTTACCGGTCGTTTCAAAATCAGGGAAAGGGTTTTATCAATCACTGGCTTCGCCTCATCAATAATCTTTTTAGTCATTGCCGGTTTCTCGGGAATGGCGGCGTACAGCTGATTAGTCTCCAATCGGGTGGGTGTCGCCAGTTCCAGGCTGCTGGCAAGTGCCGGCCGCTTGGTTCGCAGCTGGTCGACCAGTTGCAGCCAGACCGTATGCACATCTACTTCCGACTCGTTCCCTGAGTCGGCACCCGACTCCTTCTTAGAGTCGGCGCTTGACTCGCTTGTCGAATCGGCTTTCACTCTGGTTACCGTCGCACCCGTCTTTTGCTCTGCAGCCGCCGGCTGCTCAGCAGCGCTCGTCTGCGGAGCAGACCCCGGCTGTCCTACAGCCGCCGTCATCCGCGCGAGGTGAAGTGATACGACCTCTAAGAGCGCGGTTGGAGCCAAACTCCGCTTGATCGTCTCTTCACTTAGATATAAAAAATCCAAAATTTTTATAAGCTCCCCCTGGGAAAAATCCGCACCGAGGCTATTGAGCTGCTTCCGTTCGGCAGTGGAAAGTCCAAGGATCGCCGGGTCAACTCCCAATTTGAGCATGAGGAGCTGGCGAAAATGGGCTAATAACCCGAAATAAAACTCCATCAGGTCATAACCTTGATCTAAAATCCGGTTGACAAATTTTATCAATCCCTGGTGGTCGTGGTTTTTGAGTAGCCGCGTATACTCAAGGTAGATATCACCCGGAACCATGCCCAACAGCTCTTCTACTCCTTTGAGGGTAATCTCGTCCGAGCAGTAGGCGCTTACCTGGTCCAAAATCGATTCCGCATCCCGGATACTGCCCTCTGCCCGCCGTGCCACCGCATAGACCGCATCCTCGGTAATCTTCAATTTTTCCTGTTCGATAATCCAGCGCAGCCGCTGGACAATCTCGTCAACCGAAACCCGGCGGAAATCGAATCGCTGGCAGCGCGACTGAATGGTCAGGGGAACCTTCTGGGGCGCGGTAGTAGCGAAAATGAAAATTGCGTGGGCAGGCGGCTCTTCCAGAGTCTTTAACAAAGCATTAAATGACTCGGGGGTGAGCATATGAACTTCATCGATAATGTAAATCTTATATTTGCCGCGAGCGGGCGTATACTTTATATTCTCTCGTAAATCCCGTATCTCATCAATCCGCCGGTTTGAAGCTCCGTCAATTTCCAGCACATCGAGGCTTCGGGACAGGGTGATTTCCTGGCACGCCGGACACTGCCCGCAGGGATTGGCGGTCGGTCCATGTTCGCAGTTGAGGCTCTTTGCTAAAATCCGTGCCGTCGTCGTCTTACCCACCCCGCGCGGACCGGCAAACAGATAGGCGTGGGCGATGCGCCCGGTCGCAACCGCATTCTTCAAAGTCAGTTTGACATGGTCTTGTGCCCAGAGCTCATCGAAGTTCTGAGGTCGGTACTTTCTCGAAAAAACTAAATAAGCCATAAAAACAGTGCAAAGTGTGAAGTACTAAGGGAGAATTTTTCATTTTTCAATTTGCGTTTTCCATTTTGCATTGAAATTTTTATCTTCCGGCCGTGCAGGTAAGTTCGCCTCAAACGGCAGAGCGCCCAAGGAAGAGAGAAGCTCAGGTCAGGCTTCCTTGTAACCGGCATCACCCACGTACCGTTGCTACCTTCCGGTCCTGGCGGGGTTGGTAGGCTCAAGCCTTTACAAGACCCAACCCTCATCGCCCCCTCCGCCTCGCTTTTCCCCACCCCTTAAGACTCATCCCACCTCTTCGATCCCGCATCGGCGGGTTTCGGGTTACAGAGGACCGCCAGCCCTCCATCTAGCACGACCGGAACGGTAGAAATGTAAACCCAACGACTTGAAAAACTATTCCCTCGTATCAGCGGGTTCTGAAAAAGAAATCCAGCTCGACAAGAAATTAATCCCGGCATCTGTTTTATTTGGGTACACTCCCACTCCCGGAGGGAGCACTTTCCTTAAGCAGCTCCTGACCTTTCTTTAAAAACTCCTCCGCCTTTTTGTTGTCCCCTTTGTGGGCAAAGGCAACTCCCAGGAACCGATGGGCATCACCATTCTTCGGATTTAATTCAATTGCCTTCTCCAGAGCTTTGATTGCATTATCGACCTCCTTATCGCCCTCCGCCTTCTGGCCTTTCTTTTTCAACTCCTCGGCCATTAAGAGATAGACATGACCTAACAGGGTGAAGAGCTGGTCGTCATTCGGGAACAGGTCAGCCGCTTTACTCAAGAGCTCCCTAGCCTCACCATATTTACTTCTATTATATTTTACAATTCCCAGATTATAAACCGCATCCCCGTTATCCGGCGCAAGTTTCACCACCTTGCCGTACATCTCTTCCGCATACTCCATATCCAGCTTTTCGAACCCATCTCTGCCCATTTCGGCATAACCCGGCACCAGCTTGCGCCAGGAATCGAAGAGGGTTTTTATCAATTGGGCGGTACGGGTGTATTTATCCGGATCGTTCATGGGTACTTTTAATGAATCTTTCAGGAACACTCGAAACTTATCCGGCGTCTTTCTCAGAGTATCGAGCGTGACGAGAATCCCGAGCAACTGGGGCTCGGACGAAAGACCCCAGAGCTGCATCGCCGTATCCCGTGTTGCTTCGTAGCGCTTTGAGAGCATTCCGAGCCAGGTTGAGAAATTAACCTTTGCACTGTCCCACTGGTCTTTGGCAAAATAATAGCGACCGAAAAAATAGTAGGCATCCGGGGTTTGCGGATCAGCCGCGAGCATGTCGGTCGCGGTCTTTTTCACCTCATCGAGTTTACCCAGTTTGAGATAAACTCTCGTCAATTGTAAATAATTTTCCGCATTGTCCGGATTCAGCTTGAGCGCAGCCTGGATAAAAATCAAAGCATCATCAAGTGTATCGCTCTGCAAATCTAAGACTGAAGCCGAAAACAGAGTCGACTGGGCGAGCTCTTTGCCCTCGGGCGTCCCATACGGGTCCTTGACGATATCAAACCGGTGGAAACCGAGGCTGTCCAATTCCAACGCTCTCACAAACTCTTTTGCTGCCTCTACCTGCTTCTGGAGTTTTGCCAAGCTTGCCCCTAACCAGATATGAGCATCAATATTCGCGGGCTTTTGCCCGACCGCCACCGTAAACAGCCCGGCCGCTTTCTCATACCGACTGCCATCGTAATGAATTTTGCCGCCGGTCATATTAGCTTCAAACGGCGCTTCTGCCCGGAGTGCGCAAAACACGATCGCCATTGTAATTGCAATCTTCTTCATTTGACCTCCTGTGGTTTTTTTATTTTATTACTGTAATGATGTTTTTCTCTATTGTCAAGGCAGCCACGAGTGAAAACACTGAAAAACTTTTTTACTCCGTTATCCGTCGCGTCCAATTTAGGTCTGGACGAGCGACAGAACGACTGTAAGGGTTTCAAAGCTTATTATACCTTGAAATACAACGCTTATCCGCCACACAGTATGGCGGGTATAGAGGACTTCGTGTTTTCTCCCTTCCGTGCTTTCGTGATAATTTTTATACCTAAACCAGAGCTCTTGTTTCTATCAAAAATTAATGCTTATAATCGGACCGCCCGCATAGTCTTTATGCCGCAAGAGCGAAAAGGTAAGTCCTAAAAGTCCATAGGGATTGAGCTGACCCTCGATTCGGGAGTGGTTTTCGGATTTACCCTTAAGCGCCTGGTAGGTAATCGCGAAAGTCGCCGATGCCCCAACCAAACCGGCGGTCGTTATTACATGGCCATACGTATCATCAATATCTTTCGGACCCAGAAGCCAGGCAATCCCACTGGCGAACGCCCCGCCGCCATAGGTGGCGGCAAACAGCATCCAGCCGTCACCTCCGGCCAGATGGTTGTCCCGGACGAGCCGGTGCGCGAGATAAAGCCCGCCGATATTGCCAACCAACCCCGAGGCATACAGCAATTTCCCATCGATATCGCGCCACGGACCGTCACTCGGAATAATCCAACTGTAAAGGTCCAGACCCCAACCTGCCCCGAGGTAACCGAGATTCAGCTGCATAATCGCATCCCCATAGGTAAAGCGGGTATTTTTACCGAAAACTGCAGCACTCGCCATCCCCGCCAATGAACCGGCGAGCGGCATTCCTGCCCAGAGACGAGAGTCAACCGAATGGCTACTCGAAGTCAGGAAAACCGGCAGGCTCAACCCGTAGCCAAAGCCAAAATATCCGAAATTGGCGATCAGCTGGGAGTTACCCGCACTCATAGTGGTGAGACCGGCTAAGGCGTAGCCGCCGATATTCTCGGTCAAGCTCGTCGCCAGAGGAATAATCTCATAGTGGTTGTCGATTTCGAAAACCCTATCCAAAAGTAAGCCGTGAATGCCCCCAAAACCACCACCGTGAAACGCAAGATTTGCCTGGGCATAGCTGACATTGGCATTCTGGGTAGCAAAAAACGGAACGCCAAACCCTAAACCGGCCGCGATCATACCCACGCCGATTGCCTGTTTATCGTGCAATTCGAGCGAGGTCGGTATCGCCCAGTCGTAAAAACCGAACGTGAGCGCCATCTCACTGATAACCAACCATGCCCTGCCTTCCTGATTCAGCTTCGGTTTTTCTGCCCAGAGTAACGGTTGGAGTAAGAGGACAACGGTGATCAGCAGCTTTCTTACCATTTCATCCTCCTCATTCAGGTTAAGTTTTTTTTACATAGGCCTTGTAATGCCCTGCCTCTTCTTCGATTCCGAGGAACTCATTACCGGTCGTTGTGCACCAGGCGGGCATATCTTTTTTTATTCCTTCGTCATCCGCGATAATTTCTAACACCTGGCCCGAAGTAAGCTCCTTTAATTTCTCCGCCGTCTTCACAATCGGCATCGGACAATACAGCCCCACACAATCAATAGTGAAATTAGCCTTCATGAATAGAAATTAACAACGAATTCCCTCGGCTCGATCGGCTTGCCGCAAACCGCATGAGCCGCCGAAACGAGGCGCACACGAACAATGATAAACAGCTAACGCCGGGTTTATTATAGCATAGGACAACTCTCGATACATCACTTTATCAGCAATCTCAGTTACCGGCTGTAGTTGTTCGTGAACTTTCGTGGCCATTCGTGGTTATTTATATTCGTAAATATTTATTAGCTGTTTTTCGTGCATGTTCGTGGCCATTCGTGGTTAGCTTCATCCCTTACTATTTTTTCGTGGAACTTTCGTGTCCGTTCGTGGTTTCCTACTGTCTTTAATATTTATTCGTGGGTTTTCGTGAGCTTTCGTGGTCATTGGTGGTTAAATGAATAAATTAATCTTCGATTCTTTGGCGATCGTCAAATAGGTGGCAGCACCGGCAAAATCGTCGACTTCCGGAATCAAATCGTCTTTCGTCAGTCCTTCAAGCGCCATCGTCGTGGTGCAGGCAACAACCTTTGCCCCCAGTCCTTTACAAAACCCAAACAGCTCCGCCGGTGTCGGCATCCGACTCTCTTTCATTAACGATTTCATCATTCCCGTGCCCATCCCGAGCATATGGAATTTCGACAGCTTGAGCCGGTCGGCACCCCCGCGATTCAGGAGATTGAATAATTTCCGCTTCAAGCCCCGGGTTTTCGATACCTTCTTTTGTTTTTTAATGATGTTTAAACCCCAGAAGGTGAAAAACAAAGTGGTTTCCAAACCCATGGTTGCGGCGGTGGTCGCAAGATTGAAACCGGCTAACGCCTTATCTAAATCACCGGAAAAAAAGATGATCGTTGCTTTATCCGGCACTACTTTTCTGCCTGCACCTGTCCGCACTCGGGACAGCGCTCAGCGTTCTTGGGAATTGCGTGACCGCACTGCCGGCAGAACCGAAGCTCGACATTGCAGGGTTGACAGAACGGCGGCTCCACCTTGATCGGCGCATCACAGTAGGGACAGCGGCAGGTCGATGTTTTCGGTTGATTATTTTTCATTGGTTCCCTCTTTTCCTTTTGTCTTTTTCATGTAATCCTCGATCGCCTTATGCAGGGCATCCGCACCCAAATTCGAGCAGTGGAGTTTATTCTGGGGAAGACCACCCAGTTCCTGGGCGATCATCTTGTTGGTAATCGCAAGCGCCTCTTCGACCGTCTTGCCTTTTGCGACCTCCGACACCATGCTTGAAACCGCAATTGCCGCACCACAGCCGAAGGTCTTGAACTTTACATCTGCCAACCGCCCGTTCTCCACTTTAACATAGAAGGTCATCATGTCGCCGCACACCGGATTACCGACTTCACCGACACCGTCGGCATTCTCGATCTCGCCGACATTTCTCGGATGTCGGAAATGGTCCATCACTTTTTCACTGTACATTTTTTTGTCCTTTCTTGAATTCTTTACGTACCCGAATATCACGAATGGTAGCAAATGTATCGAATAACAACTCCACATTCGCGTCATTGGTCGGCTCGGAACGAGCCGCGGTCATTCGTCTTCTCATATAACTCATTTTTCAAACACCTTATCTGTTAGTTCCTTTCTTGAATTGAGCGTATAATGGTGACATCTCGCGCAGCCGATGAACAATCGGCGGCATCTTCTCCAAAAGGAAATTCACATCCTCGACGGTAGTATCCGTTCCCAGGCTGAAGACAATCGAACCCTGGGCTAATGCCGCATCAATGCCCATTGCCAGGAGGACATGCGAAGCTTTGAGTGCCTTGGAGGTGCAGGCTGAACCGGAGGCAGCCGCGATCCCTTCGTCGTTTAAAAAAAGGAGCATCGCCTCGCCTTCGATAAATTCTACACAGAAGCTGGCATGGAACGGCAATCGCCGGGTCGGATGGCCGGTCAGATACACCCGGTCGATACGCACAGGTAAACCTTCAATGATTTTATCGCGCAGCGGTGTAATCTGGGCGATTCGGGTGGACATCTCGCGCGCTGCCAGCTCGCACGCCGTGCCCAGACCAACAATCGCCGCCACATTTTCGGTGCCGCCCCGACGACCATCCTCCTGCATCCCACCTTCGATTAACGGCTGTATCCTCACCCCTTTGCGGACATACAGCCCGGCCGCACCTTTCGGGCCATAGAACTGGTGGCCGGCAAAGCTCAGGGCATCGACGCCCAGTTCCGAAACATTGACCGGAATCGTGCCGACCGTTGCCACCGCATCGGTGTGAAAGAGCACACCTTTTTCTCTGGTGATCTGTGCTATCTCCGCAATCGGTTCGACCGTTCCCACTTCTCCATTGGCGTGCATAACTGAGACCAAAATCGTTTCCGGCGTAATCGCCTGCGCCACCGCCGCCGGGTCGATAACGCCGTTTTTATCGACCGGCAGAAAACTCACCGAAAAACCCGATTTCTGAAGCGTCCGGACCGAATAGATGACCGAATAGTGCTCAATCGCCGACACGACCAAGTGCTTGCCTTTTTGCTGCTGTGCCCAGGCAAGCCCTTTGAGCGCAAAGTTGTTTGCCTCCGCTCCGGACGAAGTAAAATAAATCTCTTCCGGCTTTGCACCCACAAGGCCGGCGACTTTTTCCCGGGCTTCGGTGATTGCCCGAAACGGCTCTTCGCCGAAGGAGTGCAAACTCTGGGGATTACCAAAAAATTCTCCCAGGTACGGCTCGATCGCCTGTTTCACCTCCGGATGGAGCGGCGTGGTCGCCTGGTGGTCTAAATAGATCGTTCGCTTCACGGACCGAAATGAACCATCGTCCACTTTTCGAGCCGATGGTAGTCGTCAAATTGGACGATCAGATCGTATTCACTGTTCAGGAGATGAAAGTGGCTCCGTTCCATTGCGGCGAGGTAGCGGAGCATCCTCCGACCGGTCTCATCCTCTGACCGTTGTGCCGCCTGGGTATAAAAACTTTCCGAGACCTGCTCTGCCGTCATCGCCTGTTTGAAAATCTCCGGCACCGTCATTCCCTCTTCGATGACAAACGAGAGCTCGGGGATAAGGTCCTGGGCAGGCAGTTTCAACGGAATCGAAGCATGGTCCTTTTTATACAGGGTTTTCAGGATCTGCTCGTGTTTGAGCTCATCGCCTTTAAGGAATTGTATCTTTTCTTTGAGATCGCGATTCTTGACCATCCGGGAAAGCTGCTCGTAGCTTTTCGCCGCTTCCACCTCGGCGCGGATCGCCACTCCGATAATTTCTAAACTGGTCAGGCGGGAATCTAATTCCATCCGACCTCCTTAACCTGGATTAATTGGTGAAACCACGAATAGCTCCGGATGGATACGACGGTAATGACCTGTTAATTTTTTCATTTTGCATTTTGCATTCTGCATTTTGACTTCTACATTTCGGTAGTTTATCACTCGCCTTCGAGCGAGAATTCCCGAATGCCAAACCAGTAACCGGTGCCGGTAATATAGTCGATCTGGGCCTGGATCAGTTCAGCGTGTGCCCGTTCCATCACCGCCAGCCGCTCAAACATTTTTTTTGCCTCTTCGCTCGACGTCTGGGTTGCCTGCTGTTCGTAGAACTTGATTCCTCGCTCTTCGAGTTCAAGCGCAGTATGAAGCGCCGAGAGCTCGTTCTGACCCTCTTCGCCTCGGGTTCGCAATTCGCGCGGCGAAAGCCTGGGTACAATCTCCTCAATCTCCGACCGGGCGATCTGCGCTTTGACCCAGCTTTTTCCCTCAAGAATACTGTCCTTCTGCCGCTCCAGCAGTATCATATGCTCGAACTCATCGATCGCCAGGCGGATAAACATATTTTTACCGGTCAGGTCTTTGGTGTTACGCGCAAATCCTAAATAATTCACCAGACCGGTCTTTTCCGATTCAATCCCCAAATCCAATATTTTTATCGTATCGTCGACCATCGTTAGTCCTCTTTTAAGATCTGTTGATCATATTCGGTTTCTAATCTCAGTTTGTGCTTTGCCTCTTCCTGGGTAAGGAATTCAAGGAGATTTCGTGCTTTCGGCTCGACCATCCGTTTGGCAATGCCGGTATAAAATCGTAACGACCGCTCTTCCATCTTTATTGCCATGGTCAGCACCTGCTGATAGTTCATACCCGGTTCGAAGGTAACATCCAGCAGATAATCGGAAATCTTCAAATCCGGAATCTTTTCCGTCTTCATCGCTGCCAGCGACTGAACGTTCAAACCTTCGAGCATCCGCCGGTGCTTGCGTTCCTCTTCGGCCAGTTCGCGAAACATCCCTTTCGCCGCCGGATTCCGGACGCTGTCGACTGCCGACTGATAAAAAGCGGCCGCGCCGCCTTCTTTTTGCATGGCAAATCCGATAAGTTCGTCAATGGCTGTGTATTTCATACAGTACCCCTTGTATCGAGGATAATCCTTTTGACCTCCTGAGCAGACAGCCGCCCCTAAGTGGTGTTATAGCCCTAAGAGGGTCTTGAATTTATACTCGTGGTCTTCTTCGTCGGTCAGGATTTCCTCATAGAGCAGTCGGGTAACCGGGTCGTCGAGTTCCACAGCGAGCTTGATGAACTTCGAGTAGAGCTCGATCGCATCGCGCTCGGCTTTGACGTTATCCTCGAGCATCTTTTTAATGTCGCCGCCGACTTTAATGTCAGCCGGCTTGGTCGTCGGGACGCCGCCCAGATAGTCGAGGCGCTCGGCAAACTTCTCGGCATGCTTCATCTCGGTCACCGCGGTCTCTTTAAAGACCTCGCCCACCGATTCACTTTCCAGACCGATCGCCATCACATGCTGCCACATATACTGGACTGCCACCGCCATTTCGCGGGCAATCGATTCATTCAACGCATCAAGCAATCTTTTATCCGCCATTTTTCCTCCTTTAATTTGTTAAGAAAAAATAACCAATATACAAAAACAAGTCAAGGGTTGAATGCCCCCAAATAATCTTTAATTACCTTGCGGTTTTACTACAAATTCGGTTCGGGACATGAAATTATTATGTCAAACTGATAGTTACGTTTTTAAGAATGCGGACATTCTTAGTAAATTAGAGATCTGATCTCACATATCAGAGGTCAAAGGGAGATCATGTCAAGAGGTGTGTAAATTCGTTTCAAGCGGCGTCTTCCTTTCTT
>CAYHGV010000070.1:0-3829 GCA_964356135.1 uncultured bacterium
GCCTTCATCCTTTTCTTTCAAGGCCATAATTTTACAGGAAGTATAGGACATTACCAAAATTCTTCGTGTTCTCTGGGGTTATTCTGGCTTTTCCTCTTTGTACCTGTGTCTATCTGTGTGTATCTGTGGTTCAACTAGTTTTTCCTCTATATATCTCTAACTGTTTTTCTCAAGTTACAATGGACATGAAGGGTATTGACAAAACCCTCGATTTTATTATAAAAGTGCAAAGGAAACGAAGGAGGAAAAAGTGCCACATAAAATTACCGAGGATTGCACCGCCTGTGGGTTATGTGAACCCGAATGTCCGGTCCAGGCGATTGCCGCCGGCGACCCGATTTATACCATCGACCCGGCGAAGTGCGTAGATTGTAAAGGCTATCACGACTCCCCGAAATGTATCGAGGTCTGCCCGGTGGATGCCTGCGTGCCCGCCTGAAGAGCTTACAACCAGAGGGGTCGAAGATCGTTTCGGCCCCTCTTATTTTTCGCACCCTGCAAATTTTGGCTCAAAGGCAGGGTCCGGTCAAAACCGCCTCTGCATCCATCTCCTGAATGTGGAGTTTCCTGCCCGAATAACGACCCGAAAAAAATACTACACTTGACTAAACAGTAATAATGGTTATAGTTTATGGGTACATACCACGATAGCGTAAAAAAGGTGAAACGTATGGCAGCTTATAAAGCGAATACCCGATACCGACCACACAAAAACTCCAAAGAACCTAGTGGAGTGATTAAAGTATTATTACAAACTGGAGGTAGCGTATGAAAGGAATAGTAGTTGTCCTTCTCGCCAGCGTTGTACTGGTGAGCGGCGCGGAACACGGCACCTTTGGTCTCGGAGTCATCTTAGGCGAACCAACCGGGCTCTCTGCCAAAGTCTGGCTTCCTGAGCCAACGGCATTAGATTTCGCCCTCGGCTGGTCATTGACCGCAGATTGGCTCTATCTTCATTCTACCTATCTTTACCATTTTTACAATGTGATACCTGAACCCCATCTCTCGCTCTATCTGGGTTTGGGAGGAAGGTTAAAAATTTTAGGACGCCCACCCCAGGGCACGGAAAAATCGAGATTGCGTTTGGGCCCACGTTTGAGCGGCGGTATGGAGTTCATCTACCGACCCATCGGAATATTCTTTGAACTCGGGCCGGTTATTGACCTTCTGCCTGAAACGAACATTGACATGACCGGCGGTTTCGGTATCCGGCTTTTTTTCCCGCTGCGATGATCAGGTAACAGCATTGATGAAAACTGATGGAAACTGCAAAAAATCTGTTTATCTCAGTCTCAATCAGCCTTCCTCAAGACTCAGGGAAAAAATATTTTGCATTGATGCGGACTGAGAACATATGATGGAAAATGATAGATTGAAGGTTGATACCCATCAGTTTACCTCAATGCTTAATTCTATTTCTCGCAATTCTAAACTAAACCAGGAGGAACCGTGAAAAAATTATTATTGACCTGTGGCCTCATGACAACCATAGCTCTGGCCTATCCCGCGATCGGGGGAGGCCGGGGTCTGTTCCGGGGTCAGGATGTAAAATCAGAAGGTCAGGGTATGCTCTCCCTTTCACTCCACAATCTTATTACCCGGTACCAGGACTGGTATCAACTCGGGCTCAATGGTGGGGTTACCTATGCACCCCTGAGCTGGATCGAATTTTATATCAGCCCGACCTACAGCATCTGGTCACGCAACTTTAACTTTGATACCACCCATACCGGCTTCTACGATACCCAAACCGGCTTGAAGTTTTCCTTTATTGGAATACCGGTCTTTAAATTGGGGGCGATGGGATCGCTGACGATTCCTACGCTCGACAGCCGGTTCGGAATAACCGCCGATACCGCCCGGAGTCTCTCCTATTCGGTCGGCGGACTGATAGCCTTGGATTTTTCTGACGTCTCGAAGGCGGCACCGTTCAACATCATTATCAATGGCGGCTACCGGCTCGGCACCTATGACTCGCTCCTCTTACGGTTAGGCATTGAGCTGCCGGCGAAAACCTATGCCGCCATCCTTGAGGTTTCGACTGAACAATCGGGCGATTCGATATTTAATTTTAAAAGCAACCCCTTCCGGTTTACTCCCGGAATTAAGTTTACCTTCCCCTTTGGCGTCGGTATTGATCTCGGATTGGATATCGCCCTCTTCTCGAAGGTGATACCGCAATTCCAGGGTGTCCTGGGGCTCAGCTTCGTATCCCCGTTCTTAAAACCGGGTCCGGTGCCGATTGGCACCATTTCCGGCTCCATCCGGGATGCGGTCTCAAGCCGACCGATCAGTGCCCAGGTGGTTTTCCCGGGAAGCGACTTAGCGCCGATTCAGGTCGGCGAAGACGGGGTGTTGAAAGCCGACAGTGTCCCGGTGGGAATTGTTTCAGTGCAAATCATCAAAACCGGCTACGCCGAGCAAACCGTTCCGCTGGTTGTTAAAAAGAACGAAATCACCAGCTATGAGTTTACACTGCAACCATTGCACCTCTATGGCATCCTCTCCGGAACCGTTCGGGACAGTAAAACCAGCCGTCCGTTGCGGGCTAAGGTTTCGCTTCCGGGCATCAACATCGAACCGAAGATCACCGACTCCGTAACCGGATTTTTCCAGTTTGACAGCATTCCGGTTGGTGCGGTCGCAGTCGAGGTATCAGCCGGCGGCTATTTGCACGAAGCGACATCAACCTTAATCAAAGTCAATGATGTGACCAAACTCGAATTTAATCTCAAACCCGCGTTAGTCAAAGGCATGATCATCGGCCAGGTGACCGACCGTAAAGACGGCAAACCCTTACCAGCGTCCATCACCTTCCCCCAGACTGAACTGGCTTCGATCGAAACCGATCCGGCAACCGGTATTTTCAAAGGCGAAGTCCCGGTCGGCAGCTATGCGGTGATTGTCAAATCGGCTGGCTATATCGACCAACCCGCACCGCTCGTGGTCGAAGAGGATAAAACCGTCGAAAAGAACTTCCAGCTCGTCAAGAAAGGAATGGTCATCACCTTGCGGGGAATCTACTTCGACTTCGATAAGACAACAATCCGTCCCGAATCCTATCCGGTCCTGGATGATGCCGCCCGGATCTTGAAAGATAACCCGACCATCCGGGTTGAAATTCAGGGACACACCGATTCGATCGGCAGCGATGACTATAATTTAAAATTATCCGATGGCCGGGCAGCATCGGTTGTCAACTACTTTATCAGCCAGCACCGTATCGACCCCAACCGGCTTATCTCCCGTGGCTACGGCGAATCAAAACCGATTGCCTCCAATGCTTCCGACTCCGGCCGGCAGCTTAACCGGCGGGTGGAGTTCGTCATCTTGGGTCAGATGGGAGAGTAATATGAAAAAACCGACCTGGATTACCATCTTCGTTTTGGTCGGTCTGCTGCTCATCTCGATCTTCATTATCTGGTCGACCACCGGCAGCTTGCAGCGGGTCAAGGCTGAACGGAAGAGCGTTGAACTGGCGTTCGATAATTTTATCGCTGGCGAACTCAGCCAATGGGAGGGCAGGCTGATGGTATTACACGGCCAGCTCCAGCAACGCGGCGGCTATCCCTACGACAAAGAAATCACCGCCCTTTCGGCCCAATTCGACTTCGTCCGTAAATCACTCGCTGAATCGAAGAAGAAAACCGGTAAAAATTGGCTTGCCCAAAAAGAAAAAACGATTCGACTCTTCAACGAAGCCGAGAACAGCTACAATCAACTGCGCGACCAGCTAAAGTGGTAAGACGGCTCTACCTCTTTCGGATTTTTGGGATTCCAATTGAGATCGATTACACCTGGTTCATCATCTTTTTACTCTTAGCCTGGT
>CAYHGV010000070.1:3839-15296 GCA_964356135.1 uncultured bacterium
CTGGTCTCTCTCCGCGAGCTACTTTCCGCACCGGTTCCCGCACTGGTCAACTCCGACCTATTGGATAATGGGAATTATTTCATCCCTGATGCTGTTCGTTTCGGTTCTGCTCCATGAGCTCTCTCACTCCGTAGTCGCCAAAAGGAACGGCATCCCGATTGCGGGTATCACCCTGTTCATATTCGGCGGCGTCTCCCAGATGGCAAAAGAACCGGATCGCGCCATGACCGAATTCAAGATGGCGCTGGCCGGCCCGGCAATGAGCTTTATCCTCGGGGTCGTTTTTCTCGCGATTGCGTTCGTGATTCCCACCAGTCCTGTGCGGGTCGTACTCGGTTATCTCGGTCTGGTCAACGGGGTCTTAGGACTTTTCAACCTGATACCCGGCTTCCCGTTAGACGGAGGTCGGGTATTACGCTCGCTCATCTGGAAACAGACCGGTAATTTAGAAACCGCCACCCGGATCTCGAGCATGGTCGGACAGGGAATCGCCATATTCCTGATGGCATTGGGTTTTTTGCAGATACTGCGCGGACAGTTCATTAATGGCGTCTGGTTCATTTTGATCGGACTCTTCCTGCGCCAGGCTGCGGAAGCAAGCTATCGCCAGCTCATTTTCCGCCGGACCTTAGCCGGGGTTAAAGTATCCGAAATCATGGAGCCGAATGTGGTGACGGTTGATCCGGAAACCACCCTTGATAAATTAGTCGATGACTATTTCCTGAAGTATCACTACGACAGTTTTCCGGTCGTGGCGGGCGATGAAATTGTCGGGCTCGTCACCTTAGCCGAAGTCAAAGGGGTGGAGAAAAAGAACTGGACAAAGACAAAAACCGGCCAGGTGATGACCCCGATCGTCAAAGTCGATGTCCTTGAACCGGAAGAAGATGCGGTCGAAGCGTTAAACCTGATGGTCAAAGACGGCACCAGCCGTTTTCCGGTCGTCACCGGCACGCGCATCGTCGGCATTTTAACCCGCCGCGACATTACCGAGTTACTTCGCATCAAAACCGATTTGGGGAGGTAGGTTGAATATTTAATAGTAGCTGGTAGTGGTCGGATTGACCGATAACTATTTATTGACTATTTTTCTTCTCAGTCATCCTTGTTTTCAGTGGTTGACTATTTTTTTTACCTTTTAACCAATTACCATTAAACTATTCTCGGCCTCTTCCGTGTCCATCTGTGGACAATATTTTATTCGTGTTTTTCCGTGGCCATTCGTGGTTAAATCTTGACAGCGTTTTGATTTATAGCTATAAGTCTTTTATGAATCAAGCAGCAACTATATTCGCTTTTTTCATCGCCACCCTGCCGGCGGTCGAATTCATGGGCGTGGATGAAATCAAACCGGGGATGCAAGGGGTCGGTAAAACCGTATTCCAGGGCACAAAAATCGAAGATTTTTCGGTCGAAATTATTGGGGTAATGAAAAAGGTTAACCCCCACAGTGATATAATTCTTGCCAAACTCTCGGGCGGTCCACTGGAAAAAACCGGCGTGATTTCAGGAATGTCGGGCAGCCCGGTCTATATCAATGGCAGGCTCATCGGTGCTCTTGCCTATGCCTACGGTCCATTCTCAAAAGAACCGATCGCCGGCATCACGCCGATCAACGAAATGCTTGAAATTTTGAACCGAAAAGATTCTGAAAAACCACAGGATTTTTCTTTAAAAAAAACGGCCCCGGGTATGGGCGCATTCCAGCCTTTAGAGATACCGGTTTCGGTCTCAGGAGGAAATGAAGCCGTACTCGAAAAATTTCCCAAGCTCTTTTCCGCTGCCGGCTTAATCCCGGTCGCCGGTGGAGCCACCGCAACCGATGCCGGCTTTTCCTTAGAACCGGGAGCGGCAGTCGGAGTCCAGCTGGTAAAAGGCGACCTCGACATCAACGCGATGGGCACGATGACCTATCGAGATGGAAATAAGATTTTAGCCTTCGGCCATAATATGTTCTCGGGCGGCGGTGTCGACCTGCCGCTCTGCGGCGGTTATGTTTACACCGTCCTGCCCAGCCAGTACCAATCATATAAATTCGCCTCGCCGCTCAAGACCATCGGCCGGGTTTTCCAGGACCGGCGTGCCGGTATCGCCGCGATTATCGGCGCATCGGCAAAGCTGATTCCGTTTGCCGTAACTATAAAATCGGCCGGCTCAACTCAAAAATATGAATTTGAAGTAATCGACCATAAACTCTTGACACCCAATCTTATCGGCCTGTGCAGCTACTGGTCGATTCAGTCGACCGAACGAATTTTGGGCAGCTCCACCATTAACTATGACTTGGAGCTTAATTTAAAAAACAAACCCCGGCTGAAACGCCAGGAGATGTTCAGCGGCGACGATGCTGCGGGCGAAGCAACCGATATACTGATCGGAGATCTATCCCTTCTTCTGGACAACCGCCTGGAAGACGTGACCCTGGAAAATGGACAGCTTGAACTCGAAATTACCGAAACTCCCCGAATCGCCGAGATCCAGCGGGTCTATGTCGGCGACGATATTGTGAAACCTGGTGCCGAACTCAGTTTGACCATCTTCTTAAAGCCCCTGGCAGGAACCGGCTTCACCCAGACCGCAAAACTGAAACTGCCCAAAGAACTGCCTGAAGGCGACCTCGAGGTTGTCGTCTCCCAGGCCGATTCGGCGCTCGTCTACGAGAGAAAGGCTTTGCCCGGTAAATATTCACCCGAGACCTTCAACCAGCTCCTCGATCTGCTCGAGCGGCTGCCGAGCAACAATGAAATCGTCGTATCCCTATTTTCCACGGGCGAAGGTGCTACGACCCAAGGGGAGGAATTACCCGCTCTTCCTCCATCGATAGTTTCGGTGCTGAAACGGTCGAAGGCTGGGGGCGAGTTTCAACTGACCGACAAGGCACTGGTTTTAAAAGAAAGAATATCTACCGATTATGTGATAACCGGCAGCGTAACGTTATCCTTGAAAGTGAAACGATAATGAAGAGACCTATGAAAAACTATACTTTACCACAAAGCACACAAAGAGCACAAAGAAAGAATTCTTATAATTCATTAATTTTTTTAAAATTTTTCCTTTGTGTCCGCCACACCGTATGGCGGATTTGTGGTTCAGCATGACTTATTCAGAGCCCTCATGAAAAAAATTTCACTCGTTTTATGCTTCGCGGTCTCAGTCAGTATCGCTGCCCAGGGCTCGGTCTGGGAGCAGAAAACCCTCGAGGATTTTGCTTCGGGCAAGCTCACCAATCTGTCGATTAACAGCCGGGGAGAAGTGAGCCTGGCACCGGAATTAACTCCGCTCGCCCAAACTCAGGAGCTCTATGTCTGGTCGCTGGTTAGTGACCGCGCAGGCACGATCTACATCGGTACGGGCAATGAAGGCAAAGTTTTTCGGATCGACAGTCGCGGCACCATCACTGAAATTTTCGATTCGCCGGAAACCGGTATTTTGAGTCTGGCGATCGACCGGCAGGGCACTCTCTACGCCGCCTCGATGCCCAACGGTATTATCTATAAAATATCCCCGAAAGGCAACGCAACCGTCTTTTATGACACCGAGGATTCCTATGTCTGGTCGCTGTGCTTCGACCCGGCCGGTAATCTCTATGCCGGCACCGGCAATAAAGGTCGGATTTATAATATCTCGCCTGCCGGCGAAGGAAAAATTATCTATGAATCTGACCAGCCGCACATTATGAGCCTTTTGGCGAGTAAAGGTTCACTCTATGCCAGCTCCTCGGGCGATGGACTCGTTTATAAAATCAGAGACGGCGAGGTTATGCTCCTCTACGATGCGGACGAACCGGAAGCACGCTTGTTGGTCGAAGACCAGAAAGGCACAATCTATTTCGCCACCAATCCCAGTACCGAAAGCTCAGCCGATGACGAGCACTTCTCGCGCGTCTACCGGCTCCGGCAGGACGGCATAACCGAGTATCTCTGGACCGCTCCGGATTCGTTGATACTTTCGATGACCGTCGACCCCGATGGCAACCTCCTGGTCGGCACCGGCAACAAGGGAAAAATTTACCGGGTTACGGCAAATGGCGAACCGACGATTCTCACCCAGTGCCAGGAAACCCAGGTGCTCGCCCTTTATCGGCAAGACAAAACGGTTTTTGTCGGAACCGGCAATCTCGGTTCGGTCTATCGATTAGGACCGGCGCGTGCCGAGTCCGGAACGATCGACTCCTGGATTTTTGACACCGGCACCACCTCGCGCTGGGGAAAAATCGATTGGGAAGGCACAACCCCTTCGCCCACCCAGATTATCCTTGAAACCAAGACCGGCAACCGGAAAGAATCTGACCCGACCTGGAGTAATTGGGCACGACCCGAATCGGATATCATCAAGAACCCGCCGGCGCGCTTTATCCAGTGGCGCGCTCTGCTCAAAACCCAGAAACCGGGTGTAACCCCGGTCTTAAAAAAAGTCACCGTTTCATATTTACCGGCAAATCTAAAACCCGAGATTGCCGCTGTTGCCCTGTCCAAACCCGGTGCGGATACTCCCGGCAGCTCATCCGATTATAGTGAAAAGAAACCCTCAAAAACCGAAAGAAAAATCAGCTGGTCGAGCTGGGATCCAAATGGCGACTCGCTCGTTTTTAAACTCTTTTTTAAGGGAACCGGCGAACGGAACTGGAAATTAATCAAAGAAGACATCACCGCCGAGAATTATCTGCTCGATACCCAGACCCTGCCTGACGGCTGGTATGAAGTGAAAATCGTCGGCTCCGACAGCCCGGTCAATCCCGGCGACCTTGCCCTGGAAGGAGAAAAAGTAAGTGAACCGTTCCTGGTCAATAACACCCCTGCCCGGATCGAAAATGTCAAAGCCGGCGCGACCGCTCAAAATAAATATCGCATTACCTTTACCGCAACCTCAGCCCTCTCTCCTATCCGCTCCGCCGGCTATTCGATCAATACCGGCAAATGGCTGCCGGTTTCACCCAGAGATGGAATCTTCGATTCAAAATCCGAGGATTTTTCGTTCGAGACGAAACTCTCAAGCGGCGAATATACGATCGTTGTAAAGGTAACCGATGAATTTGACAACGTCGCCACCGCCAAAGAAATAATCGAAGCACGGTAAGAAAAGATTTCACCACAAAGGGCACAAAGATCACAAAGGAAAATAAGAAAATACAACAATCTTTATTTCAACTGTTACCAGGTATTTTTCTCTCAAAAGTTATCGTATACTTTTCTTTGTGTGCTTTGTGGTTAAAATTTTATTGATCAATCCTCTTCTTTGCAAGATATTTTTTCACCGCTTCCATAACCGACCGGTCTTTATACGCTGGAAAAATGGTGTTATTGTGATAGAGCGGGTCGGTTTCACTATCGAAGCCGGCTTTGAGAAAATCAGCAGTTCCCGGTATCGGCGAAAATTCGGCTAAATGGGCTACCACTCCCAAATCCGAAACAAAGTCAATGCTTCGTTTCATCTCTTCATAAGTTTGGTCCGGCAGTCCGATCATCAGATAGGCATGGAGCGCCGCGTCCTGAAAGCCGGCTTTTTTAAGATACTCCACTGCCTGCTCAAATTCTTTCGTCTTCACCTTCCCGCCGGTATCGTTCTGGAGCCGCTCATCGACCGTTTCAAGGCTTAAATAGATCGTCGCGAAATTGGCAGAACGCAGTTTGTGCGCTAACTCCTCGGTAATAAATCGGGGATGGAGACCGTTGGGTGTATGGAAGGAGAATGTCATTCTCCTTTTAATAATTTCCTCGACGATGGTTTCGAATTGCGGATTGGCGAGGAGAGCATCGTCATAAAAGGCGACATTCTTCACCTTCAGTTCATCGCGGTAGAACTGAATCTCGTCAATAACCGAACCCGACTCCCGCGTCACAAAGCCCGGAAAAAGATTACAAACCCCGCAGTAACTGCAGCGAAACGGACAGCCGCGCGAGGTGAGAATACAGGCATAGTCCAATCGGGAATAGAGGTCGAAAGCCGGCAACGGAAGATTGGGAAAAGAAAAAGAATCGAGGTTTCGCGTCAACCCGAGCTGGTTGAGGATTTTAAAAAGGTTCGCTTCGCCCAAACCAGGGACAATATAATCCGCGCCGGAATAGATTTGGGCATGGGTATAACAAAATGTAGCGTAAATGCCGCCCAGCACGAGCGGCGAACCGGGAAAATGGCGTTTAAGAATTTTTATCGCATCGAAAACCCCCAGATACCAGTAGGTCATCATTGAAGTAACCAATATCACATCCGGCTTATCGATTCGGTCGAGCAGTTCTTCAAAAACCGCTTCCGGCATTCCGTAGCGCTTGAATTTTCTTTTAATTCCTTTTAATTGTTCCGGCATATCAATCTCTTCGTTATAAAATTTCCCCCGGCCGTATTCATCGACCTTCGGCAGCTTCGCTGCCCGTTTTAAAAATACCGGCTGATACCGGTCGAGGCAGTCGATAAAATCAATTTCAAAGTTAGCGTTCCTCAAAATCGACGCAAGATACAGAAGCCCCATCGGCTTCATCCAGAAATCGAACGCCTTAAAATCGTAAATCCAGGGATTAACGCAAAGCGCGCGCACAGTGGTATTGGCTAAAAAAACCCCGCCTGTTTAGGTTTTATTCTTGTAAACAACCTCAGCTGTGAAGAATTTCCGTTCATATTGGGGTTCAAGGAGTTTTTCCACCCCGATCCGAAGTTCCTCCTCGTTATGAGCCCTCTGTCCAACTTGCTTGATTCCTATTGCCAGCTCTTCAGCGATGCGTTCTTTCAGTTCCATCCTGAATTGTCACTACGATTTAAGTCCACGCGATTTCCTTATTAACCCCAACACCACCTTAAAAGCTACTGGAATATTTTCCTCCAACTCGAAAGGATAAATTCTCTTACCATAGGCATTACCTCCATAATACCATACATTATCTACAAACTGAAGCTAAAGTCAAGCTCGAAGGAACCACCTCCGCACTTTTACTCGAACCGGTGCCGGCTAAATTGAGAATTATCCCGGCGATCGCGCCGTTGAGAATGAGCGAAGACCATCCGTAGCTGACAATTAACAAAGGAATTTCCGTCATCAGTAAATTTTTCTTTCGCCATTTTAAACTTTAACCCGGACCTTACCGGTTAGTAACATCTGCATTAGTCCTTGTTTTAATTGTTTTGTTTTTCCTATAATTTCATCGTCTTTCTCAATCGTCTTATCCACATCCGTTAAAATCTCGGAAATTTTTTTCTGTTCAGGAACCGGGGGTAAAGGAATTTGAATAGCACCTATATCATTGAGCCTTAATGAAGAGTTGGTCTTACCCCTTACAAGTGATTTCGCATCAACTGTTGTAAGAACATAATACAGGAATTCTGGTGTTGTATTACTCCTTGCCAATATCGTAGCGAAATGTGAGGATACATAAGCAGGAACGGCTAATAAAACTCTATGATTCAAAAAAGTTGAAGCACCGCTTTTAGGGAATAAAATCGTTCCCGCAGGCCAAAGTCTTAAACCTAATTCTTTCACAGCCAAATCGTTAATTTTGTCCTCGGCCATATTGAAACAATGCGACCTTTGTACTCGCCCCACATCCGAAGTTCTTACATAAGGGTATTTCCCATTCTGAAAATACTTCGCTTCTTGCGGCGCAGAATTTCCCGCACCAATATCCGCCACTTCGCCCAGCCTAACAATCTCCCAATCCACCGGAATTTCTCCTATTTCAGTTTTCTTGAATTTTCTCGATGTTTGTAAGCTTTCTATCTGTTCCATCTTAGGCTCCTAAGACCCTAACGATAAAATTTTGAAATGCCTGTTCGTATTTTTCCGGCGGGACTTCTAAACCCGGCATCGCCGGTAAATCAATCTTACTTTCAGCAAATTCATGGCTTATCGTTTCCATTGCCGAACGCAATTTTGAGCTTCTCAAATAATCGGACTTTGCCTTTTGCGCTTCGTTCAGCACCTCCCAGGCATTATTTAATGCAGAAAATAATGAAATCCAGTTTAGCCAGATCGGTTTTTTGACATCTTCGTAATCCATGCCGGACAGAAACTGCCACCACTTTTTCTGCGATAGCCAGTATTCAATGGTGCGTTTTCCCTTTTTCCTGGTTAACACAAGTGCCGACTCCGCCAGTTCGACTAAAGTATCCCGAACCGCAGGTGCAGATATACCAATGGCTTTTGCCACCTCGTTCGGGTGACCGGCTTCATGGGTTAAAAGATATAAAATACATTCTGACCGGGAACCAATGCCGAATAGCGCCCTTAATAAAAACCGAAAATTGCTTCGTGTGTTTCCAATAACCGGCTTGGACATTCTACGGATTTCAAATTCTTCCCGGATAAAACCGTAATTGCGAAAAACCGTCGATGCCTTCTGCGGTTTTGGATACCGCTCCCCATCTTTGGTCAGAAACAGCATTTCAGCCTCAGTCCCCGTCCGATTCAATGCACCAATTGCACGCCATTTGCGGGAATAGGTCCTTGCCTCCTGGGCAACAAAACCAGCAACCGCACTGACCAGGCGCTGAGTGGTAGGGTCTTTTGTTCTTAAAATCCCGCGCAGCCGCTGCATATCCATCCATTGAGCGTTTGCTACCAGCCAATCAAGAATCTCGTCAAATAATCGTGGCTCATATCGTGCCACTGATAGAGAAAAAATTAGAAGCGCCTCCGGGTCAATCACCCAGGTCTCCTCAGCCCGCGCCCCACCTGCAACCCCCAACGCCGACCACTGCCGCCAGAGGAAATCGAGCATATTTCCCAAATAGAACCTTCTAAAGTTTAAGGGCGACATCCCTGTATCCTATTTGGGTAAGAAAATCTTTTAAAACCATTCTGTATCCTTCCGATGAATCATGGGTCAGGCTCCAGCGTGCAGCTTCTTCTAACTCATTAGCAGTCGGTGTTAGCGCTATTAAATCATCAATATGCCTGCCGCCGATATCTACCGCCGCCCAGAGTTTAAAATGAATCTGGTCGTATCGACCTAAAAAATGTATCGTTAAATTCTTACCATACATACGCGTCTCCACTCGATTTATAAGCCCTTCGGGAAGACCAAAATCCATAACCGATGCCGGTCCTGCGTTAAGCCAGTTCTCAGGCAGATTAAAGTCCTTCTGCACCCTGTCGGCTGCTTCTTGCAAAACCGAATTTAAAAATTGCGCTTTGATTAATGACCGATTTCCGTCCTTATCTTTTTTAACAAACGCAATGACATCAACATCCTTCGTGGGATGCTGCACGAACCCTAAGACATTGAGCGCCGCGCCACCGCACACCACCATCTCGATCGACCCTCCACCTAAAGTCTCAAGCTGTTCGGAGAGTGCCATAAAAACCCTTTCTATATCTTCTTTGCCTTCAAACATTATTAAACCTTGTAATTTAATTCCTTTAAGTAATCCAGCATTTTCTCCTCAACCTGTTTGTATTCTTTTTTCAAAACTTTCAGCTCATCGACCGTTTTTTGAATATCAATCGCTTCCTCTTTCTCGGCAACATCTATATACCGAGTAATATTGAGATTATAATCGTTCTCCCGAATTTCAGTCTGGGTGACCGGTCGACAGTACTTGGAAATTGTATTATACCCTTTCAATGCCTCGACAATCTTCTCAATATCCTCATTACGCAATTTATTCTGCTTCTTGCCTTCTAAATAGTCATTGGCACCATAAAGGAAAAACACTTTGCCTTTGCGCTCCTGAAGTTTATTTTTATTGATAATGAACAAGCATGCCGGGATGCCGGCTCCATAGAATAATTTCGACGGTAATCCAATAACCGCTTCGAGCAAATCTTCTTCTAATATCCCCTGTCGGATTTTGCCTTCTGCTCCACCCCGAAACAAAACACCATGTGGCAAAACCACTCCTGCCCTGCCGGTCGGATTGAGAATCGCCATCATATGCTGGACAAAAGAATAGTCCCCATATCCCTTGGGTGGAATGCCAAACCTAAATCTCCGGTACGGATCGTCCTGCGCCTGTTCATATCCCCAGTTCTTCAACGAAAAAGGCGGATTGGCAATCACAATATCGAATTTCTTCAACTGTCCCTTTTCGAGCAACTGAGGGTCACGCAAGGTGTCACACCGTTTTATCTGAGCATTTTGCAAACCATGCAGCAGGAGATTCATTTTACATATCGCCCAGGTTCCAACATTTATCTCCTGGCCAAAAAGTCCAATATTTTTCGGATTCTGGTTTTTCGCTCGCAGGTGATAAACGGACTGGATGAGCATACCGCCGGAACCGCATGCCGGGTCGCAGATTCTCATCCCTTCAGTCGGGTCTAAAATATCAACCAACAACTCAACCACTTCTTTAGGCGTGTAAAACTCCCCGCCTTTCTTTCCGGCACTCGAAGCGAACTGGGCTATTAAATACTCGTAGGCATCGCCTAAAATATCCGGCTTTTCCAAATCATTGTTGCGGAGTCTAATTTTCGAAAAATGGTTTATGAGCTGAGACAGAATATTGTCGGGCAGCCGGTCTTTATCATTGAAATCAACTACCGATAAGACACCTTCGAGACTTTCTGGATTCGTTTCTTCAAGCGCATCATTGGCTTTGTTGATAGCCTCACCGATATTATGGGTCAGGGTTTTGAGATGTTCCCAGCGAGCATTTTTAGGCACGCCGAAATCGTGATAATCAGGGTCTTCATAGGCTATTTTACGGTCTCCTTTTTTCTGCATCAACCTCTCAGCTTCCTCCTCAAATACATCGGAAATTCGCTTCAAAAACAACAGTCCAAATATGTAGTTCTTATAGTCGGCAGCATCGATATGCCCCCTCAAAATATCTGCCGATTTCCATAGATGTGACTTTAAAATTTCTAAACTTACTTTATCCATAAGCATTCTCCTTTTGTTGAACAATATAGCAAAAACAAGTAATTTTGTCAAGCAAAATCTTATTGAATTTATAGTTTAACCTAACTATTTATAAAGATAAACTATAATATATGTGTTTATTTAAAGCTGAATCGTCCAGTGGGGGTAATGACAATGTGGTCCAATACGGAAATATCGACTGCTTTGCAGGCCAATTTGAGTCTTTGGGTAGTGTCTATATCGCGCTGGCTTGGTTCCAAACTACCGGAAGGATGATTATGAACGAAAATAACTGAACTGGCGCCTATATCAAGCGCTCTTTTCACAACCTCTCTCGGATAAATTGAAGCTTCGTCAATTGTGCCGCGCGCGAGTTCATCAATCGATAATATTATATTCCTGGTATTTAAATAGATCGCCTTGAAAATCTCTTCTTTAAGGTCTCTCATTGAGAGGGAAAGATAATCCATAACATCTTTATCATTTTCAATATACTTTCTACCGATTATATCCTCCCTGAGCTGGCGCTTGGTGATTTCTAAAGCAGCCATAAGCTGAGCAACCTTTGCAACCCCCAACCCCTTGATTTTCTTCAGATCGGAACTTTTTGCGCTGAGCAAACCTCGTAAGCTGCCAAAATGCTGAATCAGTTCTCGTCCTAATGCCA
>CAYHGV010000071.1:0-15256 GCA_964356135.1 uncultured bacterium
AATTCCCGGCGTCGGCGAAGGGATTGCGAAAAAGATCGATGAGTATTTAAAGACCGGGAAAATGAAAAAACTCGAAGAAGCGATGGGTGGTATTCCGGCCGGTCTGCTGGAATTGTTAAATGTTCAGAACCTGGGTCCGAAGACCTTAGCCTTAGCCCATACGGAGCTGGGTGTAAACAATCGCGAAGACCTACAGCGGGTGATTGACGACGGTTCGCTCGCCCAGCTCTTCCGGATGGGCGAAAAGAAGGTTGAGAATATCAAAAAGGGACTGGAGATTTTTGGCAAAGCCCAGGAGCGGATTTCGATTGGACAGGCGCTTCGAACCGCCGAAGAGGTCGTAACTTATTTAAAAGGTTTAGCCGGCGTCGAAGAGGTCGAACCGTCCGGTTCGCTGCGCCGGATGAAAGAGACGATCGGCGACATCGACATTCTCGTCACCGGCAAAAACGGCACGAAAATCATCGAAGGATTCACCCGTTATCCCCGGGCGAGCCGGATTTTAGCATCGGGCGAAACGAAGAGTTCGATCATGGTCGGTTCGGGCAAAAGTGCCCTCCAGGTTGACATTCGGGTCGTGGACGCATCTTCGTTCGGTGCGGCGCTCCAGTATTTCACCGGCTCCAAAGCCCACAATGTTAAAATCCGGTCGATGGCTCGCGACCGGGGGTTGAAGATTTCCGAGTATGGAGTTTTTAAAGGTGAAAAGCAAATTGCGGGCAAGACCGAAGAGGAGGTCTATAAAACGATCGGGCTCCCCTACATTCCACCGGAATTGAGAGAGGACCGGGGAGAGGTCGAGGCGGCATTGGCAGGGAGGCTGCCGGCTCTGGTCGAATATTCTGACATAAAAGGCGACCTTCATGTCCACTCAACCTACAGCGATGGAGCATCGACCATTGAAGAGATTGCCGACGAAGCCAGGAAATTGGGTTATGAGTATGTGGCGATTTGCGACCACTCCCAGTCGGTTCGCTATGCCGGCGGGCTGTCGCCGGACAGGTTGAAACGGCAGATGGATGAGGTCGACAGGTTGAACGAGAAAATAAAAGGAATGAAGATTCTCAAAGGCACCGAGGTTGACATTTTGAAATCGGGCAAGTTAGACTTCCCGGACAAGCTGTTGGAACAATTGGATGTGGTCGTAGCGGCAGTTCACCAGTCGTTCAAAGAGCGGGTAACCGAACGAATGGCGGGTGCCTTGGAAAATCCCAATGTCGACATCATCGCCCATCCGACCGGCAGGGTGATTTCCCGGCGTGAGGGTTATGTCGTCGATATCGAAAAAGTCTTTGAAAAAGCTTTTGAATACGGCAAGGCGCTGGAACTGAACGCCTACTTTGACCGGCTCGATTTGAACGAGTTGTATCTGCACAAGGCAAAAGAAATGGGCATCAAAATTTCCCTCGGCACCGATGCCCACGGTGCGCCGGATTTGGGCTGGATGCGGTTCGGGGTGGGAATCGCCCGTCGCGGGTGGCTTGAAAAAGGCGATGTCCTTAATACTCGGAGTTACAAAGAAATTAAAAAGACGTTCCTTAGATGACGGAGAGGTTTCTTCAATGGAGAACCTCAGAGATTTCTTCGTCATTTTGAGCGCGGCTCGGCGGCACCCTTGGTGCCGATTCGCGCCGCAAGCGAAGAATCTAAGATGAATCACTACTATGTGTATATTATGACGAATAGATCGCACACACTTTATACAGGTGTGACTAATAATTTGCTTCGAAGAGTTTCCGAGCATAAATCTAAACGGATCGAAGGTTTTAAAAAAAAATATAACATAGTCCAGTTAGTATGGTTTGAAGAATTTCCGACTATGCGTGAAGCTATTGAAGCTGAGAAACGAATAAAAGGATGGCTGCGAAGGAAGAAAATCTCCCTTATCGAGAGCAGAAACCCAAAGTGGGCTGATTTAGCAGAAGAATGGTTTAGAGATTCTTCGCCTTCGGCTCAGAATGACACAACTAATCCGTCTTATTCAAGGAGGCAAAATGCTTAAAAAAGCTGCAATTTTCTCTCTGCTCCTCGCCAACTGTTTCATCTTCCAGCGGGTGGCGGTGAAGGACTGTCAATTCAGCCTGGAAAGCGTCGATTTGGTGCAGGTGGCGCTCTCCGACCTGACCCTCGGCTTGAAGATCGGGGTGAAAAACCCCAATTCGATTGATGTCGTCATTGACCGTCTCGGCTACCAGTTTTTCGTCAACGAGCACAGCGTTTTTACCGGCAGCACCGGCGAAGGCAACAAAATTCCTGCCGGCGGTTCCAAAACCCTCACCACCCAAGTGAAATTGAATTATCTGAACATTGGTTCGGCGCTCGTCTCCGCGATTCGAGAGCAAAAAGCCCATTATAAATTGACCGGCACGGTTTACCTCGATACCGCGCTCGGCACCTTCAGCTTCCCGGTGACGATACTGAAGGGGTGAAGTAAATAAATATTGAACTACAAAGTCGCCATTTGATTTCTGTGTTTTTAGATGATATCAAATGGCGCACACAAAGAAATTATTTATAAGTAAGTATTTAACATTAGTTTCTGCTTTTACTTCGTGATCTTTGTGTTCTTTATGGTTGATTTCGTCCGCCAATCCGCCAAGAAGTGTGGCGGAGTATGGCTGACTCAATCTATGCTTCGCATCAAATCTTATTCGTTTTCTGTGTCTTCCGTGTCTTCAGTGGTTACAATAAATTCTTTATTCGTGTCACGCCTCCTTTGGAGGCGAATTCGTGGTCTATCAATCTTAATCTGTGATCATCCGTGTCGGCACCGATTGGCATCAAGGATGCCGCGGTGCCGCAATCTGTGGTTAGTATTGGATGTCCCTTGGTGGGCTCTATTATGGTTCTGTCTATTGACTTATTGCAATTGTATAATAGAATAGAAAAAAGGAGTGAAAATGGCAGAAGAAAAGCGACCACCGATCAATGTCGAGATTGGTGAGAAAGAATCGGAAGGCATTTATTCGAATTTTGTGCTGATTGCGCATTCCGCTTCGGAGTTCATTATTGACTTTGCCCGGATTTTACCGGGTTTACCCAAGGCGAAAGTTTTTTCCCGGATCGTCATGACACCCCAACACGCCCGGCTGCTCTTAACCGCCCTGGAGGAGAACATTAAAAAATTCGAAGACCGATTCGGTCAGATAAAAGTCATCGGCAAAGAGGAACTGCAGAAAACGGTCGGTTTTTGAAAAGAGCCGAAAAACAAATCACCCGAATGAGAGCGAATAAGCCGAATATTAATATTAAAAAACTCAAAGCAGTTCCCCAGAGGCGACTGCTGGGACTGATCGGCCGTGCCGCTGAAAAGGAGTCGACCCGAGCATATCTGGTCGGCGGGCCGCTGCGGGATATCCTGTTAAAGAAAAAAATCGTCGATGTCGATATTGCGGTCGAGGATAAGGTCAAGCCTCTGGGCAGGCGTTTGAGCCATATCCTCAAAGGGAATTTTGTTTTTTATTACGGCTTTAATACCTGCACCATCACAATGAAAAGCGGAGCGAGCATTGACCTTGTCCAAACTCGGACCGAGGTCTACCCGAAACCGGCAATGCTTCCTCAGGTCTCAGAGTCGGATATTGTTTCGGATTTGCGGCGTCGGGATTTTACGATCAATGCAATGGCGATGGACTTGAGCAGCCACCGCTTCGGCGCGCTCATTGATCCCTACGGGGGGTTTCGCGACTTGCGACGGGGGTTGGTTCGAGTGCTCCATCCCGAGAGTTTTGTCGATGATCCAACCCGAGTCTTTCGAGCGTTGAGATTTGCCGCCCGGCTGGGATTCAGGATTGAGCCCCTGACTAAAAGGTTGATGGCGAAAGCGGTTCATCAGAAGCTGATTTCCCGCCTTTCCGGTGAACGCATCCTGCACGAGCTCGAACTTATCTTGAAAGAGAGTCGGCGACTGAAAATTATCAAGCAGTCGCAAAGCATACTTGCGCAGCTCGGCTTCAGACTTCCTTCGAACTTCTTTAGCAATTTGAGCCGGCTGTCCGCGATCGAAGCGAGTCCGAAGGTTTTGCTTGCCTATCTGTTTTCATTTTTGCACGATACGGCGAAATATCCCCTGACCAGAGAAATGACGAAATCGCTCGCCGACCTGACAAGTTTTTCAAAAATCGAGCGGGATTTGGGAAAAGCAACAAAACCGAGTGAGATTTATCGGCTCCTCAACGGTTTGAGCGCCGATGCCCTGACTATCCTTGCGGTGACACACAAACCCGCTCTCACGAGAAAAATAAACGCGTATCGAAATCATTACGTCCAGGAGAAAATCGGCATCGGCGGCGATAGCTTAATACAGCTGGGTATTCCGCCGGGTGCCGTCTACAAAAAAATTCTTACTACGGTATTGTCTGCCCGGCTCGATCATAAGATTCGGACCCGGTCGGATGAGAAACGGTTGTTGAAAAAGCTGATTGGAGAACTATGCTGAATTTTCTTCTCGGGTTAATTCTCACCGCGCCGGCGATCCTCTTCGCCCTGACCGTCCATGAGGTTGCCCACGGCTGGGTTGCCAACCGGCTGGGCGACCCGACCGCCCGGTCAGCGGGCCGGTTGACTCTCAACCCGCTAAAGCACCTCGATATTATCGGAACCATCTGCTTATTCCTGTTCCGGTTCGGCTGGGCAAAACCGGTGCCGGTCAATCCCCTCTACTTCAAAAACCCGAAACGTGACATCATCTTCGTGAGTTTAGCCGGACCGGCGAGCAATTTGCTGTCGGGGATTATTTTCAGTCTGATTCTGCGGGGAATGCTGGAACTCAATTTTCGCACCACCTTTTTCCCGTTTTATGCGGTCATTATCTATGCGGTGCTCTACAATCTCATCTTCTGTCTTTTCAATCTCATTCCGATCCCGCCGCTCGATGGCTCCCAGATTCTCTTCCATCTCCTGCCCGCCCAGTGGGCGCAGAGCTATGCCCGGGTTGCGCGCTATGGGATGTTTTTTTTGCTGGGAATCATCCTCCTGGGTAACGTTACCGGGTTTTCTCTGCTCTGGAGCTGGATTGGACCAGCGGTCGGTTTTGTGACCAGGGTTTTTGTCGGCGAAAACATTTTCCAGCTTATCCATTTATGAAAATCACTGCAACCCGCTGGGCGGAGATAACCGGTGTGCTCCTCTTACTGTTGGGGATTTTTTTACTCCTGAGCTTTATTTCCTATGTGCCGGCGGACATTAACCATTTGGGTCAGGTTAGAAACTGGGGTGGCTATCTGGGTGCGGTAGTGAGTTTTCTCCTGGTTACCGTTTTTGGATTGGGGGCGCTTGTTTTTCCGGCGTTACTCTTTCTCTGGTTCGTCAACCGGATCCGGGTGCAGAAAGTCGCCAATTATATTTATAATTCGATATTTATCTTCTTTTTAGGACTGATCGTTCAAATTGTTCTGAGTTACTTTCTGCCGAATCTCCGCTGGCGGGATTTCCTGCTCGGCGGGAATTTAGGAAAGCTTCTGGACGGCTGGCTGATATTCCTCTTCGGCCGGACCGGCAGTCCGATCGTGCTCGGCGCTCTGTTGATAATTCTCTTGTTATTTTTTACGAATATCAATTTTAAGAATCTGATCGTCATGCTCAAACCAAAACCGAAGCCGAAAAAGGCTGAAGCCTGGCTCGTGCCCCAGCCGGTTGAGCAGGTAAAAGAAAAGGAAGAGAAGAAACCGGTGCCGGAGAAGATAAAAAAACGGGACCTGGTCGATGTCACGAAGCCGTTTGCGGGCGGGTTCGGCACCGAAGATATCCTTGCCTGTCTCCATAGCCCAAGCGACAAAGAAAAAGAACGGGAAGTCGGCAAGGATGAGTTAAAACAGAATGCCGATGCCCTCCTGAAAAAGCTTGCCGAGTTTGGCGTCGAAGGGAAAATCACCGGCATGGTTTCCGGGCCATTTATCACCCGGTTTGAGTTTGAACCGGCGCCCGGGATTAAGATCCAGCAGGTTGAAAGCTTAGCCAATGATCTGGCGCTCTCGTTGAAAGCCGAGCGGATTAGAATTTTAGCGCCCATTCCCGGAAAATCGGCGGTCGGGGTTGAAATCCCCAACCGCGAGCGGAAAACGGTCTACCTCCGGACGATTTTGACCGCCGATGTCTTCCAGGAGAGTAAATCGCCCTTAACCTTCGGAGTCGGCGAGGCGATCACCGGCGAGTCGTTCTGCGCCGATTTGCGTTCGATGCCCCACCTGCTTATCGCCGGCACCACCGGTTCGGGTAAGAGCGTTTGCATCAATACGATTCTTGCGAGCATTGTTTCGCGGGCTTCACCGGAAGAGGTCCGGTTTTTAACGATCGATCCGAAGCGGCTCGAGCTGCCGGTCTACGACCCCATTCCGCATCTCTTGTTTCCGACGGTGGTTGACCCGAAACAATCGGTCGAGCGGCTGGAACAGGCGATCTTAATTATGGAACAGCGGTACCGGGATTTTGCCCAGGTTGGAGCTCGAAATATCGAAGGCTATAATGAAAAGGTGGAAAAAAAGAAACCCTATTTAGTAATTATCGTCGATGAGCTTGCGGACTTGATGCTGACCGCTCCTTCGGAAATCGAGGAGAAGATTACCCGGCTCGCCCAGATGTCGCGGGCGGTCGGTATCCATTTAGTGCTTGCCACCCAGCGTCCGTCAGTTGACGTGATCACCGGTTTGATCAAAGCCAATTTCCCGGCACGGATTGCGTTTCAGGTCGCATCGAAAACCGATTCGCGCACGATTCTTGATATGAACGGTGCGGAATCCCTTTTGGGCAGAGGCGATATGCTGTTTCTACCGCCCGGTCGGGGAGACCCGATACGGTTGCACGGTGCGTACATCTCGGCAAAAGAGGCGAAGGATGTGGTCGACCTGGTCGGGAAAAATCATCTGGCGCGACTGCTGGGTGAGTTCCTGCCGGACGAAGAGCTGGGCTCGGCAGTCGACCAGATTGTCGAGAACGGCTTGGTCGATTTCTTAATTCAACCGACAGGGGTAGCGGCGGCGGAAAAGCGAAGACGGTTGGCTGAGATTATTCCCGATGATGTGGTCGAAGCGCTGGTCCTGCGGGGGTATTACCATTCGCTGCCCGAGATACAGCTGATAGGGCAGGAGAAGGACGAACGCAGGATTGGCGATCGGGAGACCGACGAGTTTTTCTACGAAGCGGCAAAGCTGGTAGTCCGGCATAAGGAAGCGTCGGTTTCAATGCTCCAGCGCAGGCTCGATGTCGGCTGGGCGCGGGCGGGCAGAATAATTGACCAGCTGGAACAGGCAGGGATTGTCGGACCCTATGTCGGGAGCAAAGCGCGCAAGGTTTTGGTTGAATCGGAAGAAGAGCTTGACGGATTTTTGAATAAACCCGGTAAAAAAGGGGGATAACTTATGCTTGCGAAAAATTTAGGGAGATCGATTGTGATCGGCAAATCGATATTTTTTTCGTTCGTGCTCGCTTTGGTTACGGTCTGCGCCGCTCAAACCGGACTCGATACCCTGACTGCGAAAATCTATCAAAACCCCGGAGACGCTTACGACGGGGAGAGCGATGCGCCGCCTTTTGGCAGTCTCATCGGCTGGAAGCTGGAGGTTTCTTCCCAGTTGCCTCCGGCCGGAGATATTTCGTATGCTCGAGAAAACCTCAATGATGAATTGTCGGAAACCGCGTGGGTGGAAGGAAAATCGGATTATGGAATCGGCGAATATATCATTTTTAGCTTTCCCCGGTCGGTCTTCGGAACCGAAGAGCTCAAAATCGACAGCGCCAATTTTTATGCGTTCCGGTTGCTCAACGGCTACTGCAAAAACCGCAAAGCCTGGCAGGATAACTCCCGGGTAAAAACGATGAAGCTCTATTTTGACGATATTCCGCTCGCGGTGATTGACCTCGTCGATACGAGCGAGGTTCAGTATTTCCGGTTTGATAAAATCTGGGTAAAACCGAACGATTTTTTTAAGTTGGAGATTCTCGATATCTACCCGGGAACGAAATATAAAGATACTGGACTGTCCGAGCTCTGGGCGATGGGTGATTTTTAAGAATAGAAAAAAATTGACTTTCTAAAATTGGCTAACCGTATCTTGACTTTGAAGAGCAGGGTTTTACAATTTTGGTCGTGATGAAACGTTCCCTGGTAATTGGATTTTTGTCGGTCATGGTTCTCTGGGCGGCTGACAGCTTTGAATTTTTCGATGGTTCAAAGTTAACCGCGCCGGAAGTCCGATATGACGGCAAGCGGTTTATTACCCCGGATACGAGTTTGCCGCGGGAGTCGGTGAAGAGACTTGTGTTTGCAGCCGGACAAGGCGAAGCAGGTGCAGACAGCACCGGGTTTGGAGATACCCGGCTGCTGCCCGCTTTGAAGACCCGTGCTCAGCTTCAATATCCGGATGCGGGTGGCGTGATTTTATTGGACGACGGTGCCTACACCCTCCATCCTGACGGCAGCCGTGAATACCAGTACCATTTTCAAGGATTGATCTTGAAAGATAAGACCAAAAGCTGGGCTAATGTCCAGCTTTATTTTGAAGATGAAGTGTCGAAAATAACGGCGGTGAAAGGACGGACGGTTAAAGCCGACGGCAGGGTTGTTCTCTTCGACCCGGCGACTGTCAAGATTGTCAAGCCGTCCGAGGGTGGCGTATTTTTTGGCAAGGGTAATTGGCTGACGTTCAATCTGCCCGAGGTCGGCGAAGGCGATATCGTCGAATACTCTTATCTGGAAAAAGAATTCAATCCCTGGGACCGGAATGTCTTTGACCCGACCTGGACTTTTCAGAGCGGTGAACCGGCGCTGGTTTCGCGGGTGAAAATAATCATCCCCAAAGATAAGGAACTCATTTTCAAGGCTTACCATATGCCCGCAGCCCAGGCGCAGCCCAAAATCGAATCGGTGGGAGAGGAGAAGACCTATACCTGGCAGCTCAATGATGTCCCGCCGTTGGTGCCGGAGCCGGGGATGGTGCCGGCCGGCGATGCAGTTGCAAAAATCGAAGTTTCCACGCTTGCGACCTGGGATTACCTCTATGACTGGTACAGTAAATTTCAGATGCCGCGCATGGAGATCACCCCCAAGATTAAAAATCTCGTTTCCGAAATTACGAGCAACGCAAACACCCCGGAAGAACGGGCGGCGCGGCTCTATCACTGGGTTCAACAGAATATCCGGTATATTTCGATCAAAGGTGCGGCGGCGTCCGGTGTCTCCGGCCATCCGGCATCCCAGACCCTCGACAACGGTTACGGCGACTGCACGGATAAGGCGATCCTGTTTTCGACGATGCTGCGTGCGGCCGGCATCACCGCGTACCCGGTCTATGTCGGGACCAACGATGAAGCCTCGATGCTCCATCCCGAGATACCGAGTTTCTATGGCAACCACTGCATTACCGAAGCGCAGATCGGGGGCAAAAACCTTTATCTTGATGCGACCGGCAGCTATTCGCGCTATCCTTCGTTCTGGTCTGCAGACCAGGGCGTGTATGCGGTGAATGCCCAGACCCGCACGGTCCGGCTCATTCCGGTGCCTCCGCCGGCAGAGAACCTGAGATTATACGTCTATGATATGACGCTGGATACCACCGGTACCCTCGACGTCCACTACCAGTCGAGCTATACCGGCGATTGGGAAGCAGGGGTGCGGGGTTATTACCAGAGCTATGGCAAGAAGGAGTGGCCGCAGCTCTTTGCCAATCAGGTAAAGGACATTACGCCCTATTCAGAGTTGTTAGACTATCGTTTTGAGAATCTCTATGAGATCGATAAACCGTTCAAGCTCACTCTCGACTATAAACTCTTCGGTTATCCCCAGCGGGCAGCCGATCTTTTGATTTTCAAGCTGCCGGAAGTTGCCAGCCGTTATGATTTTCCGGAAGTCGGTCTCAAAGAACGGAAATACGATATCGGCTACGAAACCTCGGAGGAGATTCAGGACCGGATTGTCGTCAATCTTACCGGGCTTAAAGTCGAATATCTGCCTGTGCCGATTGCGGTATCCTGCCCGTACGGCAGCTATCAGGCGTCCTATCAATTCTCCGATGGCAAACTCGAGTTTCACGACGATTTTCAGCGCAGCGTGCGGATTATTCCCGCAGCCGATTATACGACCTATAAGAATTTTATCGAGCAGGTGATCGGCTACCAGAAAGAAAGAGTGATATTATCAATGCAAAATGTAAAATGAAAAAATCAAATTTAATTCTAACTTTTGCACTTTGCATTTTGCACTTTGCATTTGCCTCGGGCGATGATATTCTCTATTTGAAAACCGGCGAGGAGTATCTGGGAACGCTCAAACAGATGACCGACCAAACGGTAGTGTTTGTCACCGACAAAGGGCCGGTTAAATTCGACCGCGACCAGGTTTCGAGTATTGACTTCAGCCAGCGCCGGCAGGGTGACACCTGGCGTCATGCGAGCGATATTACCGATCCGGTACTGAAACAGCAGGTCGCTACCGGTGCACCGGATACCGAATACTCAACTTCGAATTACTTCACACCGTATATCGAATGGAGTCTGGTGGTGAAACCGGATTCGTCGGTTGAGAAGGTCTACCGGGTGGTGCGGAAGATTCTAACCGAACCAGGTAAAGACATAGCCAATACCGGCGAATATTATGATTCCTCCAATGAAACCGCCCGGCTCGATTTCGGTCGAGGGCTGACGCCTGACGGTCGAATCACCCACATCCGGGATGCGGCGATCGAGGATATCTCGGTTCATCCTTCGCCTGCCCAATACGACCGGCTCCACGAGCTGAAGATCGCGCTGCCTGAGGCTCAAATCGGCAGCGTCCTCGACTACCAGACAAGCGTAACCCAGAAGAAGGTCGATGACTTCTATCCGCTTTACACCGATGTCCGGTTCGGCGATGACGAGCCGATTGTGGTTTATAAAGTCCGGGTCAGCGTTCCCCGAGGCTGGGAGCTGAACTACTGGGTCAAAGATATGGGTGAGCCGGAGATAATCGAATCCGGGAATGAGAAACTATTTACCTGGCAGGTTAACAAAACATCGCCTTTGTTCTACGAAACGAACCGCCCGCCGCTGGCCGAGCTTCTGCCGCGGTTGGTCGTGTCGACGAAGACCACCTGGGTCGAGCTTAACCGGAGATACGAAAAGGTTCTCGACGACAGCTTGGGTACACCCGAGATATTAAAAACGGTAGCCGATTCTCTGGTTAATGGAATGAAGGATCGGAACAACCAGATTCTCGCGCTCTATAACTATGTCAGTAAAAACATCCGCTATATTCCAGTTACGATCGACGAATTCTCGATTATTCCCCATTCGACAGCAACGATTTTAAAAGAACGGCTCGGTAATTCTCTCGACAAGTCGTTTTTGCTTTACGGGCTGCTCCGCCAGATTGGGGTTAACGCGGAGCTGGTGTTGGTTTCATCCCGCGACCGGGGTCCTTTTGTCCCCGAAGTTCCTTCATTGGCACAGTTTGACCGGGCGCTCGTTTCGGTCGATGACAGTCTCTTTCTTGAGCCGTATACCGACCGGATTCCACCCGGTATCCTGACTGGCGAAATGCAGGCGGTTTCTGGGTTCGTTATCGGTTCGGGCGTACTCTGTACGACCCCTTTGGCGCCGTCCCAGTCGGAAGCGGTTCAGTCCGAAACCTATGCCCGGATAGATGAAGCGGGTGATCTCGATGGAAAGGTCACCATTAAATTGAACGGCAATGAAGGAATAGCCTGGCGCCGCTACAAGGAGATGTCAAAAGCGGAAACCGATGTGGCGTTAAACCAGTTTGTCAACGGTATTCATTCCCAGGCACAGCTCGTCGACTATAAATTTTCCGATTTAGGGGATTTAACCCAGCCGGTCCGGCTGGAGATTCATTACCGGATTCCAGGTTTTGCACTGAAAGCCGATAAATTTTTGCTGTTCACCCTGCCCGGGGTGACATACTCAGCCTGGGAAGTGGGCAAAGAGGAGCGGCTCTATCCGTTGAGTTTTTACAACTTGAGTCTTACCAGTCACAAGATTACGATCGAATATCCCCGGAGCTACCGGTTCTATTCCCTGCCCAAGGGCGAGAATTTTAGCTCTTCCGCTATCGGTTACAATGGTATCTTCTGGCTGCACAGTAACCAGATCATGTTTGAAGATTATTTAGAACGGAGAATGACCGAAATTCCTGTAGAACACTATAACGATTACCGCCAGGCTCTCGAAACCGCTGCTTCCCAGAGTTTGGGGATGATCGTATTGGTGAAAAGTAAGCAGTAACGAGTAAGTAAGGAGTGAGTAACGTGTAGCTAGTAGTGAGGGTTAAGGAAAAAGGAGGAGGGAATGGAGAAAAAAATGTTGGTAGGTTTTATTGCAGGTTGGTTAACGGCGGCATTTTCGCTTTGGGCGGGAGAGGTGAAAGAAACGCCGTTTGACGTAGGGGAAGTCATCGAAAGAATTTCCAACAATCAAATATCAACCTCCCCATGGATGGGAGAGGATAAAAATGGGGTTTGGGCAAACAGCGGTGAATTTCTGATTGACACGAATGTTATCTATGTACCTGCGCCAGAAGAACAAGGGGCACCTGCAGTCGCCTTCGATGGAACAAACTATCTTGTAGTATGGGGTGACGCTAATTGGGTTGTTCCATGTGCTTCTATTTGTGGGGCAAGGGTGACAAAATCAGGGGAGATTCTTGACATTCCGGGATTTGTAATTTCAAAGACCGGCGGTGCTTATCCCGATGTAATATTTGACGGAAAAAATTATTTTGTCGTATGGGGTAAAGAACACGATCGTGATGGTGTTACCTGGGATATTTACGGTGCCCGAGTTACCCCGGGAGGTGCTGTCCTTGATACCGCGGGGATTGTAATTTCAAATACTTTCGACAATCAACAATCTCCTTCAGTTGCTTTCGATGGAACTAATTATTTTGTTGTTTGGAATGGATATCGGATTGGTTCTCCTACGGGTTACGATATTTACGGTGCTCGGGTGAGTTCTACCGGTATCCTTCTCGATACTGAAAGTATTGCTATTTCGACGGCAGAATCTTGGCAACTTCAGCCCACGATTTCTTTTGATGGTGCCGACTATTTCGTGGTGTGGGGTGATAATCGTAATGGCCTTGGGGAATGGGATATTTACGGTGCCCGAGTGACTAAATCAGGTATAGTTCTTGACACCGCGGGTATTGCTGTTTCGACTGCAGCGAATGGCCAGAACTATCCTGCACTCTCTTTCGATGGGACAAATTATCTTGTCGCGTGGGGAGATGCACGAACTGGTGAATATCGTATTTATGGTTCTCGGGTTAGTAAATCAGGTATAGTGCTTGACCCATCGGGATTCGCCATAGCCACTGAACCAGCAGCTGACTATGGGAATCCGAGGGTTGGTTTTGACGGAATAAACTATTTTGTAGTGTGGCCTGTTTATCGCAGCGGTGGGTTGGCTAATATTTATGGTGCTCGGGTAAGTCGAGACGGTATTGTGTTAGACCCGGAAGGTATTGAAATTTCAACCACATCGGCTGGTGTACGTAATCCGTCGATCGCTTGTGACGGGATTAACCATCTCGTGGTGTGGGACTCACGGGCCGATGGTGGGCCCGGCGATATTTATGGCATTCGTGTTAATAAAGATGGAATTCTGATAGATTCATCGGAAACTATTATCTCGGTCGTCGCTAATGAACAATATAATCCTGGAGTTATATGGGGTGGGGGAAATTATCTGATTGTGTGGGAGGATAATTCTTATTGCGATGCGTTTCGTCTGTGTCCTTCCATTCATGGTGCCCGGATAAATCCTGAGGGGGTGACAGTTGATCCCCGTGGAATCGATTTTCCCCATTCCCCAGGGGAGTTTAACCAAGTATCACCAGCAATTGCTTACGATAGCATAAATTACTTCGTTGTTTGGCAGCAGTCAAATTTCCCAAACCTCATAGGGGCACGAGTTACTTCTCAAGGAATACTATTAGATTCATCGGGTATTGCTCTCTGCGATACTTCACAAGATCCGTCTAACCCGGCTATAGCTTTCGATGGTAAAAACTATACGGTCGTATGGTCGAATTTTTCTTGGGCTGATCACCCATATCAAGAATTCCAAATAATATTAGGGACTCGGGTGACAATGCAGGGAATGGTTTTGAATCCGTTAGGGTTTGAAGTCAGCAACTTAGATAAATCAATAAATCCTGGTATTGCTTTCGATGGCTCAAATTATCTGGTAGTATGGCAGAACTACAATGATGTATATTGTGGTCGAGTGAACACAGCAGGTGAGGCGCTTGACTTCGGAGGTATTGTTATTTCTAACGCCTCGGGCAACCAAGAGATACCCTCCGTGTGCTTTGATGGAACTAACTATTTCGTAGTCTGGCAAGACTCACGCTCGGGCTATTTCAATATTTATGGTGCAAGAATAAGTAAAGGAGGTGTGGTCCTTGATTCGCTCGGCATTCTTATATCAGCTGCTGTCGATACGCAAGCAAGTCCTTCGGTTAGCTTTAACGGAGTAAATTACTTAGTAGTTTGGCAGGACAATCGCAACGGCGATTGGGATATTTATGGTGCTTTGGTCAGTCCTGCCGGTGTGGTAATTGACTCTTTCCCCGTATCAACCCAGCCCGGTGACCAGATTGAACCGGCAATAGCAAGAGGTCCGAGCGGACAAATGCTCATCGTCTGGTCAGGCTGGACCCCCGAAATCAACGGCAAGTCGGCAAATACCATGCGCATCTGGGGGAAGTTCTATCCGTTTACCGGAATTGGAGAAGACGCAGGGCGCAGCACGCAGGAGGCAGGATACGCTTTCCGAATCACTCCGAATATCTTTCATAATTATACAACCATCAGCTATTCGCTGCCTCCCGTCAGTGGTCAACAATCAGCGCTTAGCCTGAAAATTTATGGTGTCGGTGGTAGATTGGTCAAACAATTTAACCTGTTAACCAATCAGCCGGTTAACCAGATCACCTGGGACGGTCGTGATGAAGCGGGCATAAGCCTCGGAGCAGGAGTCTATTTCTGCCGCTTGACCGCAGGCGAATACAAACGAACCGAAAAGTTATTGATCGTGAAGTAATGAGATTGAATCAGCTTAAGGAGTGAGTAAACGGGAATTGGCATTGATTTAGACTCATAGACAGCGAAAATAAAGGAACTCAGCATTGAGGTAAACCGGGGTAAATAGAGTAAAGTTATACATTTATTCTCAGTTTTTCTCTATCTGAATCAATGCCGTATTCTTCACTTTTGAGATAATATAAAAAGGTGTGGAAATTTGAAAAAAGTGGCGTATCCTTTCTTAA
>CAYHGV010000072.1:0-15050 GCA_964356135.1 uncultured bacterium
GATGTCGTCCCACAGGGTGGGACTCCATCGATGCTTTGCATAACGTCCGCCACACGGCGAAAGCGAAAGGGTCGTGGTTTCACTCCGTTCACCCATGTCCGTCCATACTATAATTTGGACGCGCCGTACAACGCAATGACTAAAAGGACTTTTGGGACAAGTTCTCTGCCTCCATTTCTTTCTGTATTGACAAGGCTCAATAAAATAGGAAAATAAGGCACGGAGGCGGATAGGTGCTGGTGTGCCTACTGGACTTCAAATCCAGCTATTCTTCGAAAGGGGAATGGTAGGTTCGATTCCTACACGCCTCCGCCAAGTTCAGCAAACTGGGAGGAGGGAACAGGGAACAGACAGAAACCAATTGAAAAAAGGAAGTTTAGCCTCAGGCTTTGGGTCCCAGCACCCGCACGTCTCCCCGTTTAATGGTGATTTTGTTCGTGTCAAAATAAATCAGGAGCGGCAGGACATATTTACGGCTGGTATCACCTAAAAGATCCCGAAACTCGGAAACCCGGATTTGTTTGTTTGCAGTCAAAAATTGAATTAATTTTTCTTTTGCCTGGGTGACCATCGTTCGATGCAGGGCAACTCCTTCCGCCAAAAGAATTAATTTACCGGAATCGATGAGATGCCGGTAGGCTTTTTTTAGGAGGTCGGCCGTGCCGAGACTCTGAATCCCGGGGTCTGAAAAATCAGGGGGTTTGAACGCTCCCCCGAGAACGATATTTTCAATTTTGTTGACCAGGTCAGTTAAATTTTTGTCGAGGATGACATTGTATTCGAATAAACTTATTTTGTTGTCAGCCGACAGTTTTATCAGATTTTCACGTGCCATCGATTCGAAGGCATAAGCCACGAGACTCGTATCCATGCCTCGACCGATTTGAGAGATCATTTCGGTTCGTGGGACACCGACCAGGGTGGAATTGTTTTTATGGAACTCTTTTAAAAAACTGACAATCCGGTCTTTGAGTTTATCGAGATTTACCCGGGCATAGTAGAGGCCGCGCTTGCCGTCGGTACACAGAACCTTGTTTTCGGCGGTCAGCTCGTTGATCAATCGCTGAACGTCGGCCTTCAGAAGATTTAAATCAATTCCGATTTCTTCAAGCTTTTGCGGTAATTCGAAATTACCGGCGAGATGTTCCTCGACCATGATTTTTGGGTCACGTTCTTCGATCCGGCGCAGATGTTCGATCAACTGTTCATCAAAACCTTTCGCTTTCACCGCCTTGGGTTCGATAATGACCCCACCGCCAATCGTCATCTGGGGGGAGTAGGTCCGGATGACATACCGGTCGCCGATATCGCATACTTCGGGTGATTCTAACCGGTATTGGACCATTGCCTTGTCGCCCGGTTCGATAACCTTTTTATCGAGGATCGCAACCCGACCGAGCATTTCTTTGGTTCCCAGATGGATTCGTAACCGGGTAAGATTTTTCAGCGGTTTTTCCGCCACGGTCAGGAGATAGAGGGATGCGTTTAAATACTGCGACGGTTCAAAATAGCCAGGCTGGGCGATAACACAGCCCCGTTCGATTTCTTCCTTTTCCGCACCGGCGAGATTGATTGCGGCGCGAAATCCGGTCCCGACCTCCGATACTTTTTTATTATGCACTTCAATTCCTCGAACTTTGACCTCTTTTTTCTGGGGTAAGAGTTCGACCAGATCACCGATCTTAACCTTTCCCGAAAGAACCGTGCCGGCAACGACCGTGCCAAAACCTTTGATCGTAAAACACCGGTCGATCGGCATTCGAAAGATCCCGCGGTCGGGTTTTGTTTCGATCTCGGAAATGAGTTCGGTAAGGACTTTTTTTAGATCTTCAATCCCTTCCTGGGTGCTGTTGGAAACAGGAATAATCGGCGCATTTTCGAGAAAGGTGTGCTGGGTCATAGTTTTTATATCGTCAATTACCACTGCCAGGTGGTCTTCTTCTACTAAATCTTTTTTGGTAACGACAATCACTCCATTTTTTATGTCCAACAGTTTGAGAATATCGAAATGTTCGAGGGTCTGGGGCATAATCCCGTCATCGGCGGCAATGACCATCATCACAAAATCAATCGTGCTCGCCCCGGAAAGCATATGGCGGACGAATTTTTCATGCCCCGGGACATCGATAATCGTAATGTCGTCGCCCAGGAATGCGAACCCTAAATCGGTGGTCATCCCGCGCTCTTTTTCTTCTTTTAAGCGGTCGGGGTCGGTACCGGTCAATGATTTGATTAAAGCCGACTTGCCGTGGTCAATATGGCCGGCGGTGCCGAAAACGATGTGGCGTTTGGTCGGCGCAGCCGGGCTAGGTTCCATTTTTAATTAGCGAGGAGTCTGTCGGAATACCGAGTGAAGAAAATTCAAAATTGAATTTTCCCCACTATATTCTTCAAAGGGGGCAAATTAGTGTCTATCTTTCCCACCGGACACCTTAACCAAGTATTATATCGGCTCTTGTCTCCCACCGTTTTTCTTCCATAGATGTTCTCCGATAGACTCCTAGTAATCCGAGGCTCGGGAGAGCTCCGGGTCATTGGTCCTTAAGGACTGCGGTGATCGCTTCAATGATAATTTTCTCTTCTCCGTTGATGACAGTTCGGAAGTCGAGCAGCAGGAGCTCCCGCTCAATCCGACCGAAGATCGGAATCGGATAGGTCCGTAATTTCTTTGCCAGTTCTGCGACGGCGATTGTCTTTGGTTTCAGTGCGACGACGAACGTTGGTAGCTGCTCGGTGCTGAGGGTTCCCCCGCCGACCTCCGAGACCGACGGTTTGATTTCGACCGTTAGCTGGGCGGAAAGGGCTTGCAAACCCTGGGCACAGCGGGCCGCCTGCTTTTTAATATCGTCGAGAGATTTTAATAACAGGCTGAGAACGGTGTGCTGCTTGATTAATACTTCTTCTTTCATCATAAATAACTGCAGGGTTGCTTCTAACGCCGCATTGGTCAATTTATCGCACCGCAGTGCCCGATGCAGCGGGTCTTTTTTCATCTGTTCGATGTAACTCTTTTTACCGACGATAATTCCCGACTGCGGGCCGCCAATCAATTTGTCACCGCTGAAACAAACGACATCGGCGCCGGTTTTGATGCTTTCCTGCACGGTCGGCTCTGCCGGTAAGCCAAATTTAGCCAGGTCGATCAAAGCACCGCTGCCCAGGTCGTCGATAACCGGTAGTGAATGTTTCTTTCCCAGTTCGACCAGCTCGGCGAGCGGCACTTCTTTTGTAAAACCGGTGATCCGATAGTTCGACTGGTGGACCCGCATCACCGCCGCGGTGTTTTCACTGATCGCTTCGGCGTAGTCTTTGAGATGGGTTCGATTCGTCGCCCCGACTTCCTTCAATATCGCTCCCGACTGAGCCATCACCTCAGGGATACGAAATGAACCGCCGATTTCGATGAGCTGGCCTCGCGAAATGATCACTTCTTTTCCCCGGGCAAGGGCATGCAATATTAAAAGCGTGGCGGCGGCATTGTTGTTGACAAAGATTCCCGCTTCGGCACCGGTCAGGAGCTGTAACAGCCGGTTAATCTTTTGATAGCGGTCAGCCCGCCGACCTTCATCATCGATTTGCAGCCGGCAGTAGCCCTGGGAGAAGGTTGCGAGCGTCTCGGGGATGGTCCTGCCGAACGGCGCCCGTCCCAGGCCGGTGTGGAGAATGATCCCCAGGGCATTGACCGCATATCGAAAATAGGGATTGACGATGTCGTTGATTTCATCGACAATCGCAGGCAGCAAAGTGCTGCCGGCAACAGTTTGACCGTCAAGCAGACGTTTTCGAAACTCGTCGATTTTGTCCCGAACAATTGCGGTAAGATACGAATGCTCGAGCTGGTCGGAAAAGATTTTGATTTCCGGGGTATTGAGAATTTTGTCGATCGACGGGATTTTTCTTAAGGTTTCGGTATTTTTGGTTACCCGCGCTTTACGCTTCATGGGACATGATAGTTTGGTTTGCCCGAATGTCAATCATGAAATTGAAAGTGCCGCGCCCAGGGCACCGATGAATTGGGGCAGTTCCGGGACTTTGACAATCCTGAGATTTTTTTTCATTGCTTTCACCAAACCGGGATTGAGTGCACCCCCACCGCAGAAAACGACCGGTTCCTCAATTCCGATCTGGGCACCGAGCCCAACAATCCTTCGCACCAGCGAGTCACAGACACCGAAGACAATATCCTCGAGTTTTTTACTCTCGGCAGCCAAACTCAGAATCTCAGTCTCAGCCATAACCACACAGAGAGAATCGATCGGTTCCGGGCTGTTCGATTGGACGGCTAACTTTCCGAATTCTTCGAGGCTGACCCCTAATGATTGAGCAATCTTTTCAACGAAATTCCCGGTTCCTGCCGCACACCGGTCGTTCATGACAAAGCGGTCAAGCTTACCGTCTTTCATTTTTATTACCTTGCTGTCCTGACCGCCGATATCAATGATCGTTTTAACATCGGATTCAATGAAGCTTGCGCCCTGGGCAGAAGCGCTGATTTCGGTGATTATTAAATCGGCACCGGTAACCAGTTCTCGACCGTAGCCGGTCGCGACCAGCCGGTCAAACCCTTCCAGCTGCTGTTTCAGCTGCTCGATGATCGCTTTGGGTTTGAACGATGTCCGCAGCACCAATTTTTTTATTACTCTACCGTCAAAGAGGATTCCTTTTGTATAGATCGAGCCAACATCTATTCCCAGTACCATCCAACCTCCTTGGCGGCATCGATGAATGCTCGGACATTTTCTACCGGTGCCCGGATCGGCACCTCGCAGCCGGTTGAGGCGATATAGCCTTTGGTCGCCGTTTTTCCTTTTTTTACCATTTGCTGCACCTCCAGTCTGATCTCTGCCGGAGTTCGGAAGGCGAGAGAGGATGTGTTAAAGTTACCGATTATTCTCATGGTCGGTGATAGCTGTTCGACAATCGTTGCCAGCGCTACCTGGTCCAGGCTCACCAGATCGGCGCCGGTAAGGGGAAGGAGCTGAAGGATCGGACCGGTATCGCCGCAGATATGGAGAATCACATCAAAATCGTAGCGGTGCAGAAATCGGATCAATGCCTGTTCATACGGCAGCGCGAGCTCCTGGTAAACTCTGGGGCTGACGACGCTTGAGGAGGCAAGCGGGTCGACGATTATAGGCAATGCACCGGCATCGATGATATCGTAACAGAATTCGATTGCCGCTTTGAGGGAAATTTCCATCAGGCTATGAATCAGCGCCGGATTTTTTAAGGTCGCAACCAGGAATTGCTCCTGGTCGGCAAGCATCATGCCGGTGGTGAAGGGTGCGGGTACATACCCGAGAATCGGAACGGTATCGCCGACTGCCCGATAGGCGTGCCCGATTGCCTCCCGGTAAAGCGGCAACCGCTTATCGTTTTTTGGATTCGGGACGACCAAGTCGTGAACGCCGGTTTTTTCAAGAGCCGGGACTTTGAGGACCGGCAAGTCATCGTCGGGATAGAAGAATTCGGAACCGAGCGCTTCGGCAATAATGCCCACCTCAGAAAAAATTGAAATCGCATCGTGACGATACTCCTCCAATGCGATGAGCTGTGCTTCCGCCATCGCGGTGCCATCGGTGTAATATCTCTTTAATTGAATATCGGCGACGGCAGCGGCATGAGAGGTAACCAGTGGTATGACCGGGCAGCGATCGGGGTTTTCATCGATGACTAAAAGCCCAAACCGTTCCCGGGGCGTTAACCGCTCACCGATCGTGCCGCCGGTCGCTTGTTTCATCCTCGTGCCTGGTTAAACCGTATCGTTTCGACGAAAGCGGCGATTCGGGTTTTCATCTGCTCGGTTATGCCGAACGGCGGCGGCACATCGATCGCGAGCACCGGCACGTCGTCCAACAGCCGAGCGATCAAGCGGGTTTCCATCGAACAATGGGAAGCACCCAGCATGGTGGTGATTATAACACCGGCAATTTTTTTATTTTTTATCCCGTCCCGGATTCTTTTCACCCGCTCTTCGGTCGAACCGATGAGTGATGCCTGGAAAAATGCCTCGGCCAGGGCGGGAAACGGTTCGGTCGTTTCTTCGATCGGAACCAGTGCCTGGTTAATGACATATTCGGTTTCGACAATTCGGGCGCCGAGGTCTTCAACCAGATTGAGCAGCATCGGGTCAGCCGAAGGAGTAACCCAGGCAATCGGGACGGCAGTTTCATCGAGGACGCCGGTCGAGGCTTCAACCCGCTGGTTTACCGTTTGATAGAGCATTTCGACGATGTCAAGCCATTCATCAAAATCGGCATAGCCGTAGAGACTGCCAAATTCAATCGTCATCAACTCAAGCGCGGGAAGCGGAGCACGCCGGGCGGTGGCGGATAATTTTTTTATTTTATCGACCAGCGCTCTCAGCCGGTTTGCCTTTTTGATACTCTCGCGTAATCGGTCGGATTGGTCGGCCGGGGTCGATTCGGTGAGACGGCGCCAGAGCCGTCGGTATTCATCGACCAGATACTGCCGGAAACGATGGTCGTAGGTGGTGTCGGCAAAATAGGTTTGTGCCTTCCGCCGGAAGGGTATTTCCAGCCAGACCGGTTCATAGCCGAAATCCAGAACCCGCTGCATAATGCAGGAATAGTCATCGCAGGTTGCGCCGGTGGAGGCGATCACCAGGTCCGGTTTGGGAAAGTATGCTTTTTTATGGAATGCCGACAGCGCGGCTTTGGAAAAACAGGTTGCCTCCGGGACGCCGAGGATACTGGCACAATCCAGTAGTTCGGTTGACTCTTTCAAAAACGGCGTCCACCAGATACATTCCGGATAGAACGGAATACAGTTGGGAACGGCGAGCACAATCACCGGCACAATACCAAGATCGCCCATGGTCGCAATCACTTTTTTATTACTCTGATGGGCACGGAAGAGCCGTTCGGTTTCGTTGAAAACAAACCCCCACATCCGAAGCGCGGCTAACGAGTTGTCGAATTTCAATCGTTTCAGTTCCCGTAAGCCATAGACCATAAAGGTAGCAGGCGGCGAAAGATACGTTCCCCATTCGCTATTATCGTAGTACCTGAATTTTTTAATGAGGGCATCGTCGATACGCCGGAATTGCTGGCTCCATTCCGGCAAGGTGATTTTTTTAGGTGGAGGGTCTTCAAACATAACCGGCGTGGACATTCGACCCATCTCAGTTTTTCCCGTGCCGGGAGAGCATCTCACAAAAGGCGGCGATTCTGGTCTTGAGGGTGATAAGGTGCTGGTAGGAGAAATCGCTTCTGACCCGGAGCAGCGGCAGTCCGAACAGTTCTTCCATTTTTTTTAGTTCAAATTCAAAATTATCGCAATAATCGAGTGTCCAGGCGATTATCCCGGCACAGCGGAGGTCCTGGAGTCGGCTACTAACCCAATCATAGAAGAGGCGATTGGGTCGCTTGAAGATGCAGGGCGGTTGATGGTAGTATGCGCTTTTTATGCCGGCTAAATTCTTTTTGGCAATCCGGATGGTTAAAAACCGGGATAAGCCGCAATTGAAATCGCCAACGATTCTGACCTGTTGTTCAAACATAGAAAGAATCGGCCCGGCTTCATACGGCACAGGACTGCCGAGGAGAAACACCCGAGGCTGAGACGAAGTTCGTTCTTCGATGCTGGGAACGGGGGCACCGATCGTGCCCTGATGATACCCGGTTACAACCTTAAGAAAATCGGTGGTCGAAATACGGGAAGGGTCACCTTTCCGTTTTTCTTCCAGAACCTGTACGGCTGCCCGGAAACCTTCCCACCGTTCAATCTCGCGCTGGATGACCGGGTCATTGAATTGTTTGTGAGCGAGGTGTTCGAGTTCGCCCTGCAACCAGTCAATCTCGTCATAAAATATTCTTGGGTTATCGGTGCGGGGGTTGTTCAAAAGAAAGGTCGGAATGGTGGTTGCTGACGCTACGATGTCGAACAGCCGGCGTGCCATGTCGCAACCGGTGGTGCCGACCAGTGCAACAAATCTTTCCTTGTTTTCCAGCACGAAGCCGAGGTTAGACTTTACCAGCGGGCAGGCGTCAATCCCGACCAGTGCTTCCGCGGCTCGTGACAACCGGCGGTCACCGTGGAGCAGCCGATAGGGCCGAAATCCGGTCGCGGAAAGTAATTCAACCGGAATGTAGGAGCAGGTGTAACCGATCAGTTCCATGGCGCCATTTTCAGTGCCGCAACAAAGCGCTTTTGGAAATCGGGATCGGTTGCCAGTTCGATATGGGTAGCCGATTCTTCGATTCGCTTGATCTCGGCAATTGCCGCGTTGTCGAGTAATGTTCGTATTGCCCCCTGTAATGGTAAATCACGCTCGAAGGTGATTGTTTTTATTCCCCGGGGGAGAATCCCCAGCCGTTCGAGCGATCGTGGATTGAGCTCTGACCCGAATTCGCCGGTCAGTACCGCGGTTTCAATATCGGAGGAGTTCCTCTCCGCTTTTTGTAACAAGGTTTGAATGCCGGTATGGATCGCACCGATTGCCAGCTGGAGCTTACGAATATCTTCCTGGGTAATTGTAATTTCCGGTTGTTGCGGGCTCTGAAGCAGCCGTCCGTCTTCCCGTAACCAGTCGAGATCAAGTAGAACCGATAAGAGATCAATCAGACCGGAAGCGCAGGCGCCGACCGGCGGCCGATTACCGATCGTATGGATTTTGAATCCGTTTTTGTAGACGACCCGGTCGATGGCGCCGGCTTTTGCCAGGCTGCCGATCGTTATGCCCACGCCTTCAAATGCCGGGCCGGCGGCGGTGGAGGTAGCAGTTATTGTATTTCCCGAGACTAATGCTATCTCACCGTTGGTCCCGAGGTCGAGATACAGGCAAGTGCCTCGATTGCCCATGATGCCGCTTGCCAGGATGCCGGCGATGGTATCGCCGCCGACAAATCCGCCTATAATAGGGAAAATATAACGGGGAGGATGACTGAGGAACTGCCCGTGTTTAATCCCGGCTCGAAACGGAAATTTTGCCAGCCCGGTAACCGGCCGTCCAAGATAAAATGAAAGCATAACCGGGTTACCAACAATGGTTGTAAAAAGTGGGTTTTTGACCCCAAGTCGTCCGGTAATTTCTTTAATACCAGCTGCAAGGAATTTTTTCAAAAGCCGCTGTTTGCCCTGGAGGGCGGCTCCGATCCGGGTGATGACATCGCCACCAAGGCTGTTCTGAGGATTAAAGACCGATGCCTGCTGGACAACCTTTCCGCTTTTAAGATTGACGGCAGCACCTTTCAGGGTGGTTGTGCCAATATCGAGGGCAAGCCCAACACCTTTGCGGGAAATGTTTTTTTTGGGTTTGGTTGCCGGCAGCAGGAGCTCGATTTCACCTGCGCCTTGATACCGGCACGCCAGCCGGTAGCCGGCGGTCAATAATCTCCGGGGAATAAAGAGCGATTCGATTTCGTCCGGTGGTTGGGGCTTTGATTTGATCTTTATCCGGCACTGACCGCAGCGTCCCCGTCCACCGCAGGAGGCGGTAACCGGAATGTTCTGTTTAATAAGTAGCTTGATCAAAACGGTTTTTCCCCGGGCGTGCAGCCGGACAACTTTCATCTTAGGTTCGAGAGCGGTCGACCGGGAATGCCGTATCCGGGAAGGCAGTATCGAACTTGGAGAAATTCATGCCGATTGTGATCATTGTCTTGATAGCCTCGGGAGCGGTCGTCATCGGGACATCGCAACCGGTTGCAAGAACGAGCGACGGTTCGGTCAAAGCGGTCTGAATCTCCTCGCCGATTTTTTGTTTATTTCCTGAAAAGATTGTTGCGGTCGAAACCCCGCCCATCTTTAACGTTTTGGTTTGGGGGGTAATATCTTCGATGCTCAAGATATCAGCACCGAGCGCATCGAGCAATCGGATTATCGGCCGGGTTTCGCCGCAGATATGGATGCCGACGAGCGAGTCGGTTTTTTTTATCTTTTTTATTAACCGGCTCAATGGTTCAAAAGCGAATTGAGCAAACAATTCGGGCGAGATGACGCTCGCTGATGCCAGCGGGTCGCCGATGAATATGTTCACCTTGAGTTCCAGGAGGCGTTCTAAATAATGTAATTGAAAATCGACCGCGGTTTCAATAACTGCTGTTGCTTTCGAGGCATCGGTAAGCAGCAGTTTCAAAAAGGTTTCTGTGCCGGCGAAGAATGCCGCGAGGGAAAAGGGGCCTTTGATCGAAACAAAAACCGGAACCGGGACCCGTTGTTTGAGCAGTCGTGCGGCTTTGATAATTACTGTCGTTCGGTCAACCGCGCCGTCAGCAGGTGACGCTTCGATTGCCGTAAGATGCGGTGCCGGTCCAGAGAGCTGTGGTTCGGGATTAAATTCGACCGGGCAGCCCAGTGCCTGGGCTTCGACATAAGGGTCGGAAAAGACCAGAACCATATCGTAGCGATATAGCTTATATCCATATTCCAGAACCCGGGAAAGTTTCTCCCCGTCGGTTGCAACTTCGGCAAGGCTCAGCTTACAGAGCCAGGCACAGTGGTCGGCGCAGACGATTGGGAAAATGGCGAACTTTTTCTTTTGGGCGAGGACCGCTTCGATGCTATCCACGAGTTAATTGTTCTACCAGCTCTACTGCCCGGACGGCATCTTCGCCATAGCCATCAGCGCCGATCGTGCGGGCAAAATCCTCGGTAACCGGAGCACCGCCGACGATTACTTTGGTAACTTTCGTTAAGCCCTGTTCGCGCAACCGTTTGATGATCGCTCCCATTTCCAGCATGGTCGTGGTCATTAACGAGGAAAGTGCCAGAACCTCCGGTTTTTCTTTAAAAACGGTATCGATGAATTTATCGGCCGAAACATCTTTGCCGAGATCGACAATCTCAAAGCCGGAAGCTTCGAGCATGACTTTCACGATATTTTTGCCGATGTCGTGAATGTCGCCAGCGACGACCCCGATGACAACTTTCGCTTTTTTATCTCCCGGTTCTGATTTTAGTAGCGGGCTGACGAGCACGAACCCGGCATAAAACGCCTCGGATGCGAGCAGCACCTCAGGCACAAAATATATTTTCTGGCTGAAACGCTGCCCGACCTCTTTCATGCCCGGGATCAAACCCTTTTCCAAAATCTCCCGGGGTTGACAGTTTTCCCGAAGCAAAGTGGCAACCAGGTTCTTTACCCGGTCGGCATCGAGTTCAACCAGGGCTTTTTGTATTTCAATAAAGTTCATTCATGCTCCTTTCAACTGCCCAATAATAGTGAGCTGCTCATCGTTCGTCAATCCTCAGGAACAGTCCTTCGATTTTCTAAACAACGACTGGCGTTTTAGTGCAAATTCCCTGGGTGTGAGTATGGTGTTGAATAAAGGCGGCTCGTTTCCTCGAAAAAACCGAAGAAACGAGCCGTTGGTTTATTTTTTCTGTCCGACAAAGAGCCCCCGGCCAACCTTGTGGTCGTTGGCAGCTTTGCGCCAGATGGTCACGAGATTTTCGGCAAAACCGTAGAGGTCGTTCCCAAAATTTTTGAGGATCGTCGGTTTTAATTCGACCGTTACCTTCTGGTGGTATTGGTCGAAACATTGGGCGAACTCTTCGGTCTGGTCTACGGCTTCGAGTATCTTGAACCCGTTTTGTTTGAGCAGTTCCTGGTAGCCGGCGAATGTTTCCATATAAGGAAACGCCATCGAATCGTAGAGCGGGTCCAATTCGTTTTGAGTTATTTTGCCGGTAATAATCCAGTCGGTGAAACCGATCAAGCCGCCCGGTTTTAAAACCCGGTAGGCTTCCTGGATAAGCCGATTTTTGTCGGTGGCATAACACCAGGCTTCCTGTCCCCAGGCGACATCGAACGACTCTTTTTTGAATGGCAGGTCAAGCGCATTCCCTTCGTAGTATTCAATCAGGTGGTCGAGTTTTGCGGCGGTCGTCCGTTCCCGGGCTTTCTGGATCATCGTTTTGGTCGCATCCACCCCTTTGACCATTACTCCGTATTTGCTCGCCAGATGCCGTGCCGGCGCTCCGAGCGCACTGCAAATATCGACAATCACCTTGCCCTTTTTAAGGCCGAGTTTCTGAGCCAGGAAATCGGTTGCCTCCGGTCCGCCGGAATGGATCTGCTCACTCATCACCGCTTCCCAGAGCAGTCCACCAGGACCATCATAGACATCCTGGACATCCTTGATTGTATAGTCTTTCAGGTATTTCATTGTTCCTCCTTATTTTATTTACGGTTAAAGGTGTTTCTTTGGTTAGTGTTGGATAAGGGGAGATTGATATTAAAAGTTGAGGGGAAGGAGCGGTTTAGACTTACAGTATCATTTGATGCAGAATGAGACTTAAGGGTTTTGAATGAGACCTGACCAGGTCTCGGCGTCGGCAGCCTCACTTCATACCGCCGGCTAAAACCGAGTCAGCTATGAAAACCCGGGTGGGAGAAATTTTGTTGAGATTACTTAGTTGCAGGTGAATACGGGAGGGGAGGTCTGGCTGGTGAACCCGACCGGGTTCGAAGACGGGCGGATTCATTTTTCCCCTCCACCGAAAAGGATTACTCTATTACTATCCATCAAATAATTATACCTCCGGTTAATGTGCTGTCAACAGTTATTTTTAACTGGACATACCCCAAAATTGTTAATGGAACTCGTTTAAACGATAGGTTTTATTACCCAAAATGACAGTCGAGAGTAAGAACACAATTACCTGTAGTGCGGGGCTTTAGCCCCGCTAAAAATAAAAAATAGGCGAACGAGTGTAATGTCTTCTGATTTTTAAAAATAAGTGAGGACACTACACTATAAGGTTCGCACTACATTTTTTAAAAAATGGGGAAACTCCAGTTATTTTTAACCCTTAATTAAAGGTTCAGTTAACCGCTATGTTCGGTGACCTCGCGAATCGACTCGGGGCTAACCTGCGCCCGGGAAAAAAGATTTTCAACACTCTTGCGGTCGGGTGCATTCCAGCAGCAAATCGCCTGACCGTTGGTTTCATCGATATAAGACCGCTCCATTTTAAGATCGCTTCCGCCGGAAGCCTGGACAACAGACTTTCAGGCTGACTTCAGACGGTCGACCGGCATGGGCGGTAGGGTAATCAGGTATTTAGGCATCAGAGCCTCCTTTCAGCTTGTCTGTAATTTCAGCTAACATTCCCATAGACCCTTATCCGGTGATACTTACCAACCCGGGGTTTTGGCTGGTGATCCGTCCGATAACGGCTGCCGGTTTTTTGTGGTTTTCCAAGAACCGGTTGAGTTTGTCTTCGGGCAGAACGACCGCCAAGCCGCCCGAGGTTTCGGCGCCGAACACAATCTGCCCGATGTAGGTTTCAACATCTTTAACAGTAACCTTATCTTTAAAAGAGTTGAGGTTCATGGTTATCCCTGGTTCAAAGATGCCATTCTTTAAAACTTCCAAAGCACCGTCATGAACCGGGATCTTTGATGCCCAGAGTTCAATACCGACGTTACTTGCCTCCGCCATCTCAACCAGGTGTCCGGCAAGTCCGTAGCCGGTAATATCGGTTGCAGCATCAACGCCGGTTTCCCGCATTGCCCGGGAGGCTTCGCGGTTCAACTCCGCCATCGAGTCAAGCACCGGTTTAAGATCAATCCCCGCACTTCGCTTCAAGAGAACCGCCTGGATGATTGAACCGACGCCGATCGGTTTGGTAAGAATAATTACGTCATTCGGTTTTGCTCCGGCATTGGTGATTATCCGTTGGGGATGGATATAGCCGATGACCGATAGCCCATATTTGATATCTTCGGAATTGAAGGTATGGCCGCCCGCGATCGTTACGCCGGCTTCACGAGCTTTGTCTTGTCCGCCCCGGAGGATTTCGCCCAAAACCTTCGGGTCGCCCTGAGCCGGGAAGCCGATAATGTTCAAAGCGAGTTTTGGGTCGCCTCCCATCGCATAGACATCCGAGATTGAGTTTGCGGCGGCAATCATTCCGTAGACCCGGGGGTCGTCGACCACCGGCGTTAGAATGTCGATCGTATAGACTAATGCGAGTTCATCGGTTATGCGATACACTCCGGCGTCATCCGCGGTATTGAGACCGACCAGGAGATTGGCATCTTCAATCGCGGGCAGATGTGACAAAGCCAGCGCCAACTGCGCTTTGGCGATCTTCGATGCTCAGCCGGCGCACTTCGTGAGTGCAAGGATTCCATTTTCCATAGCGTTTAACTCCTTTCAATCAGTCAGGGCTGATTATCCGCTTCAGTATAAAGAGCGATTGACTAAAGTCAACCCGCACCATTATCGGCAGGGATTCTATTTTTAGTTTCAAGAACTCCGATAAACCACTGAAGACACTGAATTCGCCATACTTCATGGCGACACGGAAGGGTTATTATTTGTATTCCATTACAACTAACAAATGAGATTGCTTGATGTCGTCCGCCAAGGTGCGTGGCGGACTCCATCTACGTCGCGTCCACTATCTTATTTGGACGCGCCGCGTTTCGCCCGCCAAGAATCGTGGCGGACTCGCAATGACGGGGGAAAATACAAGGAAGGATAACGAAAGTTCAGCCGCTACGGCGTGTAGCGGAGTGGGCAGACCAGACAGCGTTCTGCTTCATCGAGCAAGCTATCGGCAGAAACCGGTAGTTCAACGACTTGAAAGTCGCGAAGGCGTTGGGCGATTTCACGATGCGGGATGTGGATCCGTGGTTGGGGGTTCAGCTTGAATATTTTAACCGAGCGCGGGTAATAGGTTTCTTTCATCAACTGCCGGAACAATCGGGGAATTCGCCGGAGCGCATAATCGATCTGGTCGGCTGCAACTAAACCCTGGCCAACGGCATGGGCAATGGTTTGAGGTCCCAGCACCACATCGCCACCGGCGAAAATCCTAGGATGGGTGGTTCGACCGTTTTTGGCGTGAATGTTTCCCAGTCCATCGATTTTGACACGGTGATTGAGAAATGCGGTATCAGGGTTTTGACCGACCGCCATGACGATACTATCCAAACGAATTTTAGATTCACAATCCGGTACTATTTCTACCGGTGTCCCTCGCCCTTCAAGGCAGTTGGTTTTTGCCATCACGACGGTCTTCGGTTCAATTGCCACCGGGGTCATCAGCGGAACGATTTCGATTCCCTCCTCCTG
>CAYHGV010000073.1:0-7334 GCA_964356135.1 uncultured bacterium
GTTCGTCTGGATTTACAACCCATTCGATTTTACCGTCATGGTTTACATCCATGCCGGCAGCCGGCTTGACCGTCTCGACGACTCGATCGCTCATCACCCACGGTTGGTGGTCTTGGAGCCCACCACTCGCGACCAGTGCCTCGCTTTTGGAGCTGAAATATCCAACCCTCACTTTGAAAATCGCGTTCTCGTCAACGATATAATAGGAAAGACCTTTTTTGTTCAACTCCTTCCCCAGGTTATCGGCATTGGTCTTTGAGCCGAAGGCACCGACCTGAATCGAAAAAAACGAGTCGGTTGGTTGTGACGGAACTGCAATCGGCGGTGATGAAATCAGAACCGGCTGCTCTTCTACTCCGCCGCCCTTCCAATACAACCGGTTTTCGCTCGCCACGACTAATTTCTTTGTTTGGGGTTCGATTGCAAACTCCTCAACCGGTTCGGGAAACAGCTCCTCGCCTACCACCGCCAACCCGGGCAGATTAAAAATCTGCACCCGATTCCCCTGACTGGCAAACAGTTGATTGTTTTCGATTACTAAATGACTCCAGCCCGGTGCAGACTGTTTTGTCACAACCTGCCATTTCTGGATATCAACAACTACCAGTTGCTGGTTGGTGCTGGCAGCCAACACCGTTCCGTTGTAAGCAATATCGACCACCGGCTCTGAAACCGGCAGCCGCCGTACCATTTTCCCCTTTTTCCAATCATAGATAAAAATTTCCCGCAGGGTCGTACCGGCGAGAACCGGACCGGCTGCGACGATCTTTTTCGCTCCGGCTGGAAACGGATGCGTTTTCAACTGCCGCTTCCCTTCTTCAAAAATTTCGAGCCCACCCTCTGGTTTTGCTAAAAAGAGCCGCCCTTCGTCGGCTGAAAAAACCCAAATCCGTGGAGCCGGTTCCAACGCAATGCTGTACCGGATCTTAATTTTTTGGGCGATATCGAATATCATCAGCTCGTTCTGAGCCAACAGGTCGAGTGAATTCTTATAGCGAAACATCGCCTGGGGAAATTCGTATAACGGGAAAATATCGATAAATTGACCGCTGGTCGGATTGGTTTTGAACAAGCCCCGGGTGGTTAAGAGATAGAGGGCGTCTCTGCCCTCAATGCTCAACGGCTTTCCAAAAAAACCTATTTTTTGCACCTCCGATTGGCTGCTGAGGTCATATTTCAGGACCGCGGAACCCGTCAGGGCAAAAGCATATTGACCGCTGAACACAATCCTGTTTGCGGAGCATAAAACCGGAAGAAGAACGAAGACAATAATCTGTTTTAAATCGAGAGCCGTGAAAAGAGAAAACAGACCTAAAGGTCTGTTTCTACAACTGATAACTTTTCCGTGTGCATCGGCGTCGTTATCCGTGTCCATCCGCGTGTAATTACTTCTAAACACCCGAAGCCTGCCAGAGACGGAAGATTTTCGTTATCTCCTCGGCAATCTTATTCGTGCAGGCGGTAAAATACTCTTTTGCCCGCTCCTCGTTAAAATCTATCTCCGGGTTGCCCGCTTCGTAGACTACAATCCGGGTGGGATGAGGGTGAGGCAGGAGTCCGGCTTTATCGAGATATGCCTGCTCGGGCCGGTAACGGCTCTTCTGGACTAACCCTGGCTCGGTCGCAAGAATTACCGCCGTCTCATCAACTGCCGCATGGCCCCCCCGTTTACCGTAAATCCCCTCGGTTACATCCTGGCAAAGCACCCACCAGTGGACCGTGATTGTCCGCGCCTTCTTCTCCTGATAGAGTTTATAGGCATTCCGCTTCAGCTCGTCGAAATGGCCGCCGTGGCCGTTGAGAACGATAACATTATGGAAGCCGACGTTAATCAGCGCAGCCAAAACCTCGTAGGTATATTTTTCAAACGTTTCCGGTGTCACCGTCATCGAACCGGGATGGGCGATGAGTGAACGGGTAACCCCGTAGTAAATCGGCGGTGCAATCAAAAGGTTCAGCCGGTCGGCTAATATCTGGGCAAACTTCTCGGGGATAATCGTGTCGGTGCCGATCGGTATCACCCCGTGCGCCTCCATCGTTCCGATCGGCAGGATACAGCTGTTAATCCGCTTGGGCACTAAATCGGCAAACTCGTCCGCGGTCATTTTCCAGAATTCACGTTTCATCTATCACCTCCTGGTTTTATCATTTTAAATCTTTCGGGAAAAACCGCAGCGCGCTCTTCAATATCTCAAAGACCAGCTCATCGTACGAGATACCGATAGAAGCGGCTTCTGCCGGCAAGTCCGAAAGGTCGGTCATCCCGGGCAGGGTGTTGATCTCCAGGAACATCGGCTGCTTGTTATCCAGAACCACCAGGTCGACCCGGGAGAACCCTTCGGCGCCAATTGTGGTATGCGCCAAGAGGGCAAGCCTTTGAGTTATCTCCGTCGTCTCGGTATCCAATCGGGCGGGAACGATAAAATCGGTAGCACCCTTGGTGTATTTCGCTTCAAAGTCGTAAAATTCCTGTTGCCTGGGCACCAGCTCCAGGACCGGCATCGCCCGCAATCCGACAATTCCCACCGTTGCGATCATCCCTTTGACATATTTTTCTAAAAAAATGTCGCCGAATATATCACGTCCGTTCTGACATTTTTCGACGAGAAGATCGTTAGCTTTAATAATCTCCACCCCGACACTCGAACCTTCGTACCGCGGCTTCAAAACCACGGGCAGACGTAGCCGCTCTTCCGCTTCGCCGGTTTTGTCCTTCAAATTCGAATGTGCCGGAATAGCAACGTAGTCCGGCGTCGGAATCCCGGCTCGTTCAAACAGCATCTTGGTCGTTATCTTATCGATACCGATCGCCGATGCCTCGACCCCGGAGCCGGTATAGGGTATTCCCGCAAGCTCGAGTGCGCCCTGAATCGTCCCGTCTTCACCCGGTTTGCCGTGAAGAATGACAAACGCAATATCGATCTTCGTTTGTTGTAGCTGGTTGGCAAAATTTCGGTCGACATCGATCTCGACCGCGTCAAATCCCTGGCGTTTGAGCGACTGACAGACATTCCTCCCTGACCGCAACGAAATTTCCCGCTCACTCGACCAACCTCCCATTAAAACTCCAATCCGTTTTTTCAATAAAAAATCTTTGACTGAATTCGGCATAGCCAATTGTAATTTAAACTCCGGTGGCGTCAAGCAGATAGTAGATCCGGATTGACGCGGACTCTTCGGTCCAATTCTGTGTTGAAAAGCTACCAAAATTATCACGCTATCCGTCGCGTCCAATTTAAAGAATGGACGCGCGATAGAACGACCGCAGGGAGTTCAAATCCGCCACGATCCGCCACACTTCTTGGCGGATTGGCGGACGAAACGGTAAAAGCACGAAAAATAAATATAGTATTTTCAATGATTTTCCAAATTTCGTGTTTTCTTGATTTGAGCTCCTTTCAGTCGCTCTATGCCTCGCATTTCGTGGCTTTGAGCTCCTGGTAGTCGCTCTATCCGCCAAGCTCCGCCACACTTCTTGGCGGATTGGCGGATTTCGTGGTAAAATGACTTTTTCTGCAGTCTCCTCCCCGACCCTTGACAAACCCCATTTTCCAGATTATATAAACAAACATCTTACAGGAGGCTAATAACGGAATTCTTGGAATACGGTCATATCTTCCCCCTTTATCCCATAATTCGCTCGCTGAAACCGATTTTCAGATTTCGGCGGTTCGCTTCGATCGCCATCCCTTGAGTAACTTTTCTACAGATTTCCCGTCTACTATATTAGAAAAGGCAAAAAGATATGACGAACATGCTATTACTGAAATATATAAATACTTTTATCCCCGATTGTATCGGTTTATCACCTATCGGGTATCCGACCAAGAAACGGCAAAAGACCTTACCGCCGAGGTTTTTGTAAGAATGGTCGATAATATCAGATCGGTTCACAGTTCATTAAGCGCCTGGCTTTACCGGATTGCCAACAATCTGGTTATTGACTATTACCGGAGTAAAGCTAAAGCCGCTACTGTCGAGCGCGATCCGGACGATTCTCTTGTCACCACCCGGGATCACGCACCCCGGATTTTAAACCAGGAGCGTATAAGAAAAGTCCTGCTCAAGCTGTCGCCCGAAGCGCAGACCGTCATCAATTTAAAGTTCATCCAGGGTTATACCAACCTCGAGGTTGCGGAGGTACTGGGCAAGAGCGAAGGTGCGGTTAAAGTCATTCAGTTCCGTGCTTTGCGCCGCTTAAAGGAGCTCATGCAATGAAACACGCGGATGACATGATGATAAACGAACTTGACCTGAATCTTGTCGAACTTCTTGACCGCTCCCTCTCGGCTCAGGCTGCTCACGCTCCGACCGATCTGCGCGAGCTGCTCGAACTTGCCCGGGGATTGAAACAACTGCCCCAGCCGGAAATCGACCAAGACCATTTTCTCTCCACCCTTTTCAAACTCGGTGCCAAACTCCAGCACGCTCGGCGGCCATCCGTTTTCCATAGTGTCTGGCTACGGGCCGCGGCTGGAATCATTCTCTTTCTTACCCTGGGTCTGAGTGGCAGTCTCTTTTCCCAGAAGAGTAATCCCGGAGACCCGCTCTATCCGATAAAACTTTTGACTGAGAAAGTCCGGTTCTTTTTTACTTTTGACCAGGCGGGTCAGGTCGAGCTGAGGCTTCAGTTTGCCGAGCGTCGTTCCCAGGAATTCATAAAAGATTTAGAAAAAAACAAAAAAGTCAACAAGCAGCTTTTAGCAGCTATGCTCGGAGAAGCCGAGCGGGCGCTGGAACACTCGACCGTTTTACCCGAAGCAAAACAGCAGCCGCTGATCGCGAAAGCCGAATCCCTCAACCAATTCCAGTATCGGTTATTGACAAAGGCACAAACCCAAGCCGCCGGGGATAGTCTCGTCCTTGAGCAGGCAATGTGCAACTGCCGGGAACAGATGCAACGGCTACAAAAAACTCATTGTCCCATGACACCGGAAGAGCAGATGAACTGCCCGATGGACCAGAAATGCTATTGATGATGTTCAAGGACATTCCTCAGGGTAGAGAAGAATATTTTGAATAAAAGTTTATTGGCGCTACTAACCATACCCTGGATGGGTTTATACAGTCAGATGATGCCAATGATGGGTCAACTAAATTTGAATTATGGGGCTGGGCTGAAAGCTGGTTATTATAAAAGCATAGACTCAGAAAAGGGTAACTACTTTGCCGGATTTGCCCTTAGACTTAAAGCCATCTCCTTCTTAGCCGTTGAGACCGAATTTGATTATCGGGCACCGGAGCGGTTCTCTGATACTCTCAATATTCAAAGCTGGCCCTGGCTTATGTCCGGACTTTTCTATCTACCTATAAAACCCAATGCTGGCCCCTATTTCACCGTTGGTGGGGGTATGGTCTATTCTATTTATGACTACACACCAAATCCGGACCGGACTGAACTGGAGATGGTCTTACGAATAGGCTTAGGCTTGGAATGGCTTTTCGTCAATAGATTGGCTCTCGATATAAGCATCCACCAGAATTTTAGCGGTTTTCAACATCGCCATTGGTGGTCTGAAGATGAAGAAGAGAATCGTTCTGGCCCGGATGCGGGACTTGGTCTACTTTTCTATGTCCGTTAAATCTTTCGAAAATCGTGCCGGGAAGACATTCCCACAAAAAGTGAATAGCAGAGCAAAAATTTATTGCTTTGGGAAAACCTTTGACAAGGTTCCGGCTCGTTTTATAGAATACCCAAAAGGGTGTAACAAATTGGGAGTCTGGTTTATACCATGCCCTTAGCGTTGCCTCGGCCTGCTTCTCTACCCAACCCCGCCTGAACCCCAAAGGGGATGAAAAACTTCTTTTTGGACGGGCTTGACAAGTAGGTTTGTTCCGGTTAGATATAATCTATGCTGAAAGTTTTAAGGAGTTTTTTTGAAAACCAAAGAAATCCTCAAAAAGTATAAGACGATTGCCGTAGTCGGCTGTTCCCAGAACCCGGCTAAACCCGCCTATTACATCCCCCGCTATCTGCAGGCACAGGGTTATCGGATTATTCCTATCAATCCGGGCGCGGATGAAATCCTGGGCGAAACGGCATACCGCAGTCTCCTTGCGGTTCCCAGCGAGCTGAAAGAAAAAATAGATATCGTCAACATCTTTCGGCCAGCGGAAGCAGTTCTGCCGATTGTCGAACAGGCGGTTCAGCTCAGGCAGGAATTCGGCCGTCCCTATGTTATCTGAATGCAATCCGGCATCAAAAGCGATGCCGCGGCACAAAAAGCCCGGGCTGCCGGTCTGGAAGTTAATTATGGATTGCTGCATCATGATCGAGCATCAATTATGTCAAGCCATTGCTGAAAACTGATCAAACACCGATGAAGAAGGCATTGATGCAGACCGAGGCACGCTGATGGGCAAAAAATTTCAGTCTCTATCAATATTTAATTCGGTCTTAATCAATGCTAATTTTTTCTCAGTTTACATCAATGCCAATTCAGCCTAAACCAATTGATAAAATCAAGGAGGGTTTATGTGGATGCATGATTTTGCTTCACCCTGGAGCGGAGTGAATATGGTTATCTGGGTCTTCCTCTGGCTGATTCTGCTCGCCGGGGTTGGCGCACTAGTCGTGTGGCTCTTGTCCCGTCATGGCACCAGGTCGGAGACTCCGGTAGATATTCTCAAACGGCGGTATGCCCGTGGCGAGATCACGAAGGAAACCTTTGAGCGAATGAAAAGAGACCTGGAGAGCTAAAGAAAAAGTTTTTATCGCCGGCTAACTGCCGAGAGACCCGAATAAGTTATTTTCAACCACAAAGGGCACTCCCCATTAAATATACGTTATCAATGTTAATTAAATCAGGTAATCTAATGGGGAACTTTGTGGTAAAGTGTACTTTTTCAGGATTCTCTTCAATACTTCTTGACAATAATAAAAAATCGGCTTATCCTTAATTAAGGAGTTACTTTGGGTAAAAGAAAAAGTCTCGGCTTTCGAGTATCGAAGAGCCAGTTAGTTAAGACACTCGCCCGGCGGCCCAAAGGGTTCTTACGAACCCCGTTGATTCATAAGAGCAAAAAGACTTACAGTCGAGCGCATAGTCGAGCGAATCTTCGAAAGCTGGTGAAAAATAATAGCGAATAGCCGGTGGCGTGCGGCTCGAAGCGAACCGTGCGGCTCGAAACGAACCATGCGGCTCGAAACGAACCGAAAGGTCAGTACGAACCGGTGGCGGTTCTGAAGGCGGCTCACTTCGAGACGGCTTCGCCCGACACCATCAATGATGTTCGGGGTCGTGAAACGACCCCAATGATAAGCCGAGGTGGCGGAATTGGCAGACGCGCTGGGTTCAGGACTCAGTCCCGCAAGGGGTAGGGGTTCAACTCCC
>CAYHGV010000073.1:7434-14891 GCA_964356135.1 uncultured bacterium
CTCCTCGGCACTTCACTTCGTTTCGTACCTCAGAAACAGGGTCGTTGGCGCGTCATACAATCCTTGTAAATTTATACATTAACAAATACTGGATGTATGACACGAACAACTCCCCTCCTCGGCACTTCACTTCGTTTCGTACCTCAGAAACAGGGTCGTTGGCGCGTCAAGCGTTTACTGCGACTCCTGCGCTTCCTGCGTTTACTCGCTCCCATTCTCCCCTGCCCAAGCTCCGTTGCTCATTCCCGCGTCTACTGCGTTTCCTGCATTTCCTGCGTCCTCATTACCAATGTAAGAAAACTCTTGACAAAATAGGGCTATATCTTAAAATGGGCTATGAAAAATAATCGTGATAGCGGGTTACAGCTTAACGTAAAAGGAGGTGTGGGTATGTTAAAAAAACTGACTCGCTTGGCCCTGCTCTTCGGGTTTATTGCGGCGGTAGGCTTCGGTTGCACCAAATACGCCAACAAACAAACCTTATCCCAACTGGAAGAGGCGAGGATGTCGGCCGAGCAATCTGAAGCGAAAGCGAACGAACTCCAGGCCCAGCTCACAAGCTTAGAACAGGATCTGGCGGCAAAGGAAGCACAACTGGCTGATCTCCAGAAGAAACTCGATGATTGTATGGCCCGTCAGCCAAAACGAAAGTAAGGGGGAATCATGACTAAAAAAATCGCAGTCGCATTGGTTCTCGCCTTAGCCTTCACCGGGGTCTTGGTTGCTAAAGAGAAGAGGCTCACCGATAAAGAGGCAAAGGCGATGATTGAGGAGTATATGGCTCGTACGGCTGCAGCCAACGCCAAGATTGCCGAACTCCAGCCGAAGGTTGATGCCTTAACCGTTCAGATTGCCGATCTCGATAAGAAGATCGCCGACCTGGAAGCCCAGCTGGCCGAGTGCAACAAAAAGCCGAAATACTACGGCAAATACACCGTCGCACCGGGTGATTATCTCGCGGCAATCGCTGCCAAGCGGGAAATCTACCACGACGGCAGCAAGTGGCCAATGATTTACGAAGCAAATAAGGACCTGATTAAAGACCCGGACTTCATTTTGCCGGGCTGGCTGCTCTTTATCCCTGGGCTCGATGTCTATAAGGTTATTCCGGGTGATTGCCTGTGGATGATCGCGAACTACCTTACGATCTACGGTCAAGCTCGGGATTGGCCCAAGATTTACCAAGCCAACAAAGATAAGATCAAAGACGAAGACCTTATCTATCCTGGACAAGAGTTCCAAATACCAAGGGATTGATCAGTAAGAGAAAGGGAGACCTTAGTAAACAAACTAAGGTCTCCCTTAATCCTTCACCCCTCTGAACAAAATATCAGTTAATCTCGGTGACATCGATCCAATAATTCTTTTGGGTCTGGCGGATGAAAACCTCAACCGTCTGCGCGAGAATTTTTCAAGTCAGATTACCGTCCGGGGCAATAGAATTATCATCGAAGGTGAACGGCAGGAAGCGGATGCGCTCAAACATCTCTTCACCCGGCTTATCAAAGGGATTCGGGACGGCCGGTTTCGAAACCAAGCAGCAGTCCGCGAAGAACTCCAGTGCCAGCTCACCGCCCGGCCGGCAAGGGTCAATGACGAACTCGTCATCCAGACCCCCAAGCTTATGATCCGACCGAAAGGCATCCATCAAACCGACTACATCAAAGCGATGGACCAGTTTGATATGGTAATCGGAGTCGGACCGGCCGGCACCGGCAAAACCTATCTGGCAGTGGCAAAGGCAGTAGCCGCTTTGAGCACGGGCAAGGTGGCACGAATTATCCTCACCCGACCGGCGGTCGAAGCAGGCGAATCGCTTGGCTTTTTGCCCGGCGACTATAAGGAGAAGGTTGACCCCTATCTCCGGCCGCTCTACGACGCTCTCTATGAAATGGTCCCGGCTGAAAGGATACGACGTCTTATCGACCACCAGGTGATTGAAATCGCACCCCTCGCCTTTATGCGCGGCCGAACCCTCTCCGATGCCTATGTGATATTAGACGAAGCCCAGAATACCACCCCGGGCCAGATGAAAATGTTCTTAACCCGGCTGGGCTGGAATTCAAAAGCGGTGGTTGACGGTGATGTCACCCAGATCGACCTCGCCCATGAGAGCCAATCCGGACTGGTTGAAATCCAAACCCTGCTGATCAGTATCCCGGACATAAAATTCATCTACTTCGATAAATTCGATGTCGTGAGACCGCCTTTGGTCTCCGAGATCATCAAAGCCTATGAATCTAAAAAAAATAACCCCAACCATTAGAAGAACCGCCGCCCTCATCCTCTTCCTCGTTCTCGCAAACATTATTTTTTTATGGCACGGGCCGCGCAGTGACCACCCTCGAGTCGGCTCCCGCGCCACCCAGGACATCATCGCACCCTACACCTTCCCCATCCCCAAAGACCCAAAAACAATCGAACAAGAAGAAACCCAGGCACGGAACACCATACCGCCCGTCCTCGACATTTTCGTTCCGCCGGTACCCAATGCCCTCGTGGTCGTGCCATCGGCAACCAAGCAGGTCCTCGAATCGCCGGCCGGACCGTCGATTCGCAGCCGGGCACAGTCAAGAGTAAAAAAAATCCAGGGGCAGGGATATTGGCCGGAAAAAAATATTACCCCGATTACCAGTCCCTGGGTGACGATACGGACCGCAACCACCGAATTTAAGGAGTTTGAAGAAAATTTAATCGGCAGGAATGAAGCCGAGACCATCCTTCAAAGCGAAGCGCAAAAACTTTATCCCCAGAATGAAAACCTGCAGTCCGCATTCTATTATACCGCGTTTTCTCTTTTAACTCCAACCTTCTCGTACAACCGGCAGGAAACCGAGGCACGGCGCCAAGCAGCAGCCCGAGCGGTCGAACGGAACAAAGGTTTGGTCGTAAAAGGCGAGCGCATCGTTGCCGAGCGGGAAAAGGTCACTCCCGAGATTGCAGAAAAATTGAAGGCGCTCGAAGCGACAAAACTCCGCACGAACTTCATCCTCCGACTCGCCGGCACCACCCTTCTCCTGATTATCATCCTTGTCAGCGGCGGTCTCTATTGCCGCGTTCGCAAACCAAAAGTCTGGCGTGACGAACTGACTCTGTATCTGATTCTCACCCTCGGCATCGTAACCCTTGCGGTCGGCAAGGTCGTCGGCTTGATCTCGGTTTATTTAACGCCCCTTGGAATCGCCGCTCTGCTCCTCACCCTCCTGCTCGATTTAGAAGTCGCCACCCTCTTCGTTCTTCTCGCCAGTGTCGGTCTCGGTTTCATGGCCGGCGGCGATTTTTCACTCTTTTTGTTTATGTTCACGGGAGCGATGGTCGGCAGCTATACCGCTCTGAAAATCAGACGGCGCAGTAAGTTCTATTACGGTGCGGTCGCACTTGCGGCAGGCTACCTCATCGCCCTCGCTACGATGGCTTTCTTCCACCAGAATTTCAGTCTCGAAACCGCTAAGCTCGTCGGCTATGCCCTGCTGAACAGCATCATCTCCGCCGCCGGTGTCATCCTCCTCTTGCCCGTCCTGGAACGGTTCTTCGGCTTGGTTTCGAACTTAACCCTCAACGACCTGGTAGACTTGAATCGACCCCTGTTCCAGCGCATGGTCATAGAGGCACCCGGTACCTACCACCACTCGATCGTCATTGCCAACCTCGCTGAAGCCGCTGCAGTTGCAATCCGGGCAAATCCGGTATTAGCCCGTGCCGGCGGTTACTTGCACGACATCGGCAAGCTGAAAAAACCCGATTATTTCATCGAAAACCTGTCCGGCAAACGCAACCCCCACGACAAGCTCACCCCGAAGATGTCGAGTCTGATCATCGGCGCCCATGTCAAAGACGGATTGGAACTGGCGCGCAAAGAACGGCTGCCCCAGCCGATCCAGGAGATTATTGCCCAGCACCACGGAACCACGATAATGGAGACTTTTTTCGAAAAGGCTGAGCGCCTCAAGGCCAATGCCGCCGATTACGAGTTTCGCTATCCCGGACCCAAACCCCGATCGAAAGAAGCGGCACTGGTGATGATTGCCGATGCGGTCGAGGCAACCGCACGCGCCGAGCGACGGATTTCGGCAAGCCGGCTGAAAAAGGTTATTAAGGGAACGACCGAAGAGCGGTTTGCCGATGGCCAGTTTGACAACTGTGCCCTCACCCGGCAGGAATTGGTCAAAATTCAGGAGTCACTCTACCCGATTCTCTTAGGAGTTTTTCACCCCCGGGTGAGGTATCCCAAAGATGAAGATCGAGATCTTCGCCCCAGAAACAGTTCTCCCCGTTAGAAAATCGACCGGGGTAAACCGGACCGAGCTCAAACGGATCGCCCAACGAATTATAAAGAAAGAAAACGGCGGTAATCCTTCGCTCAACATAATATTTATCACTAACCGTTTTATCCGACGCCTCAACCTCATTTTCTTAAAAAAGAACCGGCCGACCAATGTCCTGGCGTTTCCCGGTGACGGCAAATTTCTGGGTGAGATTTACATCTCCCTCGATTATGCAAAAAAAGAGGCGAAGGACACGGACATCGAACTAAAGACCGAAATCGAACGGCTCGTCATCCATGGTCTACTGCATCTCGTGGGTTACACCCATAAAAAGATGAAAAAGCGAGAAGAGTATTACCTCAAACAACCGCAAACCCACAAAACCAATAAGTCATGAATTTTTGCCTCAATACTCCGAACCTCTCCACTGCGATTTCTTTATACTCATCATTTCCTTTGTGCACCCCAAGGAATTTCCATTTTTCCCTTTTATTAATTTTTTCCCCTGCGCTCTACCCCCTACTCCTTACTCCTTACTCCCTACTCCCTACTGCCTACTCCTTACTGCTTACTCCCTACTCCCTACGCTCTTTTCCGTGGCTTCCGTGTCTTCAGTGGTTAAACCCTACCCATGCCTGAGCTAATCTACGCCCTCGCCATCGTCGCCCTCCTCCTCTGCTCGGCGTTCTTTTCAAGCTCGGAAACCGCCCTCTTCTCTCTGTCCCGGGTGGTCTTAAGCCGGCTCAAAAAAGAGAAACGCCGGGGCGCAACCAAAGCCGAGGGATTAAAATCCAAACCCCAGGAGCTTTTAGGCACCATCCTCACCGGTAACCTCCTGGTTAATGTCGCCGCTTCCTCGCTTTTCACCCTCCTCGTCCTCACCGTCGTACACCGGTTCAAACTCAATGAAACCCTGTTCTTGACTCTCGGTGCGGTCTTTATGACCGTCCTGCTTCTCGCCTGCGGTGAAATAACTCCAAAGATTATTGCGGTGCGCCATCCCGAACCAATCGGCCTCTTTGCTGCTCCGATTCTTTCGGTCTTACGAAAAATCCTGTTTCCGGTAAACTTTCTGCTCACCCGGCTGGGAAATTTCCTGCCCAAACACCCCCAGCCTTTCCCCTCTGAGGATGAGCTCAAGACGATGCTCGAACTGGGACACAAATCCGAGGTCCTCGGAGCCGACGAAGAAGAGATTATTTACAACCTGGTCGAACTCCACCGCCGGACCGCGGCCGAGGTGATGACGCCGAGATTTGAAATTACGGGAATTGAAAAGGGGAGCACGGTCAAAGAAACCCTGGAGCTTATCCGAAAAGCGCGGCGCAGCCGTCTCCCGGTCTACGAAAAAAGCCTCGACCACATCACCGGTATTCTCTATATCAAAGATTTAATCGGCAGGCGGAAAGAAGCGGAAATCGACCCCTGCATCCGACCTGCCAACTTCATTCCCGAATCGAAAAACCTCTTCGTGCTGCTGGAGGAGTTCCGGCGCAATGCCATCCATATCGCCATCGTCATTGACGAGTTCGGCCAGACCGCCGGTCTCATCACCCTCGAGGATATTCTCGAAGGAATCTTCGGCGAAATCATTGATGAGTATGACCTGAAGAGCGAGCTCCCGCTTGCCCGTCTCGGACCCTACAGCTATTTAGCCGACGGCGAGGTGGACTTAAAAACTTTGAACCGGGTCTTTCGCCGTGCGTTCAAAGGCATCGCCTTTGACCGGCTCTCCGGCTTCATCGCCCACAAGCTCGGTCGGCTGCCCAAACCGGGCGAGAAATTCCAGTATAAAAATCTGTCGTTTGAGATAAAAAAAGTGCATCGCCATCGGATTGAAAAAGTGCTCATCCGGAAAGTCTCCTGATGGATTTATTATTCGGATTCATATTCATCGTCGGCCAGGCGTTCTTTGCCGGCACCGAAACCGCATTCATCGCCGCCAATCGCATTCGGGTCGTAAACTGGGCTTCGGACGGCCGGCGACTGGCGAATTTGACCCTCCGGTTGCTGGATGTCAAAGAAGAAATTATCATCATAACTTTAATCGGAACCAATATCTGTGTTGTCCTCGCCTCCTTTCTCTTTACCAACCACTTCGTTGCGGTTCTCGGTCCCAACGCCACCGTTCTTGCCATTGGACTGGTAACCATGCTGTCATTGGTTTTCGGAGAATTTTTACCCAAGGCGCTCGGCCAAGCGACACCGGAAGAGATCGCACTCCGAACCGCGCCCATCTTTGCGTTCTTAAGTCAGCCCTTCCGTCCGTTCCGCCGGCTCTTCCGTTTGAAATCCCTGAGCTCGACCAAAGAACGTCCCCATTTCGCATTGACCCGCCAGGATTTTCTCGTTGCATTAAACGCCGCCGAAAAAGCGGGTAATATCCCGGAGCGATTAGCCGGTATCGTCGCCAACCTCTTTTCGTTTACCGAAACCCGCATCCGGGAGATTATGAAACCCCTGTCCCAGGTTACGGGCGTGCCCAAGGGAATTTCCAAGAAAAAGTTAGCTCAGGTTATCGAAGAGCACCGCTATTCGCGCTATCCGGTTTACCGCGACCGCCCTGAAAATATCCTCGGCACCATCCATACCAAAGACCTTTTATTATCGAAAGGAATGCGCCTGCGCCGTTCCTACAGCGTTGCCGCCGACGATTCGGCGCTGGCGACTTTAAAATCGATGAAAGAAAAAGGCGAGCACTTCGCCCTGGTTAAGGACAAAAAAGAGAAAGTCATCGGTCTCGTCACCCTCGAAGACCTCCTCGAAGAACTGATCGGCGAAATCCGCAGCGAAGACTAACAACCGTTTGGTTAAAGGGTTAAATGGTTCGGCTCGTTTCGAGCCGCAATGGTTAAAAGGTTAAATTGGAAGTCCGCGTCGTACGCCTCGTTTCGAGGCGCTGTCATTCTGAGTCCGCCAAGAATCCGCCACACTTCTTGGCGGATGGCGGACGTTATGCAAAGCATCGATGGAGTCCCACCCTGTGGGACGACATCAAGAATCTCATCTGAGAGTTTATCCTGAGCGCTGGCGAAGGACTCAGGGTAAACTCCGGGAGCGTGACAATCTCATCCCTTTCCTGTTGTAAATAAGCCCATTAACGAGTAGTTAAATTGTTAAATGGTAAAAAAGGTGAATGGTAATGTCCTATACTTCCTGTAAAATTATGGCCTTGAAAGAAAAGGATGAAGG
>CAYHGV010000074.1:0-14862 GCA_964356135.1 uncultured bacterium
CCAGCTACCCATAGAGAGCCATGTTGGTCTGAAGGTCTATGATGTCAACGGACGGTTGGTGAGGAGGTTGGTGGATGGGAAACAGAAGCCGGGGTATTACTCCGTTTCCTGGGATGGTAAAGATGATCAGAATCGGAGGCTTGCTTCGGGTATCTATTTTTATCGGTTGGAGACGAAAGAATACAAATCAACAAAGAAAATTGTGCGGTTGAGATAATATTGGTTAACTGGTTAGATGGTTAAATAGTTAACTGACAGGCTTTACATCTTTCTAAATCATTTCCAAATAAAACTGGCAAGGTAACTCCAAACTTTTTCCTATTGATTAAGATGTTGTTTAGAGTAGAATTATTATATGGCGCAGGAGCAGAAGTCGAGCTTAGAAAAAATTGACGAGATTTTAAAAAAAGATAATCGCTATCGGGCGGAGGCGTATTTTTTCCTTTTGGCAGCATTGGAGTATTCGCTGGAAAAATTAGGGATGAGGCGGCACTTAACCGGCAAGGAACTTTTAGACGGGATTAAGGAGTTTGCTATCCGGCAGTACGGCCCGATGACGAAAACGGTTTTTGAATCATGGGGAGTGAAGGCGACCGATGATTTCGGCGAGATCGTATTCAACATGGTTGAGGTTGGAGTTCTCTCTCGAACCGAACAGGATACGAAGGAAGATTTTCATGGTGTCTACGATTTCGAGGAAGTCTTTGTCAAACAATATCCGTTCCGAATAGATAATAAAAAAAATCCGCAATCCGAAGGATAGATGGAACGAAGTGACATCAATGACAGCGAATAAGACGAATCGGACCGAATATTTCAAAAATTTTATTCGAGTAATTCGGTATCATTCGATAAATTCGCTAACCTATTTGTTTCACCCGTGACAATCCGTCGATTAATCGAAAAGGAGCTGGCGGTTGCCGGCGGGCTGTCTCAGATTATGGACAATTTTGAGGACCGGCCCGAACAACGGCAGATGGCGCTTGCGGTCTGGGATGCCCTGGAGGCAGGTAACCATCTCCTGGTCGAAGCGGGTACCGGTGTCGGCAAGAGCTTGGCGTATCTTTTGCCGACCGCCTTGTGGTCATTGAAAGAAAACAAAAAAGTCGTCATCGCTACCGGCACCAAAATCCTTCAGACCCAGCTCATTTATAAAGATATACCGATTGTTAAAAAACTGGTCGGAGATGAACTGAAGACCGAAATTGTCTATGGCCAGGAGAATTATGTATGCAAGCGAAGGCTTTTTACTGCCACCACCTACGGGTTATTCGATACGAAAGAAGAAATGGATGAAATTTCCCGAATTGTCGACTGGATTAAAATCAGCTCCGGGATTCTCTTTGACTATCCCGAGTCGGTCGTCCCTTCAATCCTCGAAAAAATTACCCGTGATTCTGAAGCCTGCCCGGGAAGGCGCTGCGCCTACTACCAGGAATGTATTTACTATCGGGCGAAGGCGCGCTGGGATGGGGCGCATCTGCTCGTTGCCAACCACCATCTGCTCTTAGCTCATATCCAGACCGGCTACCGGCTCCTGCCCGAGTTTGCGGCGGTGGTGCTGGATGAAGCGCACCGGTTGGAAGAAGTGGCGGCGAACAGCTTTGGACTGGAGCTTTCCAATACCGGCATTGGGCGGCTGTTGTCATCGCTCTATAATCCCAGGTTTGGTCGGGGTTTTTTGACGAGAATTGAAATGAGTGATGAGCAGCGCGAGCGGCTCGCCGGGCTGGTGCGCAGCGGCCAGGAGCAGGTGAAAACGTTTTTTTCAGAAGTGCGGGCGTGGCTGGGCAGGGACGGTAAGAAGAAAGTCGAAGAGAAAAACTTTGTCGAAAATATTCTCGACGATACGTTACGCCAGATTGGGATTGAGCTGGTTGAAATCCATAAGCAGGAGGTTGATGAGAATCTGGCGTTTGAGATCGAGAGTTATGCCCGGCGGGTGGAGCGCCGCCGGACCGGGTTGAATAATTTTTTGGAGATCGCCGATTCGAATTCGGTTTACTGGGTCGAACGAGCCGAGCGGGATAAAATTGTCCTCGAGAGCGCTCTGATCGAAGTCGGCGAGGTGCTCCAGAAATACCTGTTTGAGGTTATACCGACTTCGATTCTTACCTCGGCGACCCTGGCATGTAATAAGGACTTCAGCTTTATCAGCCAGCGGCTCGGATTAGACCAGTATCAAGCACTGCTGGTTGCATCTCCTTTCAACTATCAGAAGCAGGCACTGATTTATATCGGCACCGATTTACCGTTGCCGACCGAAGAGGAGATGTTTTATGACGCAGCCGCCCGCCGAATTGGCGAGATGCTGGCGATAACCAAGGGGAGGGCATTGGTGCTCTTTACGAGCTTTCGGGCGCTCGAGGCGGTGTTTGAGCGTCTCGCTCGCCAGACTCCGGACGAACTTCCGTTTACGCTCCTCTGTCAGGGAGAGGGTCCCCGCCAACAACTGTTAGACCAGTTCAAGAGCGATATCCCTTCGGTTTTGTTTGCCACCCAATCGTTCTGGCAGGGAGTGGATGTGCCGGGTGAGGCGCTCCTCTGCCTGATCATTACCCGGCTGCCGTTTGATGTTCCGGATGATCCGCGGGTTACGGCGATCGTCAACCGATTAAAGAATTTGAACCAGGATCCATTCCAGTCCTATCAATTGCCCCAGGCGGTTTTACGGCTGCGGCAGGGATTCGGGCGGCTGATTCGAAGTCAAAAGGATTACGGCGTAGTCTGCATATTAGATAACCGGGTAGTAAAAAAGGCTTACGGCCAAAAATTTTTAGCCGCATTACCCCGCTGTCCGATCACCGGCAAAATTGGTGATGTTAAAAAATTTCTCGACCGCTATGCCGAAGCCGATTTATCTTGAAACCTACCGGAGTGGAGTGCTTGCCCAAAAACGGGATCGATTGATTGAAACGCTCAGTTGCTGCCGGCTCTGCCCGCGGGATTGCAAAGTCGACCGGATTTTCGGTGAACTCGGCCATTGCCAGACCGGTGCCGAACCAGTAGTTTCATCGGTTGGTCCTCATTTTGGAGAAGAGCCGGAACTGGTTGGTAAAAACGGCTCGGGGACGATTTTTTTTGCCTATTGCAATTTAAACTGTGTGTTTTGTCAAAACTTCGATCAAAGCCAGTTAGGGGAGGGAAGGACGGTGAGACCCGAACAATTGGCCGAGATGATGCTGGCACTTCAGGACCTCGGCTGCCATAATATAAATCTTGTCAGTCCCAGCCATGTTGTTGCGCAGTTCGTCGATGCGTTGCAGGGTGCGGTCGAAAGCGGGCTTGAGCTGCCGATGGTCTATAATTCCGGTGGCTATGATTCAGTCGAAACTCTGAAGATTTTAGACGGAGTGATAGATATTTATATGCCCGACACCAAATATGCCGATGAAGCATGCGGACGGAAGTATTCCAACGCACCGGACTATCCTGAGATCAACCGGGCGGCGCTCCGGGAAATGCACCGGCAGGTTGGAGATCTGGTCTGTAACCAGCAGGGGGTAGCCGAACGAGGCTTACTGATTCGGCATTTGGTTATGCCCAACCGGATTGGCGGCTCATTTGAGGTTTTACAGTTTATTGCCGAAGAGCTATCGCAGGAGAGCTATGTTAATATTATGTTTCAGTACCGTCCCGGTTATCGGGCAGACCACTATCCCGAACTTCATGGCCAGCCCAGTCCGGCCGAGTTCGAGGAGGTCGTAGATTACGCACGGAGTTTGGGGCTTCACCGGGGATTGTAAATCCTAAAAGGTTAACCACAGATTCACACAGATAAATCAAGATAGATTACAGATTAATTTAGATTGGTACTTCGTGTCCATTGGCGGCTACGAAGGTTGGTTTTCCGTTTATAGTTAAAAAAAACCGCCCCCAAGGTGGGCGGGGGCGGTTCAGAGAGGAAGTGAGATGAAAGGGAGGTGAACTATGAGTGATTAATTATAAAATTCCCGAGAAACCTTGTCAAGAGGAAAAATTAAGGTGTCCGTTATTTTATCTTTTTGGCGACTTCCTTCCCCGAGCCGCCTTCATAGCTCCAGTTACCTTCCAAGGTTCCGTCTATTCTCACTTTGTAAACGATGAGATTGAGGTCTCCCTGCTCGCCCGGTTTATCTGGAAGCTCGATGGTATAGGAGATTGCGACCACATCGTCCATCATCAGGCCGATGCCTTTGAAACTTTGACCGGTAGCTTCAATTGAACCGGAGACCCGGAGTATCCCGCCATCGTTCCTGATAATCATCGAAGCCTGGTATTGCGATCCATCAGGATTGGTGCCTTCGACCGTATAACCGCCGGCGATATCATCAAGCGAAAGTTTTTTTACTCTTTCCTTCACTTTACCCGGACCCGGACAGGCTAACGCCAGTATAAAAATCAGGGGAAGATATTTTTTCATGGCAACCTCCTATTCCTGTTCCGCTCGCTCGTGGCCGATGCCTTCTCCATCGGTCCAGATGCCATCGAGCACAATGCGGGTGTCGGTCTTTTTTACTTTGTAGAGGTTGAGATTAATGAAAGACATTCCTTCTTCCCCTTTTTGGGTGATCCCGTAGGATAGGGCGAGTTTGTCGCCTTCGAGCATGGCGATGCCATAGAAATTTTGACCGTTGCCGATACTACCGGAAGCACGTAGCGTTCCATGTTCCAAGGTGAGAATCATGGTGCCTGAATAACCGGAGCCACTGGGGTTGGTTCCGGTAACCGTATAGGTACCGATCAATTCTCGGGGAGCGATTTGCATTCCGACCGCGACCGCTATAGCGCCGGTCAGCAGACCGAGCAGAACTTTTTTTACCATTGTTCCTCCTTTTGGATTTTCCAGTTTATCGGTTGCCTGAATCCAGTCATAACCACGAAGAGACACGAAGGAAATTTTAGAATTGCCATAGGCGGTTAACCTTAGGTTGCTTTTCGGGTTTGTCAAGGGTAGGGGAGGGAAACTTCTCAAGAAGCCATTTTTAACCACAAAGGGCATTCTCCATTAAATATACATTATACTATAATTAAATCAGGTAATCTAATGGGGCAAGCACACAAAGAAAAAGACTTGGAAAATTAATGAATTATAATAATTCTTTCTTTGTGCTTTGAGGTAAAATGTAGTTTTTCAGGACTCTCAGAGGAAGACTTCTGAAGAAGTATTCGATTGTTCTCTTGACTGCGGGTGCCGAGCCGGTAAGATAGAATAATGCGGGTGAGCATAAAACTGAAATTGAGTTTTCTTATTTTCCTGCTCGTGGTCGTGTTAATGGGGGCGGGCAGTCTGTTGATCCTCCGGCAGGTCCGCAAGGCGTTCTTAGCCGAGCTCAATATCCGGGGAGAGATTCTGGCAAACACGATCGCTTTCAATGCCGTTGATGCCCTGGTTGGTAACGATGAACCGGCATTGACACTGATCATGGCTGATGCCCTCAAACATCCGGGAGTTGTCTATGCTTTTATCCTCGACGAACATGGGAATTTGGCCCCGACCATAGTCAAAAAAGGTGCGGGCGGTAAGCCGGATTTCATTATCGAATTGTGGCGAAAACCCTATTCCGAAGCTCAGGTGAAAGTCACTACCGGTAGAAGCTATGAGACGGTTGCGCCGATTACGCTTGGAACCGAACGGTCAATTGGCGAGGTTCATCTCGGATTTGATCTGGGGAGTCTCCATGCGACAACCAATCGAATTCAGATTATTATTCTCATGATTACGGTAACCGGGATTATCTTCGGAATCATCGGGAGTTTTTCTTTGGCATCGCTGATCGTCAGGCCGGTGAAAGCCCTGGTGAGAGGCGTGCAGGCGATCGGGCAGGGCGATTTCGACCAGCGGATTCGGCTTCGGTCGCGGGATGAGATTGGTGACCTGACCGATGCGTTCAATAGTATGGCAAAAAGTTTGCGGGAGAAGGAGCTGATCAAAGATGCTTTTCGCCGGTATGTTTCGCCGAAGGTGACGAGCGAGATTTTCAAAGACCCGGACCGGTATCACCATGCACTGACCGGTGAAAAACGGACGGCGGCAGTGCTGTTTGCCGATATCCGGGGATTCACACCCATGACCGAACGGCTGCCGGCGGAGGAGGTTGTGAATCTCCTTAATTCCTACTTTACCACCGTCTCCAAGGTTATTTTCCAGTACAGCGGTACGGTCGATAAATTCATGGGTGACTGTATTATGGCTATCTTTGGCGCGCCGATTGTCGAAGAACATCATGCCGCCAGTGCGGTTCGGGCGTCACTGGCGATTCAGGAAGCGATGCGGCAATTGAATATCGAGCGCAGCCAGCAGGGGAAGGAACCAATTTGGGTAGGAATTGGGATTAACTCGGGCGAGGTGGTCGTCGGTAATATTGGCTCCCAGGAGCGGTTGGATTACACGGCAGTGGGTGATGTCGTTAATTTAGCCCAGCGGCTTCAAGAATTGGCGGCGGCGGGCGAGATTATGGTCTCGGACTCGGTATTTAAGGAGACCGCCGGTCAATTTTTGATTTCGGCGTTACAACCGATGATGGTGAAAGGGAAGAAGGAGCCGATACGCTCGTATCTCGTTAAAGGCATCATGCCGGGAACGAAGCGCTAAGACGGACGATTTCGGCATCAATCGTCTACAGCCTATCCGCACCATAAGCAGCACTGCGCCCCATGCCCGGAAGGAAAGTGCGGCCGTGATCAACCGTCGAAGCGGCAGCGGCGAACGGCAGGACACCTCGGGCGGACAAAGGGATTGATATCGTCGGTGCCGTTTGCCTTGACAATGCTTTCGGTCGCGGTATGATTGAGCAATGAAATCTTTGCGGGCAGCAATTTACCTCTGGTTTAAGAAACGGGAGCTCAAGCGGGAGACCAAGGTAATACAAACCCTCGAGACGGCATCCGATTTCTTGATTCATCTGCCCAAGTCAAACCCGATTTTTGCCGTCCCCGCGGTCCGGGGTTTGAAAAAGAACTACCCCCGGGCACGCTTCTGGGGAATCGGTTGGGAGCAGGAACGTCAATTTTTAGAATTAGCCGGCATTTTTGACGAACTCCTGGTTTACAAAACCGAACCGAAACTATTCTCGTCCGAATTTAAGAATTTAGCCGTGAGTTTAAAGAAGAAACCCGGGGTCTACCTGGATTTCAACCGCCCGGGTTCAAAAGAGTTCGCACTCCTCTCTCAGGCCGAGCTGCGCTGGGGTTTTTTTGCGGAAGGGAGCTATCCGTTTTTCAATTTGTTGGTTAAAGACGGGGTGGCAGGCGACGAATTTGATAAAAACTCGGCTTTAATCGCCTCGCTGGTTGCGGTTGAATCAGAACGTGCCATTCCGCTCACGGTTGCCGTCCCCAAACGGCGCAACCCGGCAGGATTAATAAAATCTCTGGGCGAGAGCGGAAAACGGCTGATCGTGGCGGAAGGAATCAACCCCGAGCTTGCGCTCAAACTGAAGCAACAGTTTGATGCGGCAGTCATTGAGTGGAAGAAGCTTGAAGATCCCGAGTTGCTGCCGGCGCTCGTTAGCAATTGTGATCTCTTTATCGGAAGAGCGTCAGTGGCATTTGAAATTGCTCTTGCCCTCTCCCGGCCGATTTTGCTCCTGGTGGAAAAGGGTGCGCAGGGGCTCAATCTCGACTCGATCGTTCGAGCCGAATCGGATCAGGTTCTGGATCAGGTTGGGTTCATCCTGACTCACGGTAAAACGAAGCGTGGAAGGGAGCGGATAGGATTGAGTGGGAATGAGGCTGCCGTTTAAATTCGGCATTAGATTTCTCCAGATTTATTTTATCTTCGGGCTGTTACTCTTAACCGCATTCTGGTTTTTTTATTCCCGAGGCCTGTTCCGCCGCCTGGAGAATGAGACTCAAACCCGGTAACGCATCTATGCCCGGTATATCAGTCAGATAACCACGGTCGATACGGCAGCGGTGGTCGAGTCGTGGAATAACGCTCCAACAATCAAACCGGGCGAAGGCAGTACACCACTCACAATTTCAACCGAGTCGGATATTATCTTTACCGAGGTAATCACGAAGATCGATTTTCCGATCATCGTTACCGATCCGTCGGGTGTGCCAACCGGGTTTCGCAACCTGGGGAAAGAAGAAATTGCACCCGACCGTCTCGTTACCCTGGCGGCAAAGCTTGACCAGGAACATCCTCCGATTCCGATTATGGCAATGATCGACTCGAGCATTGTGAACCTGGGGTATGTGCACTACGGTCAGTCGCCGGCAGTCAGGATGCTGCGTCTGTTCCCGTTTTTCCAATTGGGGTTCTTTTTTATCTTTCTGGTTTTGGGTCTGTGGGGAATTTTGGTCTATAAGAAGGGAGAGGAAGAGCATATCTGGACTGCCCTGGCAAAAGAGACCGCCCATCAGATGGGGACACCCCTGTCGTCACTCACCGGTTGGCTCGAAGTCTTAAAAACCGAACGCAAAAACCGGGTGCTGCCTGAAATTGAAGAAGACCTGAGACGAATGGTCAGGGTGCTGGAGCGATTTTCGAGAATCGGACTTCCGCCGACCCTGAAACCGCAACCGGTGCGCGGCATTATCGAAGATACGGCGTCCTTCATCGGCCGGAGGGCACATAAGGATATTGAGTTTGTCCTCGACGTCACGGTTGATCCGGTAGTATTGGTTGATGAGGTGCTGTTCAGCTGGACGCTTGAGAATCTCTATAAAAATGCGCTTGACGCGATCGGCAATAACCCTGGTCGGATTGAGGTGACAACCCGCCTGGAAGCTAATCGTTTTCTGGAGTTGACCGTGAGCGATTCGGGCGAAGGTATTAAACTGAAGAAAGAGGAGATATTCAAGCCTGGAATTACAACCAAGGCCCATGGCTGGGGTTTAGGGCTGCCTCTGGCCCAGCGGATCATCGAAGAATTCCACCGCGGTCGTCTGATCCTCGTTCGTTCCAGCCCACAGGGCTCGACCTTTAAAATCATCCTGCCCGTGTATCGGGCACGAGGTCGCGCCGTCGGCTCTGACCAAGCGACCGAGCGTGCGCAGGCAGTGAAAGGGTGAAGATGAGAATCCTCTGGATTGATGATGAGATGGAACTCTTAAAACCGTTCGTCTACAGTTTGAAAAAGAAAGGCTACGAGGTTGAAACCGCAACCAACGGGCCGGATGGTTTAACCCTGGCAAGGACAAAAGATTTCGATCTGGTGCTGCTCGATGAATGGATGAGCGGGATGGATGGGCTCGCGGTGCTGAAAGGCTTAAAAGCGATCGACCCGAATATTCTCGTCGCAATGGTAACCAAGAGCGAGGAGGAAGGGTTGATGAATGAGGCATATGCAAAGCTCGTCGATGACTTTGTGATTAAACCTTTGAGCCAGACTCAACTGCTGTCGGTGTTGAAACGGCTGTTAGAGAAGAAAAAGATTGTTGCCGAACGGCTTGCTCAGGAATACAGTCAGAGTTTTGGTTATGATTTGCCAAGAACCTGGTCGGAATGGACCACACTGTATCAGAACCTGGTCCGGTGGAGCCTGCTGCTTACCCGGTTTGGCGATGAAGGGTTAAAAGAAATCCATGAAGACCGCTTCCAATCCGCAACCGCCAGTTTTGTCCGTTTTATCGAAGAAGAGTATCCGCGCTGGATGAAAGGCCGCCATGCACCGATCATGTCGCACCAATTTTTTAAAGAATATGTGCAGCCCGAACTCGGGACCCGACCGGTCTATTTCCTGCTGTTTGATTCGATGCGGCTCGATCAGTGGTTTTCGCTTATGCCGATTATCCAAGAACAGTTTCGAGTCGACACGAAATACTACTGTTCGATTCTCCCCTCGGCAACTCCCTATGCCCGCAATGCCATCTATGCCGGGCTTGTCCCGTCAGAGATTAGCCGACAGTATCCGCACTACTGGGTGAGTGAACCGAAAGGTCAAAATCGCTATGAGAAGGAGCTGTTGGAAGAGCAGTTGAAACGGGCAGGGAGCAGAGCGAAATCGGTTTTTATTAAAATTACTCGTGCGCAGGAGCTGGCTTCGGCTCAAGAGCTCTTGTTGAAAGGGAATGCTGATTTGTACGTGCTGGTCATCAATTTTTTAGATTTTTTAATCCATTCGGTTAAATCGGTTACCCTGTTAGATGAATTGGTCCGCGATGAATCGACGATTGTAGGGCTTACGCGACTGTGGTTTTCATCCTCACTGGTCTATGAACTTTTGCGTATCTTAGCGAATCGGAACTGCCGGATTATTATTACCTCTGACCACGGCTTTATCCGGGTGCGCCGCCCAACCCTGGTCTACGGTGGACGGGAGATTTCAGCCAATTTGAGATATAAACACGGCGGGGCGTTACGTTGTGACACCAAGACCGCAGTGGTCCTCAATAATCCCAATGAGTATATGCTGCCGGTGGAAAATGTCACCACCCGGTTTATAATCGCCAAAGAGGACTTCTATTTTATCTATCCAACTAAACCGAAGGAGTATGAGGCGACGTACAAGCATACCTTCCAGCACGGCGGCATATCGCTTGAGGAAATGATTCTGCCCGTAGGATTTCTCCGCTCACGAAATTCCCCTTGACAAAAAACCCGAATAGAGCTACACTGGAAACCGTACTGTGATGAGTGTGATTATAACTTATACTGGTAAGTCTTTCTCTCTCCGACGTAAAGGTGATTGCGGTGTTTGTATGTAAGCTGGCGTTGTTGGTCTATTTGCTCTCGGTTCCAGGACCATGGCCTCAATTTCATCATGACCCAGAGAATACCGGTCGGACTGGTTCGATCGGTCCGGAGTCGAATAAGCTCCTCTGGAAAATACGGATCGGTGGTTATTTGTCTTCTTCGCCGGTGGTTGGCCCGGGTGACACGATTTACATCGGGAACAGCGATGGTGTGCTCTCGGCGATTACTCCGGCCGGGGAGAAAAAATGGGAATTTAAAAGCCGTGGTTTTATTAAATCGACACCGGCAGTTTCTCCCGATCGCTATACCTATTTCGGATCAAACGATAACAACTTCTATGCGGTGACCCCTACCGGCGATACGATGTGGCATTACGATGCGCAGCAACAGGTCGCTTGTTCTCCTTCAATTTACAACAATTATGTATACGTAGGAAGTGCAACAACTTTTTATGCTTTTGATTTGTCGGGAAGAAAACAGTGGGAATATCCGAGTGGACCAGTAAAATCTGCACCGGCGATCAGTGGCAGTAAAGCGGCTGTTTATTTTCAAAACTACTGGCAGGAGCCGCTTGGTTTGTATGCCCTTTCGCTGACCGGCGGCGGCTTGCAGTGGACTCAGCCGACTGGTGGCGGGGCAAGCTCACCGGCAATCGGTTCGAATGGAACGGTGTATGTCGGTTCGGACAATGACACCCTCTACGCCTTTTCGGCTGAAGGCGATCGCCTCTGGGTCTTTCCAACCGGCGATAAAATTGAATCGTCTCCCGCAATCGGTTTTGATGGAACGATTTATGTTGGCTCTAATGATTCCTGCCTCTATGCCATCCGTCCGGATGGTTCCATGAAGTGGCAATTTAAAACCGGAGGTCCGGTCAAATCATCACCTGCCATCGACCAGTTTAACACCATCTATTTCGGTTCATTAGATACCTACCTCTATGCGGTCGATTCGGCGGGAACCCAGCAGTGGTACTATCCGACCGGGGGGCCAATCGATGCATCGCCGGCTATCGGTTCCGATGGAACCATTTATATCGGTTCGTGGGATGGGTATCTGTATGCGGTCGGACCGGGTCGGGGTGTGGTTGAGAATGGAGGTGGCGGAATTAAGATACCGGACCGACTGTATCCTGCGACACCCAATCCATTCCAGGATTTTGCCACAATCGGATTTAACCTTTCAGCGCGTGGTTTGGTAAAGTTAGAAATCTTCGATGGTGCCGGAAGGATGATTCGCACCTTTACCTGCCGGGCAGAGCATCCCGGGTACTATCAAGTTGTATGGGATGGAAAAGATGTCCAGGGCAAACGGGTTGGAAGCGGTATCTATTTCTCGACGCTTCGTACCAATCGCAGTCAGCTAATCCAAAAAATGATTTTGATCAAAAAAGGGGGTAGGTATGCTCAATAAAATCGTAATCGGGATTTTGGTCACCACTGGTCTGATATTCGGTTTTGAGACCACCCAGGCAATCTGTGTCGGACAGGCTTCGGCATTACCGGTCGACGGCGGAAGTGAATATGCAACCGTCGGCAACCGTCCAATTGTTGCGATGGGGGGAGCGGACTTAAATCCGGTGCTGGCGAAGAGCAGCCAGGACACGCTGTTTGCTGTCTATGAGCATGCTACCAGTGAAGCCGACCATGATGTCGTGATGGCTTACTACCACAAGACCAATCAGAAATGGTTCAACCGAACGCCGTCAGGTCTATTTACTTCGGAGAGTGACCATCGTCAGCCCTACATTACCTTCGACCCGTTGGATAATATGTATCTCGTGGCGAAAGGGCCGGTTCCAGCTTCGGTTCCCGGAGACCGGAATGTCTTCTGGCTTTTAAAAAAGACCCCGTTTGGTGATACCATTTATTATCTCAGCAATACGGAGTGGTACAAGGACTGTTCCTATCCGGTGTTGGCAGCCAACGAAACCGGGCTCTGGATTGCCATGCAGTTCGACTCAGCCGGCGAGAGAAGCATTCGGGTTTTGTACCAAGCGCAAGGCGATAACACCTTTTATATTATACCGATATCAAATTCCAGTGGCGGTCAGCACCCGTCGATAGCGGCAGGCGCGGTGTTTAGTTTTGTAACTTATGAAATCAACACCGGATCGGATTGGGATATTTTTGGAACCCGGGCGATGACTTCGGACTTCGGCGATCCAATGCCGGTTGCCGGAACCATGGATAATGAGCGCGACCCGTTTCTTGTGGCAAGCGGTGATAATTTTTATATGGGTTATACCCGGGAACAGGATGTCTGGCTTGCCTACTCTTCGGATGACGGTGGGTCGTTCAATATGGTTGCAGTAGCGGCGACCGGAGCGGCAGAACGGCGTCCGGCAGTTGCCTGCAATGAGAATAAAGTCTATGTTGCCTATCTGAACGATGCCAACCAGGTTTTGCATAAAAAATCTACCAATGGTGGTGAGACCTGGTCTGCTTCTCAGCTCGTTTCCGATGTCAGTGCAGTAGTGGTGGATACTTTTCGGGCAACCGGCGCTGCCTTCCATCCCCAGGATTCGACTCACGTCTGCTGGGTTGATAACCGGAAGGCCGCAACCACCGGCTGGGATATATACTATGGTATGGTTGGAGAGGCAACTACCGGTATCGCCGAAGACCAGAACACCCAACCCTCGGTTTCACTTTTGAAGTGCCTGCCCAGTCCGTTTACAACCGCTACGACAATTGCCTATACGGTGCCGAAAGCCTCGAGAATTGATCTCCGGGTTTATGACAGTGCTGGTAATTTAATCCGGAAACTGGATGAAGGGGAGAGGCAACCGGGAACCTATGAGCTTCGGTGGAATGGTTTGGATGGTGCGGGCGAGCGCATGCCGGCCGGGGTCTATTTTATCCGGTTAGCGACGAGTGCGGCAAATCAAACCGAAAGAATAATTCTAATGCGCTAAAGGAGGCGGAGCTGTTTTTTAAGGTAGGTGGGAATTATAGCGATTATCATTCTCGCCGGCTGGAGAACCAGCTGGATTGAGATTACGCGCTAAGATTTTGCTGATGGGGTTAAATAATGATAGGAGCGGGCTAAATACTACAGGTGGTAACCGAGGTTCGTGCTGTTCGATCAAAAGGTCCGGTGCGGGTTCTCTGGAAATCTTCAAGCATACCGCTTCGATTGGTAAAAAGATCATTGACAAAAATATTGCTTGTGGTATATATAAGGCATTCTGGGAAGCACGGGATTCGAATAATAGAGTTTTGCCGGCCGGTGTCTATTTTATCCGGTTGGAGAGTGCGGACCGGGTTAGTGTTAAGCGTGTAATTGTACTAAACTAAGGAGAATAAATGAAAAACTTGGTTCTGCTTTTATTCTTTCCGTTAGTGCTATGGGGAACTATCGAACAGTGGGTGGAGACTACCCAAAAGGATTTTGTCGATGGTGCTTTCGAACACAACATCTACTGTACCTTCCGGCCGTTTCATGATTCACTGCCTGGCAATATCGAATTTGTCTCTCGCTGGGATTACAATAACGACGGCTATATTGACCTTGTCCTGTCAAACATCGTCAGAATCGGTACCGATGCCCTTAAAGATTCTGCGGTATTGTATCTGGGTGGTGCCGATGGCTACAAACCTTCGCGCCATATTGCCTATCAGACCGGCGGCAGTGCCGAAGTTGAGGGAGCAGATATAAACATCGATGGATTCCCGGATTTATTAATATCCCATTATCGGTTGTGGGGGCGGACTGGAGACCAGGCCCAGTTAAACGGTGGAGTTACCATCCAGTGGGGAGACCCGGCGACGAAAAGTCCGAGTCCGACCAGCTCCGACACCATCCCCCAGAACTCCCAGTGCGAAGCGCTGTATGTAGCCGATTTGAATAAAGACGGTTACCTGGATGTCATCACCGGTTCATATCCGAATATCAATAATGTTGGAATTTTTTGGGGGACCTCCAACGGTTATACCGTCGATAGTGTCACATCGGTTCTGTGCCAAATACCCCGCCATAATTTTGAAGTTGCCGATTTTGACAAAGATGGCTATTATGATATCGCGGTAGTCAATTATATGGGGACCCAACAAGGCGTGGATAGTACTGACCCCCAAAAAACGTACCATTATATTTTATGGGGTGGTCCAGACGGTTACTCAAAAGTAAATCGAACCGACCTTATGTACTGGAATCCTTCTGCCCATGGTATGACCGTCGCCGATTTTGATAAAAACGGCTGGCTCGACCTTGTGTTTACCGGTACGAAAGGGTTT
>CAYHGV010000075.1:0-14807 GCA_964356135.1 uncultured bacterium
TGCCTGGAGATTTATGGTCGAAAAGACCGGCATCGATTCATCCTTCGCCCAGGCAGAAGTCCGCCGTTACTGCATGACCCCGACTCAACCAATGAGTTATTTGGTCGGCAAAACCCAGATTATGGAACTCCGGGATAAACTCCAGCGCAAACTGGGAGTAGAATTCTCTTTGAAGGACTTCCACGACCGGCTGTTAGCCGAAGGCTCAATCCCCGTGCGCCTGATTGAGAAAAAATTACTGGGGGAGTAATCTGAATTCAGACATAACCACGAATTGACACGAAGTAAGCCGAATGAACCCGAATAAAAAAATTACCACGAAAGTAACGAAGAAAACCAGCGTGCAGGAGTTTAAAGAAAAGGCCGTTATAATAAAATAAATTTAACTATTGCGGCTCGCTTCAAACCACACAATTTAACCATTTAACCAATTCCTAAGTTTGTGCCTTTGGTAGTTTGCGGTTGATGAATTCTAAAATCGGTTGCCGGTCTTTTGGTAATAAAAGATGAATGCCCCGGAAATTATCGAGAAAAGTCTTTCTCGAGAACGGGCTTAAGACCACCCCATTTTTCGCAAAGATAACCCGGCGAAATTCATTCCACTTTCTGCCATGTTTGGAATACCACCGGACAATCAATACCCCTTCGTTATCCAGGATATAGCTTGACGGAAAGAAATAACTATTCAGGGCTAGGAAGAATACCGCCAGGGCAAAAATAGTCCAGAACGGTCCGTAAAAAATAAATATGAAGACATGGAGCGCAACCAAAAATACTGCCGCCCCTACGGTCTTCTTAGGATATTCCCTGGCGGGAAACACCTGCCAGGAAATTTTTTCCTGAATCTCGTTATTTGCTATTTCGTTTTCGTTCATTTTCTCCTGATCTTTTTAGATTTATCTTTCCCTGACCCCTAACACCTCATCCCTCTTCCCTCTTCCCTGCTTTATGGGCCCGGTAGGACTCGAACCTACGACCCGCTGATTATGAGTCAGCTGCTCTAACCAGGCTGAGCTACGGGCCCGAAGACAGGGGATAGTAATCAGTGCACCGGGAATAGTCAAGTGGTTTTTAAAACCCTAAAAGATTTTTCTCAACCACTGATCCGCCAAGCAGTGTTGCGGAGTATGGCGGATTCAGTGTCTTCGGTGGTTTATAGAACCCCTTGTTTTCCCTCTTGATTTTATTTTGTCAACTATTTAAGATTTTGCATGCTTAAAAAGATGTGTGCGACAATCGAGCGGTATCGGATGCTGGGCGGAACAAGTTCCGAACGGACAAAGTCTGTTCTTGTTGCCTGCTCCGGTGGCCCGGATTCGATGGCACTCCTCCACGGTCTCAGCAAGCTGAAAGACCAGTACCGTATCTCACTGGCCGGCTTCCACTTAAACCACCAGCTTCGTGGAGGAGAGTCGTCTGCCGATGCAACCTTTGTCCGCCAGGTCTTTCAGGACCTGGGTATTCCCGTGACCATCAAAAGCGCCGATGTCCGAAAATTTGCAAAAACCCACAAACTCTCCTTAGAAGAAGCGGCACGCAAGGTCCGGTATGACCTCCTGGAAGCCACCGCCGATGCGATACAAGCCGACCGGATCGCCTTAGGCCATACGCTCAATGATAACGCCGAGACGGTTCTGTTGAATCTGATCCGAGGCTCTGGCCATTCCGGGCTCTCGGGAATCCCTCCTTTGCGAGGTCGCATCATCCGGCCATTAATCGGGATTGACCGGAACGATATTATAAAGTTCTTAAGCACCAATACTATCCGCTATCGCCTCGATACCTCCAATAACGATTTGCGATTTCCAAGGAACTTCATCCGGCATAAGATTATTCCACTGGCATTAGAGCTCAATCCCCGTTTTCTCCAAGCCGTCAGCCGAACTACCGAGGTAATGACCACGGAGGAAAATTATCTGTCTCAATTGACCGTCCAGGCCTGCGTCGACGTAGTAATAGTTGAAGAAAATGGCTTTTACCTTGACATACCAAAACTCCTTGCCTATAATGATTCGGTTAAAAGGAGAGTACTTAAGCAGTTGAAACCGGATTTAGATTTTAAGCTGATTCACAGGATTCTTGAAATCCTGGAAGGACGAAGTGGCAAAATGGTTACTCTCCCCGACGGCTGGAAGGTAGTTAAGGAATATGACCGTCTCTATATGGGAAAAAATCGGGTAGGCTTACCGCCGGTAGAAAAAAAACTGGTTATCGGTGGAGAGATTGATTATTCGGGTTGGTGTTTAACGGCACTGCTCAAGAATAAGTCCAATCTCACCAATAAACCGAAGGAGTGCGAGATATTCGATTTTAACAAGATTGAACTGCCGCTGATTGTGCGGACCCGAAAACCGGGGGACCGATTTCAACCCCTGGGACTGGGAACAAAAACGAAATTAAAAGAGGTCATGATTAATGATAAAATACCAAAACGGCTACGCGATAGCTTGCCGCTGCTCTGTGACCAGGCAGGGATTTTGTGGGTCCTGGGCGGCCGGCGATCTGAACGCGCAAAAGTTAATTCGCAGACTAAAAAATTTTTATTGGTTAAAGCATTGATGAAAACTGAGAAAAAAAATGAAAACAATAACATTGATGCAGACTGAGATAAATGATGATTAAGAATTTCATTCTACTGCAATTCTTTACTCAGCCAACCTCAATGCTCAATTTTATTTACTTACGAGGAGGTAATTACTGCAATGGATAAAAAACGCAACGAACCCTCTGCCGGCCGGGTAATACGGCCATTCATAATCTGGATTTCGATATTATTAGTGGTCTGGTTGGCCTGGAATTTCTTTGCCTCGCGCCGCGGTGGGGAAGTTTGGATTTCCTATGATAAATTTCAAGACGAGCTCCAGGTTGGGAATATTAAATCAGTCACGATTATCGATAAGGACCTATCCGGACAGTTTCTCAAAGAAACGAGTATCATACCCACCGGTCAATCCGAACCGGCGCAGGTCAAGCGGTTCAAAACCCGGATACCGTTCGATGACCCCAGTTTAATCACCGATATGCGCCAGAAGGGCGTTGAAATCGTGGCAAAGCCTGCCTCACCCTGGACCAATCTCCTGATCAACATTTTACCCTGGGCACTGATTATCGGAGTAATCTGGTTCTTCTTCATCCGCCAAATGTCGACCGGCACCAACCGGGCATTTTCGTTCGGCAAGAGCCGGGCACGGGTGCTGACCGAAGACCGACCGAAGATAACGTTCAACGATGTGGCGGGCGTCGATGAGGCAAAAGAGGAACTAAAAGAAATTATCGAGTTTTTAAAAACACCGCACAAGTTTCAGAAGTTAGGAGGGCACATCCCGAAAGGAGTGCTCTTAGTCGGCCCGACCGGCACCGGTAAGACCCTCTTAGCAAAAGCGGTTGCAGGTGAAGCCGCAGTTCCGTTTCTCTCAATCTCCGGTTCGGATTTTGTTGAAATGTTCGTCGGCGTCGGTGCGGCTCGGGTGCGCGACCTGTTTGAACAAGCCAAAAAGCATGCCCCCTGCATCATTTTTATTGACGAAATTGATGCGGTCGGCCGGCAGCGCGGTGCCGGCTTAGGTGGTGGCCACGACGAACGCGAACAGACCCTCAACCAGCTCCTGGTTGAAATGGACGGTTTCGAGACCTCCGAAGGAGTAATTATTATGGCTGCCACTAACCGACCCGATATCTTAGATTGGGCGTTACTGCGACCCGGACGATTTGACCGGACAATTGTTGTTGACCGGCCGGATATTGTCGGTCGGGAAGGGATATTGAAAGTTCATACCCGAAAGATTCCGGTGGCAAAGGATGTCGATTTGAAGGTGCTTGCCCGAGGCACGCCCGGTTTCTCGGGCGCAGATTTAGCCAACATGGTCAACGAAGCCGCATTGCTGGCTGCCCGTCGAAACCGGAATGCCGTCGTGATGGAAGATTTTGAAGAGGCAAAAGATAAAGTCTTGATGGGTCTGGAACGGCGCAGTCTTTTAATCACCGATGAGGAGAAACGACGAATCGCGGTTCATGAAGCCGGTCATACCTTAGTCTCAAAAATGATCAAAGGATTAGACCCGATCCATAAGGTCTCAATCATTCCCCGGGGTCGTGCCTTAGGTCAAACGGTTCCCTTACCGGTTGATGATCGAAAAATCTACCCCAAGAGCTACTGCCTCAACCAATTGGCTTTTATGCTCGGAGGTCGGGCAGCCGAGGAATTGATCTTAAAAGACATCTCCACCGGTGCCCACGATGACATTGAGAAGGCGACCGCCCTCGCCCGAAAGATGGTGTGTGAATGGGGGATGTCCGACCGGCTCGGTCCCCTCTCCTTTGGAAAACGGGACGAGGAAATATTCTTAGGCCGGGAGTTCGGCTTGCACCGGGATTTCTCGGAAGCAACCGCCCGGGTTATTGACGACGAGATTAAACGGTTCGTCGAAGAGCAGGCGGAACGGGCGCGTCAGATCTTGAAAAAGAATCTGCACAAGCTTCAGCAGCTCACTGAAGAGTTGTTGGAAAAAGAAATTTTAGATGCCGCCAAGATTGATGAACTGTTAGGCCTGAAACCCGAATCGAAAGTCGACCAAACCCCGAACGGATGATTGTGTAACAACCATGGTCTGGGAGTTACGGGACCGGACGCTGACCATAGACAAAAAAACCCTGGTGATGGGTGTCATCAATCTTACACCGGATTCGTTCTCGGACGGCGGACTCTATCAGGCACGCACCAAAGCGGTGGAGCGGGCACAGGCGATGGTGAACGAAGGTGCCGATATTATTGACCTCGGCGCCGAATCCACCCGCCCCGGCTCTGAGTCGATCTCGGTCGATGAAGAATGCGCCCGGCTCTTACCGGCTTTAAAAACAATCAAAGACGAACTCGAGGTCCTGATCTCGGTTGACACCTATAAATCCCGAGTCGCCTCGGAAGCGCTTAAATTAGGAGCGGATGTCATTAACGATATCTCCGGCTTCCATTTCGACCCGAAGCTTCCCCGAACAATCGCCGAGTTTCATGCCGGCTGTGTTTTGATGCATATCAAGGGCACACCAAAGGATATGCAGCACGACCCCGGCTACGAAGATCTCTGGGGTGAAATTATTGACTACCTGAAATCGGGCTTAACCCGGGCAGCCGAAGCGGGCATCAAACCAGAGTCGATCGTGCTTGACCCGGGCATTGGATTCGGTAAGCGGCTCGAAGATAATTATAAAATCATAAAAGAATTGGACCGGCTCAAGGTCTGCGGTCGACCGATCGTCGTCGGTCCTTCGCGCAAGTCATTTATCGGTCTCACCCTCAACCTGCCAGTCGACGACCGATTGGAAGGCAGTCTTGCCGCAGCAGTATTGGCAATAGCCAACGGCGCGAATATCCTGCGCGTGCACGATATCCGGGCAACCCGGCGTGCCGCAACCTTGACCGACGCGATTCTGAGAGCAGAGTCCCACAAGGACAATAAAACCACCGAGACCACCGAGAAAGCATAAAAGTGACTACTTCGCATTTTTCATTTTGCATTTTTCATTTTGCATTGAACCGAAACGCCTTATGCTCAGTTTCTTAAGACCGTCGATTTTAGATATCGTTGACATTGCGATCGTCGCCTTAGTTATTTACTACTTTTTGCAGTTCATTCGTGGAACCCGGGCGTTCCAGATGCTGTTTGCGCTGGTGGCGATTTTCATCGCTTCGTATTTCGCCCGCTGGGCGAACCTGAAGGCACTTGGTTTGATCATCGATTCCCTGAAAGCCTTCTGGGTAGTCGCCTTTGTGATTCTCTTTCAACCTGAGATTCGCAACGCATTAGCCCGCTTGGGGCGCTACCGTTTTTTGCGGTTTTTTATTAAACCCGAAGAGGAAAGTGCTACCGTCGAAGAATTGATCCGGGCAACCGAACTCATGAAGGAACGACGGCTCGGTGGGCTGATTGTCATACAGCGTGAGATGGGTCTCAAAGAGTATATCGAAACCGGCACGACGGTTTCGGCTAAGGTCTCGGCTCCGCTGTTAGCTTCAATTTTCACCACGCCTTCACCCCTGCACGATGGTGCCTGTATCATAAAAAATGATGAGATTGTTGCTGCCGGTTGCATCCTGCCGTTGTTCGAAGTTCCAAATTTAGACGGATTTTTAGGAACCCGTCACCGTGCCGGCCTTGGTATCACCAGCTTGAGTGACGCGGTCTCAATCATCGTCTCGGAGGAAACGAAAAAGGTCTCGTTTGCCTCCCGGGGTAAATTGATAACCAACCTTTCGAGTTCCGCTTTACGAAGAAATCTTAACAAAGCACTCTTCAAGGAGGTCTAATATGACAGACCAGCGCTTGCGTTGGATCCTTTTCGGTGCCCTTTTTATCGTCATCAGCACTATCTACCTCTTCTATTCCGCACCGACTGCCTCGTTCTGGGACTGCGGCGAACTTTTGGCGTCTTCCTATATCATGGGCGTTCCCCATCCACCCGGAACCCCGTTGTTCGTAATGATCGGACGCCTCTTCACCTTTCTGCCGGTTGTAAAAGAAATCGCCTACCGGATTAATCTCTTCACCATTTTTAGCGGGGTATTAGCCTGCTGCTTCGTCTACCTCATCGTCCTCAAAACCCTCTCGCTCTGGAAAGATTTTACTGCCAAACCTTCCCATCGCTTTATCCCCTATATCGCCGGCGTCTCGGCTGCCCTCTTTTTGGCCTTCGCCTACAGCTTTATGGACAATTCAATCGAGACCGAGGTCTATACTCCATCGGCGACGGTTGCCCTGGTCGCAGTCTATGCTCTGCTCGTCTGGTACGAAAAGGCAAAAGCCGGGATTGCCGACAACCGGTTGATCCTGTTCATCTTATTTATGATCTTCGTATCAACCGGCATTCACTTCACCCCGGCACTGATTCTGCCCGGCCTCTTAATTTTTGGTTTGGTGGTCAACAAGGATTCGATTCTCCAACTACGGCTCTTAGAACTGGTCGGGGTTTTTATCGTCGTTCTCCTCTTCAGCGGATTCAATCTCATAGACTATTCGGTGCTTTTCCTTGCCTCACCGGTTATCGCCTTGACCAGCATCGCGATCTCCAAGACCTGGTTCTTTATCGCGCTCATCGTCATTTATGGCAGCTATCTCTATTACTTATATTCTAAAAAGAAGCTGGATGCCCGCTACGTGTTTTCCGGATTGTTCCTCATCCTGTTAGCCGGCACCGTCCATTTCTACCTGATCATTCGCTCGCGCTTTCCGCTGGCAATTGACGAAGCCGATCCCGAGCACTGGAAAGATTTCCAGGCGGTCTTAAAACGCGAGCAATACGAACCGATGAAACTCCTGCCGCGAAAAACTCAATTCTTAACCGAAGAGGACTATTACCGCAACCTACCATCAATCGGTGCCATCCCGGCGTATATTGAACAGCTCAAATTCTATTTCCGGTATTTCTTCTGGCAGTGGCGTTCCTTGCTCGGTATCATTCCGATCGGCTTAGGCCTTTATGGAATCTGGACCCATTACAAACGAGAGAAAAAGACTTTTATTTTGATCGGACTCTGCCTGTTTCTTGCTTCCTTCGGTCTCTTGACCTATCTTAATTTGAAGTACTCGCCTTCCGACCCCCGTGCCCATCTTCTGTTCCGGGAGGTCCGCGAACGTGACTATTTCTACTCGATATCCTATGTCTTCTATACCGTCTTCATCGGTTTAGGGGTCGGTGCGCTTCTGGAATTACTATTCCATCGTCTCAAACCTAAGAAGCTCTTGACGATCGGGGGAGCGGTTCTCTTCACCGCGCTGCCGATTTTCTTCCTGTTTAAGACCGCCCCGCTTGTTTCCCGAAAGTTTAACTGGATACCGGCGGAATACGGATATAATATGCTCATCTCCTGTGGTGACCGGGGAATCCTCTTCACCAATGGGGACAACGACACCTTCCCGCTCTGGTTTGTCCAGAACACTCCCTCGAAAGTCAACGGCTATACCGCGCCCTTCAAGAAAAATGTCATCGTTGCCAATCTCTCACTGCTCAATACGACGTGGTACGTCAAACAGTTGAAAACCTGGGGCGTTCCGATCTCGTTCACCAACCAGGAGATCGATGAACTTCGGCCGTTCCGGACCAACGAGCGGAGCTTTTTGATCAAGGACATCATGATGCGCGACATTATCGCCTCCGCGGTCGGAATCAAACTCCGCTATCCCGATGATTTTGCGATGCCCACCCAGGAGTTCCAGCAAAGGGTGATGGACAATTACAACCCGCGCATAAACTATCCGGTCTACTACGCCAACACCGTCTCGCCCGAAAACTTGACCGATGTCGACCCTTACAAAACCATCCAGGGACTTGTGTACCGCATCGGCGAAAAAGGCAACCCGATTGATGCCCAACAGACCGAGTATCTCCTGGATCGGGGATACAAAACCCAGAGCATGCTCGACCCGCGGGTCAATCGGGACGAAAACACAAGGACGCTGCTCCTCAACTATGCCGGCACCTATATCCAATTAGCCGCCGAATACCAACGCCGGGGAGAAGTGGCCAAAGCCGAGTCGGCGACCCTCAAAGCCCGCCAATTTCCGGTCGAATCCAAATACCTCATGCCGATCCTGTTTAATCTCAGCGCCTTCGCCCTCCAGCTCCATGGCGACCCGCTCCGGGCACTTGCCTACCTTGATACGGTTGAACAGATCGGTTTCAGAACTCCTGAAATTAAGCTGCGCAAAGGTCTCATCTATCAATTGACGAGCCAATTCGCAAATGCGGAAGAAGCTTACAAAGAGGCTCTGGCGCTCGACCCTCGCAACCCCCGGCCGGTGGAACGACTCATCAATCTCTATCTCAATTCAATGAACGATTCCGCCCGGGCCGCGGTTCTGCTCCGGGATTGGATCAAACGCAACCCGAAGGACACTTCAGCAACCAGCATGCTCGACAGCTTGGAACGGAGGCGGTAATTCACGAACTCGCCATTACCGAGAATATCCTGAAAAGTGCTGTTGCCGAAGCCGAGAAGGCGCAGGCAAAGACCATCAAAAAAATCAAGCTCCTGGTGGGCGAAGCAACGAGCATCGTTCCCGAATGCGTCCAGTTCTATTTCAATCTCATGAAAGAAAACACCCTCGCCCAAACCGCCCAGCTCGATATTACAACGCTGCCGTTGCGCTTCCGCTGTCCGGTCTGTAAGCTCGAGTACCGAAGTCTCGATGACGGCTGCGCCTGCGGTGGCGGAATTGACATCATCTCCGGCCAGGAACTTCTCATCGAGTATATCGAAGTGGAAAATGGGCACGACGGCAGCGAGCAACGAGGAGCAAGGAATGAGGAGCAATAGTTTTCTCTCCCCTCGCTACTCATGCCTCGCCACTTCGGAGCTATGATGGAGATAAAGCTTTTAAAAAAAGTCCTGGCGTCCAATGATGCTTTAGCCGAATCATTTCGCGCGGTGTTGGACAAACATCGCGTCCTTGCCCTCAACCTTATGTCCGCACCCGGTTCGGGCAAAACCTCGCTCGTGGAAAAAACCATTGACCGGCTTTCTTTGGATAAACGCATCTTCGTGATCGAAGGCGATATCAAAGGCGATTTAGATGCCCAGCGAATTACCAAAAAAGGGGTCGGGTGTCTCCAGATCAACACCCAGACCGAATGCCATCTCGATGCATTTATGCTCAGCCAGGCATATCCCCAGATCGACCTCAGCCGGGTCGACCTCTTGCTGGTCGAAAATGTCGGCAATCTCGTCTGTCCGGCGGAATTCAATTTGGGAACTCACTACAATGCAATGCTCCTTTCGACACCCGAGGGCTCGGACAAACCGGAAAAATACCCGTTGATGTTCTCGAAAGCCGACATCCTGTTGATAAATAAGATCGACCTCATACCGTACGTCGATTTCGATTTTGAAAAATTAAAACGGGCTTTGAGCCGTTTGAAACCCGCGCTGCCGATTGTCAAACTATCCTGCAAAACCGGCGAGGGCATCGATGAATGGTTTGAATGGCTCAATTCAAAATTTCCCGATCGATAAAAGGAGGTAAGCATGGTGTTGGAGCAGCTCTTAAAAAAATCTGAGGTTTTCAAAGGCCTGACCGCCGAAGAACTGAAGCTGGTCGCAGCGTTAGGCACAGAGCGGAATTATAAGGCGGGAACCGTAGTCTTGCAAGAAGGTAAAACAGCAAATGAATTCTACGTCGTCTCGGAAGGTGAATTCCGGGTCCAGATCTGCCTGGGTGCTGGAACCGAATGTGTCCACATCGCCACACTCCATGAAAGTCAGGTGTTCGGCTGGTCGTGCATGATCGGCCTCCCGAAACTGCCCGACACGGTGGTTGCGGTCAAGGATTCGAAAGCGCTGGTTTTTAAGTGTCTCAACCTAAAACGGCTCTATGCCCAGAATACCCGGATCGGCTACCACGCGATGCGCGATCTTGCCGTCGTTGTCTCCCAGCGGCTCGACGCTACCCGTTTCGGCTTAGCCTCCTGCGTGATGGAAGTTAGAAAATAGAAAAAACAAAAGTATTGCAAACGAAAATTAGGACTTGACAACCCACAGGCTCTGCCTTTAATTTCTTTTGGAGACCCTCAGCTATGAGTGTGTCCCCAATGGAGGTTGTATGATAAACACTAAACTCAAGGGGTTAGGTTTCATCCTCACCACCGCCCTGTTCATAACAACGGGCGCCGGGATGTTGAAACAGGAGATCCGGTTTGCTCCGACCGGAGTTTCGACCCAACAGAAAAGTGGTTACGACCTGGTTCGTTTCCAGGACTGCAGTTTTATCCAAACCCGAGGTGCACCCAGCCTGCCGGTAAAGCTAATTTCGATCTCAATTCCGGCTGGAGCGGAAGTTACCGGCATTGAGATCGTCGCCAGTGAATATCGAGACCTGCCCGGGACATATCGGATTTACCCGACCCAGCCTGCGCGGCCGCTGCCGATGATCGGTTTCTTTTCCAGGGAACCGGAGTTTGTTCCCCCGGATCATAACATCTATGTCCAAGCCGAACTCTATCCAGCGAAATTAATCGAATTTACCGGTCAGGGCTCCCTCGGTGGGTATGAAATCGCCGGGCTACTCGTCTATCCAATTCAATACCTTCCGAGCGAAGGCAGGTTACGCTTATACACCCGAATCGAATTTGCGCTTAACTACCGCAGCCCATCCTCGGAGCGCACCCTGCTCCCGAGCCGTAGTCGGAGTGGAACCTGGATCTACCAGAAGATGGTTGAACAGATAGTCATGAACCCCAAAGATGTAAGGAGTTTCGCCCCTACGGTTCTACCCCGGTTCACCCTTGCTACCCCCACCTATGAGCATGTCATCATAACTGCCGATAAATTCCGCGCAAACTTCGAGCCGCTCTCAGACTGGCTCACGAAAAAGGGAATCCTCGATTCCATTGTCTCGGTCGAATACATCTATTCCCATTATACCGGCCGCGATAACCAGGAGCGGATAAGAAATTTCATCCGTGATGCCTATGAAAACTGGGGAACGGTCTGGATCCTCTTGGGCGGCGATACCGATGTCGTGCCGGCGCGGACCGCCTTTGCTTTTGAAAGTGGAGTCGGTAGCTCCCAGGATGAGGATAGCCTCAAATGCGACCTCTACTATTCCGACCTGGACGGCAGCTGGGACGCCAATAATAACGGTATCTTTGGTGAGATGACTGACAGCGTTGATTTGTACCCGGATGTTTTCGTTGGACGAGCCGGAGTGAACTCTTCGACTGAAATTGACCGTTTTGTCGCAAAAGCTCTGATCTACGAAAAAAATCCGCCCCTCCAAAATTATCCACGTAAAGCGCTGTTCATGGCTTATCACTTGGACGATATCACCCATGCCGAGTATGCGAAAGATAGTATCGACATCTACTGCTTTCCACCCCGGTTCGATCCAATAACCAAACTCTATCAGGATTATGGTGCCTGGGGCCGAGACACTGCCATCGCCGAACTCAACTCAGGTAAGAACCTCATCAACCACGATGACCACGCTAACCAGTATGCGATGGGTGTTGGTGCGTATAATTATGACGAACTACTGTACAATTACGACATGGATGGGTTAACCAACGGCAATAAACTTTCGATCCTGTATTCAATCGGCTGCTGGGCTGCCGCCATCGATTACGACTGTATTGCTGAACATTTTGTCAATGCTGCCCAGGGGGGCGGAGCAGCATTTATCGGTAACTCTCGCTACGGCTGGTATGACTACAACAATGCCGGAGCCTATTCCGGTGATTTCGATCAGGAGTTTTTCGATTGTCTCTTCAACGATGGAGTTTACGAAATTGGCCTCGCGTTGGCCCAATCGAAAATTCCCTTTATTCCTTGGGGTCATTATGCCAATCCCTACCGCTGGATTGAGTACAACCTCAACCTGCTGGGTGAACCGACACTCGGGATCTGGACCGATGTCCCGGAGACGCTCCAGGTAAGCTATCCGCCATCGATTCCTACCGGTCCCCAGAGCTTCACGGTTTCAGTAAGCACCAAGGGGATCGCACTGGCTAATGCCCTGGTCTGCGTCTGGAAAGACGAAGAGGTATATGATCATGGCCTTACCGGCGGCACCGGCAGCATAACCTTCTCCATCAACCCTTTTTCCGGCGGGCCGATGTCGGTCACCGTCACCGCCGAAAATCGATTGCCCTTCGAGGACAGCTGTGATGTTCAGGGGATACCGGTGCCTGATATCGCGGTTGTACCCGACACCCTCCTTTTTGATTGTTCAGGAGGATCGGGAACGCTTCGGTATCTCATGCCGAATCGCCTGATGCCGCGGCATCTTATGACGAGGCACGCAAACCTGCAGAAACGTCACCATGCTCAACTTGAGCCAGTTCCCGCCCAAACCGCAATTGGGGGACAAAGAAAGAATTTATTCCGGTTAGCCAACTACGACACCCTCCAGCATTCGTTTGAATCCCCATTCTACACCTGGCATCCCGATTATCAGATTGAATACGAAGCAACCTGCCTCACCCCTGCCCAGCCCTTCAGTTTGAAACTGGTCGAAATATGTTTCGGCGATTCGGCCGCACCCGCCACCAACACCTGCTCCCTCATTATCTGGCAGGACAACGGCGGCATCCCCGGTAACCGGGATTTTGCAGAAGAGTTCACGGTCAGCCTCAACCCCGATGAAACGGTCTGGTGGCAACTGGATGTATCCGACCAAAATCTGGTTTATTCTACGCCGTTCTGGATCGGTCATTTCGAGAATACCGCGGGCTGGCCAACTTCTTTGCTTGACGCAAACCCTACCCCCGGCGATTACTACGCAGCCGATGGCTATTACTGGATCCCTGAAGTAGGTGATTACCTCCAGCGCGCCCTCGGTCTATTCCCCGAACCGAATGGACTTTTGGATACGATGATCGTCGCCAACGTTGGCCTGGAAAACCTGGTCGTAACCGATATGGTCCCTTTCGAGAGCTGGATCACCGTTATTGAACCGAAGAGCTTCGTCCTCGCTCCTGACAGTTCGCAAGCGGTAGAAATCCTGGTCGACTCGACCGGCTTAGCGGACGGCGTCTATCGGGGAACGATTGTGATCTCCTCCAATGACCCGAACGAAAACCCCTATAACCAACCGGTAAAGCTCCTTAAAGGTCCGCAGCCGCACATCGCCGCCGCACCGGATACAATTGCCTTTTATTTTGGTGCGACACTTTCGAAAGTCGAAAAGACTTTATTAAAGCAACCAGCCGGCAATTCACCGCCGCTTTTGAAATCAAGCACCCACCGACGCCCACCGCTCAAAAACGAACCCATGCCCAGTCAGCTCCAGGTCAGACAGTCGACTGATGCTCAGACAATGTGGGTAAAGAATGCAGGCGAAGGGAATCTTATTGTCTCCGCCATCACTACCGCTGCATCCTGGATAACCGATATTGAACCTTCGAGTTTCACCGTTGCGCCCCAGGATTCTCAGGCGATTATGGTTACCGCTGATGACGGAGGAGTAGACCCCGGCACCTATATTGACAGCCTCGCCATTCAGTCGAATGACCCGGATAAGAATCCATACTTTGAACCACTGAAGCTAATTAAAGAGGGAGGGGCGGACATTACGACCAACCCTGATACCCTCATGTTTGACCTGACTCAGGGCAGCAAGTGGTTGACTGATAGGTTCTGGATATTCAACCCCGGTTTGGATAACCTCACGACCTCGGCTGAGACCCAGACTTCCTGGATTGTCGCCATTTACCCGAACCGATTTACCATTCCACCGGCTGATTCCCAATGTCTTTGGGTAAAAGTGGATACAACCGGGCTTAGCGATAGTACGAGCTATGACGGTGAAGTTATTCTCACTACTAATGTGCCGGGCAAAAACCCGTATCGAGAACCGGTGAAAATCATCATGCCCACCGCCATTACTGAAACTGACCAACTGCCCAAAATTTTCGAACTCTCTCCCATAACCCCCAATCCTTTTACCCGAATTGCCGATATTCACTATGCCCTGCCCAAAATCTCCGAGGTCTCTTTAAAAATTTATGACATCTCAGGCACACTGGTTAAGACCCTGGTTTCAACAAACCAGGCTGCCCGCTTTTACACCGTTCACTGGGACGGTCGGGACGAACCGGGACGCCGGCTTGCAAAAGGCATCTACTTTATCCGTATGGATACACCCGAATACCAAAAAACCCGAAAGCTGATACTTGTACGTTAACAATCTAAAATTACCGGCCCTCCGGTTATTAAACCGGAGGGCCTTTTTTCTACTGATAATTCAAAAAGCGTGCCCACGCCGAGTTTCCTTGAAGAATTTAAGAACTACTTAGTACTCCGTAGAAAGGAGGTGATCCAG
>CAYHGV010000076.1:0-14483 GCA_964356135.1 uncultured bacterium
CCACCCTTGGTGGCGCCCTCGCCCAGGCAAAGCGACCCTCAAAGGGTCGCACTACATACCTTGTATATGGACAACACACAATGAAGACCACCCCTAAAATCCTTTTCACGACGGTCTATCGCAAATTCAATTATTACGATTATTTTGAAACCAACACCAAGACCTATTTCCGCCCCTCGACCCGACGCATCGCCTCCTATGGTCTCCGTTTTTTAAAGCAGAACGTCCCGGCATTGGAAATTACCGAATACCCGACCTGGTCCGAGTACCTTAAAAAGCTCCAACACGGCTGGGATGTGGTCGGATTCTCCTTTTATTTAAATGAAATTCATGAAATTCTTGAGATGGCGGATGCGGCACGCAAAGCGGGCGTCAAAGAACTCTGGGCTGGCAACTACGGTGCTTTGACCGAAAGCATCGATAGCAATTTCGACCGGATTTTCCCCGGCTACAGTGAGGTTCCGGTCGCCGCCGCATTCGGGAAAAAAATAGAACGGATTCTCCACCCGCCGCTGATTCAAATTCTGCGGTTGGGCCCGGTTGGATTCCCCTATCTTGCCTTCGGGGTGCTGTTCTGCGAACGCGGCTGTCCGATCCGCTGCAACTTCTGCCAGACTCCGGTTTTCTGCCCGAAACCAACGAAAATTCCCCTGGATTCGATTGAAGCGGTCCTCAAACATTATTCCCAGATAGGCATCAAACAGATAATGATCCTCGATGAGAATTTTGGGATTTTTAAAGAGCATACCGAAGCGGTCGTTGAACTCTTAGCCCGCTATGGTTTCTTCTGGTGGGTGATGATTCGTGCCGACCGGGTGGTCGAGAATATTGACCGTTGGATTAACAAAGGTTTCGCCTCCGGTTTTATCGGGGTCGAAAACCTGTCGCCCGCTACCCTCGACCAGGTTGGCAAACGCGAATCAATCGAAGTGATCGTCGAGTCGATTCGAAAAATGCATGAATACGACTGCTATGTCGGCAACTACTACATCATCGGCTTTGAACAAGAAACCGAAGCATCGATCCGCGCCGACATCGAAATCCTCGCCCGATTCCGCTGCGATTACAACCAGGTCTGTGTCCTCACCCCGTTGCCGAAAACCGGGCTCTGGTCGGACATCGATGAAAAATACGGTATTTTTGAAAAAAACTTTCGCCGCTACGATATGAAGCATCTGGTCTTCAACCACCCCACCATTCAACCCGAAGCGATGGAACGAATTCTCACCTGGTCGTTTCAAAAACTGAATACCCCCCTTGTTTATTTCGACAGCATCAAGCGGCTTTGCCGACGGTATGTTTACCACGATGAACCGTTCCACTGGGGTTGGCGGCGGATGCTCAGGGACAACCCGATCAAAGCCCTTGGGTTTAACGACCGCCGTCAGCGATTTTTACCAACCGACACAGAATAAAAAAAAAGAAATAATTCAACCACAGATGGCGGCACCAAAGATGCCGACACAGACAGACACGGATGGTTCTAAATAAATTTCTCAAGATGAACACCGATGAAGGGGAAAACGGAGTGACACCAACATGGAGAAAGAAATTATGGGAACCTCGAATGGACACGAACCAACACGAATAAATTTAACCACAGATGGCGCCTCGGAACGAGGCGCACACGGATAAGAACGGATACACACCGATACCGCCGACCCAGAATATATATTTCCAGTTAAACTGGTAAAAATATCGTCATGGTGTGCGTTTTTTTTCGCCACGAATCTTGGCGGATTTGTGGTTCAAAATCAGTTTGTTAATCTTTACGGAGCAAACAGCTTCCCGGTAATAATCAGCCCTAAGACCGCCAACCCCAAAACATAGTAAATAAGAAAAATCAAGTTCTCATTCACTCGCTTCCTGAAACACAACCACAAGCTCACGATCCCGCACGGCGCTGCGAGAATATAGAGCTTGGGATAGTTCAAAATCAGCGGTGCAACCAGATAACCCGCCAGCACCAAAATCCCATTCACCCGCCCCCCCCATTTCGGTCCGAGCATCGTAAACAGGGTAATAACCCCTTGATTTTTATCACCGGCGATGTCCTTGGCATCTTTGGTCCCAAAGGCAAGCGTAATGGTTGTTATCAACAGTAAAGTCATTCGGGGCGGAAACAGGCTCAACGCTTTACCGTCTGCCCAAACCGCAAAACCGGCAAGCATCATCGCCCATGCCCAGAGGCTCAAACTAAAAATCGACAGCGGATAAAACCGTTTGATTCGCAACGGCGGCACCGAATAGATGAAACTTAAAATATGGAACGCCAAAACAAACACCACGACCGCCGGTTTGAATGCACAGGCAAATAAAAGAGAAAGCAAACCAGCGATACCGAAGAGAATAATGGTGAACCGCGGGGTGAGGATACCGGCGGTTACGGGAGTGATATTGTTTGCAATCCGGTCTCCTTCGGCATCAAAATAATCGTTCAGGAAGACCGCGGACTGAAATGATAACAAACCGATGAGCGCGACACCGACCAGCGCCAGAATATTCAGTGGCTCGGTGATAAAAAACTGGCGATAGCCCAAGAAATAGCCGCCGACTGCCATTCCAATATAATGAATAAAACGGGTGAACCGGAGTTGTTTTATGATTAAAAAAAACTGCTTCGGCTTCCAGAACACGAAACCCAGGAGTAAAACCGCGGTCAGAACAAAACCACCGATCAAAATCAGGTTTGCAGGCATCAACCGAGCATACTTCTAATAGTGTTTACGTCAAGAGGACGAATCGGTGAGTATGCTTCATTATCTACGTAGCGCAACGGTTTTTGCATAACCGGTGTAGTGCGAGGCTTTCGCCACCCTTGGTGGCGCCCTTTTCGCCACCCTTGGTGGCGCCCTCGCCCACGCAAGGCGACCTTCAAAGAGTCGCACTACGGTCGAAAAGGAAATCTGACCGAGAATATTTTCGGTGCTGAATTTTTTATCGTGCTCCTTGACAAGGTTCCAAAATCAGCTACCCTTTACCCGGACATGGGTAAACCACGGGTTCTATTGACGACCGTCTACCGACGGTTCAAATCCGATTATTATGATTATTTTGGAGCCAACACTAAAACAAAACTGAGACTGATGTGGCCACGCTATATCTCTTTTGGCTTACGCTTTTTAAAACAAAATCTGCCCGAGGTCGAAATCCTCGAATATCCAACCTGGCACGAGTATCTCAAGAAACTCAAGGAAGGCTGGGATGTGGTCGGCTTCTCCTTCTATTTGAATGAAACCGGCGAGATTATTCAGATGGCGGAAGAGGCACGGCGCCAAGGGGTAAAAGAACTCTGGGCCGGGAATTATGGTGCCTTAACCGAAGGCCTGAATAAATATTTTGATAAGCTCTTCTTCGGTTATGCCGAACAAACGGTCGGAGAGATTCTGGGAAAGAAAGTCGAAACCGTCATCCATCCTCCGCTGTTCACCCCGACCAATTTAGGTCCCTTCGGTTTTAAGTACAAAACCTTCGGGGTTCTTTTTACCCAGCGGGGTTGTGCGATTGGCTGTTCCTTCTGCCAGACTCCGCTCTTCTGCCCCAATCCCCGGACGATTCCCTTAGCATCGATTGAACGAGTGCTTAACGATTATAAACGCCGGGGTGTCCACGAAGTTATCATTCTCGATGAAAGCTTCGGGCTGTTCAAAGCACATACTCTTGCCGTGATCGAACTCTTAGTCGAATATGGAATCATCTGGTCGGCAATGATCCGGGCAGATGTTTTATTGAAACATCTGCCTGACTGGAGTAAAAAAGGTCTGGTTGGCGCTTTCATCGGTATCGAAAGTTTATCTCAGCACACTCTTGACGCCCTCCAGAAAAAAGAGAAGGTAGAAATCATCACCGAACTGGTGCGAAAAACCCATGAACTGAAATGTTTTATTATCGGCTACTATATGATCGGCTATGAAACGGACACTTCGAATTCTATTCGCCGGGATCTGTATAATTTAGCAAACCTTAGAATCGATTTGCATCAACTCTGTATCATCACCCCCCTCCCCAGAACTCCATTCTGGTATAAAACCGATATGAAATACGGAATCTTTGAGAAAGATTGGAGAAAATATGATACCAAACACCTGGTTTTTAACCACCCCCACATTAAACCGGAGGAAATGGAAGAACTCTTAGCCTGGGGCTGTCAACACTTAAATTCGACTGGGCGCTACGTCAGTTGTATTCAACGCATGAGCCGTCGTTATTTAATGGCCAGACCGGCACATCTCTTCACGGCACCGGTTCAGGCGTTAACTTTTGACCATAAGGACCGGCGTTCCCAATGGTTCTTTAAAAAATAACCCGGCCGTTCCCCCGACTATTGACAAAACCCTTAATTTCGCGTATGAATAATCTAATCAAGGAGGCTTTGTGAAAATAATTAGTAAACTACTCGTTTCGGTATTAGTGTTAGTGGCTGTGGCTCATAGCCACGAAGAGATTATTAAAGGACAGCTCCTCGTCCAATTCCAGGAGCCTTATCGCTTTCAAATTTCCCTCGAGGGCTCTTCTACCGGTTTGACGCCATCGACCACCAGTGCCACCGGACTCATTAACGTTGATAATTTAAGTCGACAGTTTGGCGTCTATAAGATTGAAAAGGTCATAACCGACCCGCGGTTAGCACACGAAGAAAAAGACTTCGGCCTTGACCGGCTCTATCTGTTTTATTTTCCAACAACGGTCAATACCGCTGAAATCGTAGCAGCGTATAAAAAACTCTCCGAGGTCGAAGAAGCCTGGCCCAATCTGGCATTGCCGGTATACGACCGGCCCAACGACCCCCAATTCGGCTGGCACCTCAACAAGTGCGAATTGCCCGGTGCCTGGGATATCAGCCACGGCGACAGCTCGATTGTCGTCTGCTGCGTCGATAACGGGGTGGTTTGGAACCATGAAGACCTTGAAGACAATCTCTGGATAAACACCGAGGAAGATATCAACCATGATGGGAAGTTCACCACTGCCGACTTGGACGGCATCGACAATGATGGCAATGGCAAAGTAGATGATGTCATCGGCTGGAATTTCAAGCACGCGACTCCGGACCCCAAACCCGATATTATCGACGCCTATTATGCCAGCCACGGCACCAACACCACCAGCGCGGCAGTGGGAGTCACCAATAATGGAAAAGGGATTGCCAGCCCGGGCTGGAGCTGTCGGGGTATGGCGATAAACTGCGACCTCGACAACGCCCATATCAATACCACGTTAGCCATTCAGGGGATTCAGTATGCAGCCGCTAATGGTGCGAAAATTATCAACATGAGTTTTGGCGGAACCGGCTATAACCCCCATGCCGGTGCGATCGACTATGCCAAAGCGAGAGGTTGTGTGCTGTTCGGTGCCGCCGGCAACGAAAACACCTCTACCACCAGCTACCCGGCAGGAGACCCGGATGTGATTGCGGTCGCGGCAACCGACCAGCAGGACACAAAATCGAGCTATTCGAACTACGGAACCTGGGTAGATATCTGCGCTCCGGGAGACAATGTCATTGCCGCCAAACTCAACAACCAATACGAAGGTGTATACGGCACATCTATTGCCAGTCCGATTGCCGCCGGCATTGCCGCTCTTCTCTGGGCGGCAAACCCCGGCTGGAGCCGTGACCAGATTCAACAGCAGATACTCAACTCCTGCGACCCGATGCCAGACCCGCTCTATACCGGCGGACAACTGGGCCATGGGCGTATCAATGCCTACCGGGCGGTCGGAAAAGGGTCGAGAGCGTATCTGACCGCAACCAATATAAAGATTGATGATAGCGGTGCCAATAACAACGGAATTGCCGAACAGGGCGAAGCCGTGAAACTGATCGTCACCCTCCTCGATTCCACCGGCTGGCAGAATGCAACCAATGTCAAGGCAACCTTAACTGCTCTCGACAATACGATTACGATTACCGCCAACAGTGCAACCTACGGCACGATCGCCGCCGGCTCTTCCAAGGACAATGCCTCCTCACCATTCGCTTTTACCGTCGCCCCGAGTGCGCTCTCCCATAAAGCGGTCTTCTCATTACAGATCCAGAGCACGCCCCCGAGTTATCAAACGGTCGATACGCTGATTGTGACGATCGGCAAACCGAAAGTCCTTTTAGTCGATGACGATAACGGAAAGGACTACGAAAAGTGGTATAAGAGCGCCCTCGACAGTGCCTATGCCAACTACGGTAGCTGGACGGTCAAAACCCAGGGCAGCCCTTCGGCTGCAACCTTAAAAGCATACTCGACCGTCATCTGGTTTACCGGCGATGACACCACCACTGCTTTAACCACCGATGAAATCAACGGGTTAAAAGAATTCTTAGACGCGGGCCGCAAGCTCTTCATCTCCGGTCAAAACATCGGTCAGAGTATTTCGGCTGATCCTTTTTATGCCAACTATCTCCACGCTCAATTTCAAACCGCCGGTACCGGGAAATATTTCGCCTATGGGATGGATGACCCGATAGGTCAGGATGATACCCTGGCGTTGGCTGGAACCGGTGGCGCGAGCAATGCCAAATCCAACGACGGCATCGCCCCCGTATCCCCGGCACAGACGATCTTTAAATATAAAGACACGAACTATGGTGCGGCGGTCCGCTTTACCGGCGCCTACCAGGTCATCTACGCCGCCTTTCCCTTCGAAGCAATTGATGGTGTCGGCACACGCTATCTCCAGAAACCGGCACTGATCCAGCGGATTCTCTTCCAATACAACGAAATCCCGGTGTTTGAGGAATCACCGCCGGTCGTCTCGCCGTTATCGAAGATTGAGATCTCCCCCAACCCCTTCCACCGGACAACAACCATTACCTACCAGTTGACCGCTCCCGCCTTTGTGACCTTAAAGGTCTACGATGTCAGCGGCACTGCAGTCGCAACCTTAGCCAATGAATCCAAACAACCGGGCAGGTTTACGGTCGTCTGGGATGGTCGGGACCACGCCGGCACACCCGTCCCGGCCGGGGTCTATTTCTACCATCTGGAATGGAACGGCAAAAGCTCGCTTGAAAAGGCGGTGCTCGTAAAATAAATGCGACCAACCTTGGATTTTAACATATTTCTGGTCGCATTCACTTCCCTCCCAAATTAAAACCGCCCATTCATGGCGGACACACGGAGGGAACAATGAAAGTAACGGTACAAACATAAATATTTTAAAACGGCAGTCACGAATTGAAAATAACCTATCAAGGAGGTAAAATGGAAAAAGCGTTGATTACGCTCCTCGTGCTGGGATTGGCTTGGGGCTGCAGCGGTGAAAAGCCGAAAGCTGAACCCAAGTCGGAAGCACCCCAGACCGAACAACCGAAGCCGACCAAGCTGGAATTAGCCCAATCGGTCAAGGACAAACCGATAACCTTGACCGGAAAGGAATCGGCGCGGATTGAAACCAACAAAGGCACCTTCGAGATCGAATTTTATCCCAACGATGCCCCGGCGAGTGTCAAGAATTTTATCCGCCTGGCAGAAGTCGGATTTTACGACGGTCTCACCTTCCACCGCTATGTGCCTGATTTTGTAATTCAGGGCGGCGACCCGGCAGGCAATGGGTCCGGTGATTGCGGCTGGACCATCCCGCTGGAGGTCGGCAAACCCAAACATACCACCGGCGCCCTCGGTATGGCGCGCTCTTCTGACCCGAACTCGGGCAGTTGCCAGTTCTACGTTGTCTTAAAAACCGCCCCTCATTTAGATGGACAATACACCGTCTTTGGTAATGTCCGCAAAGGAATGGATGTGGTCAATCAACTCCGGCAGGGCGATACGATGACCAAGGTGACCATCATCCGGGATTAGCATGGGTCGCCGAGCGCTGCCGATTTTAATTTTTCTTGTAACCTGCGCTCCTCAATTCGACGAACAAAAGGCGCGGGAGGAAATTACATCGTTGGTTGCTACTCAATACCAGGACTGGTTCAAACTGACCGAAGGCTCAGAACCAAATGACAGCACAGTCGTCGATACCATTCCCAGAATCGTAGAAGGCGACTCGATTCTCCAGCGCTGGTGGCATGCTATCGACAGTCTGGGCATCGTTGTCTCGATGACCTTCGACCGCGACTCCCTGGCGTATGTCACCGTCTACAATGACCGTCGGGGTACACTCCATTTCTCACTTAAACACGATACTGCTTTCACCAACCAGGAGAAGTCAATTATTGATCAAGCCTACCGCTATGCGGTTTTCTACAAAGATGCGGCAACCGACTCCTGGCGTCTGCAGGCAGTGACCTGGGCTGAAATCATATCCGATACTATCCTCCATCCGACGGTCAATATTGCCGAGATTGAACTCGGCGGAACGGTCTACTTCGATACCACCCTCAACCATCTCTGGGCTCTGGATGAGATTATCGGTTTCACTTCGACCGACACATCGGTTACCGTCAAGCTTAAAACCTACGAAGACACGGCAACTGCAGTCGCTGTGCTCTACGCCCAGGGCAGAAAACGATTCATCCCCGATGGTCAAGATAAAAATACCTGGGTCGCGAGTTTTAAACCTCCCGCCACCCCGGGACACTACCGGCTGGTCATCAACCTGATCAATCGCAAAACATTCTTCGATGCGGGTTACCCCGACGATTCCAACAGCTGGGTGGTTGATTACGAGGTGAAATAAAGCTTACTGAGAACGGTTCAAGAGGTGGACACTGGTAAGCCGGACATATGAATGTCCGGCTTTTTTATTCGACCAACGAACCGTATGAAAAAATGGCTTTGAAAAAATTGATAACCATCAATCCTGTATTATTCGATTTTTGGGGAATAAGTACGTTGGGTTCGCTTTATAACCGGAGTCTAACCCCGCCAATGATTGTCTGCGGCGGATCGGAGCCCAGCGGAACGACGAGACCGAAACTCACATTCCAATTATCACTGATATATATGGAAACATTGGGAATAACCGCTTGGGGGGTGCTTTCGTATTCCACGCCCAAGGCTACGGGCTTAATCGGCCAGACCTGTGCTGCCAGATTATACACAAAGCCCTCCGGCTTCAGGACGAACTTCCCCTCGGTAAAATCGTAGACCGGCAGGTCCAATCCTAGGTCAAAAAACAAGGCGAAAAATTTCCAGACATACGCATTGGCGAGGTAGGGAGTAAGTTTTAATCGGTCGGCAACCGGACCCAGGGTATCCGACGTGGTGGGCAAAGAGAACTCCCCGCCGATCGCAAAGAAATCTCCAAAACCTTTGAACAGCTGGTAGGTCGTTTCAAATTTTATATCGCCGATACCGACCCGCTTTACTCCCAGTGTTGGATACTGCCAGATAAAAGGAATCGTTGCCCCGAAGCGGAAATTATCCAATGGCACCGCCCGGATATAAAACGGGAGCTGGACGGTCTTGCCGGAATCGGTCTTGGCATACCGGAAGAGCAAGTCTCCTTTGATTGCCCCGTAAAATTCGACCAGCCCGCTCCGCGCAACGATCGGGTCCGAATAATCCGGATAATCCATAAACCAGTTGAAACCCAAAAGAAGAATTAGTAAACTTAGCATTTTTCAATTTTCATTTTGCGCTGTGCAATTTCTTTTTAAGATTCGGGATCAGTCCGCCATCATTGAGGATCTCTAAGATAAATGGCGGCAGCGGGATAGATTTGATCACTTCCCCGGTCACGAGATTTTTCACCCAGCCTTCTTGAAAATTGACCGAAAGTTCCTGGCCCGGTTCGACCTTGTGTGTAATTCCCGGGCAGATGACGATCGGCAAGCCTAAATTGATCGCATTCCGGTAATAGATGCGGGCAAAGGATTCGGCGACAACACAACTGATGCCTGCAAATTTCAAACAGGTTGCCGCCTGCTCCCGACTCGAGCCGCACCCGAAATACCGGCCGGCAACGACGATGTCGCCGGGCTTCACCTGTTTTACAAAATCCGGATAGACCAGCTCAAAACAGTGTTGTGCCATCTCGACCGGTTCGAATATCGCAAGATATTTTCCGGGATAGATAACATCGGTATTGACATTATCCCCAAACTTCCAAACCTTCCCGTTAATCGTCATAAAAGTAAAAATAATTATTACGATGTGAACGAAAATCGGAAAACACGAAAAGTTTTCGGCAAGTAAAAAATTTAATTATTTCGTGATTTCGTTCTTTCGTGCTTTCGTGATATCGGTTGATGTTTTTTATTACTTTCTTCACTGCTTCTCGACAAAAATCGCCAGGTCCGGGCAGCGCAGTTCGCAGAGCCGGTCACCGGTGCAGACTTCGACATTGGCAACTTCGACCTTTCGGTCATTACCCAGCGCTAACACATCCTTCGGGCAGAACGCAATGCAGATTTCACAACCCTTGCATAATTCTTTGAAGACATGGATCTTAAGCTTATCGTCGCTTTTGCTGAAACTAACCGGGTTGAATTCTTTTTTTATCACGCCATCTCCTTTGCCGCTAAGACCTCTTTCAGTTTTTCCGCCACCGCTGCCGGCTCAAAACAGACCGGCACCTTCGCCGCTTCAAATGCCTTTATCTTCTCCTCGGCAGTGCCGGTGCCGCCGGCAATAATCGCACCCGCATGACCCATCCGTTTGCCCGGCGGTGCGGTCCGGCCGGCAATAAAACTGACCACCGGTTTTTTGACATACCGGCTGATGTAACGACTCGCGTCTTCTTCGTCCGTGCCCCCGATTTCACCCACCAGCACCACTGCCTTCGTCTCCGGGTCGTTATTGAAAGCTTCTAAGCAGTCGATAAAATTTGTACCGATAATCGGGTCGCCGCCAATCCCGACACAGGTCGTTTCGCCTAATCCCGCATTGGTGATATGACTGACAATCTCATAGGTCAGAGTTCCCGACCTTGAAACCACCCCGACCGAGCCTTTTTTGAATATCGTTCCCGGCAGAATACCGACCTTGGCTTCGCCCGGCGAAATCAGACCAGGGCAATTCGGTCCGACAATCCTCGTCTTTTTATCTTTAAGGTAACCGACGATTTTGAGCATGTCGTTCGCCGGCACCCCTTCCGAAATGCAGACGACGAGGTCCAATCCTGCATCAATCGCTTCATACATTGCATCCGCGGCCATGACCGCCGGCACAAAAATGATCGAGGTGTTGGCATTGGCTGCGGTCTTCGCTTCACCGACGGTATTAAATACCGGCACCCCTTCGACACTCGAACCGCCTTTACCCGGAGTCACTCCTGCCACAACCTGGGTACCGTAGCCGAGCATCTGGCGGGTGTGGAATGCACCATCCCGACCGGTAATCCCCTGGACTAAAACCTTCGTATTTTTATTGACGAAAACACTCATCGACTCAACTCGATCGCCTTCTGGACGCCTTCCGCCATCGTTCGCACCGGGACCAGCGCTGAACCTTTGAGCAGTTCTCCGGCACGGTCTTCATTGGTGCCGGTAAGCCGGACCACGATCGGCTGCTCGATTTTTACCTTCGATGCGACATCTAAGAGCCCCTGCGCAACATCATCACACCGGGTAATGCCGCCGAAAATGTTGATCAGTATCGACTTGACATTTTTATCTTCAAGAAGAATCCGCATCGCATTCGCCATCTTCTCCGGACTCGATGACCCGCCGATATCTAAAAAATTCGCCGGTTCACCGCCGTAGCGCTTAATCAAATCCATCGTCGCCATTGCCAGTCCCGCACCGTTGACGATACAACCGACCGTGCCCGAAAGCTTGATATACGAAAAGCCCAATTCTTTCGCTTCGTGTTCTTTCTCCTCATCCGGCGCCAATTCCCGCAGTGCTTCAAGCTCGGGATGGCGTTCCAACCCGTTATCATCGAACACAATCTTGGCATCCAGGGCAATCATCTCATGCTCGCGGGTTACGACCAGCGGATTTGTTTCGGCAATCGAGCAGTCGTAGTCAAAAAATAGTCGTGAAAGCCGCACCGCGATGCCGGCGAAGCTCAACGCCATTTTCGCATCGGTCATAACTTTAAAACCGAGCGCGCGCGCCTCGAAGGCTCGAAGCCCCATAATCGGGTCAATCTCGAGCTTATGGATCAGTTCCGGAGTCTGCCGGGCGACTTCTTCGATTTCCACTCCGCCCGCTGCCGAAACCATCATCACCGGACAGCGGTTGCGCCGGTCAACGGTAATACCTAAATAGAACTCCTGCGCGATGTCGCGGGCTTTGTAGAGTAAAACTTTTTTTACCTCCACTCCTTTGATATTCATTCCCAGAATCGCGGTCGCCTTAGTCTTTACTTCCTCTAAGGTATCTGCCTTTTTGACGCCGCCTGCTTTACCCCGGCCGCCCACCAGCACCTGGGCTTTAACCATTACCGGCAGCCCGACCGCTTCCGCCGCTTTCACCGCCTGGTCCGGAGTTGTCGCCAATTGTTCAAAAGGAATCGGAATTCCGTATTTCGCAAAGATCTCTTTCGCCTGGTACTCGTGTATCTTCATGAATGGGGGAATTCTAATAAACTATCGAAAAATGTCAAGAACCCGAATTATTTCAGCCGCACCACCTTCTTGGTTGATTTATAATCTTTGGTCTCTAATCGGTAGAAATAGACACCGGTTGCCACTTTCAGTCCATTATCCGCCTTTCCATCCCAGGTAATGGTGTAATAACCCGGCTTCTGAGTGGCATTCACAAGCCGTCTGACTATTCTGCCAGATACATCATAGACCTTGAGGCTTACAAAGGTCTCGACCGGTAACTGGTATTTTATTGTAGTAGTCAGCCTAAATGGATTAGGATAATTCTGGAACAGGGCAAAGATGCCCGGGAGCCGTTCGAGTTTGGCTAACTGTGGTCCGCCCATCGCCTGCAAGCCTTCTTCTTCAAACTTGGTCAGTATTATTCTCGGAGAAGGCACATAATCGCCGTATTGGTTTATGAGTTTAATCCGGAGTGAACAGCCATTCAGCGGCTGGGTCGGCAGTAATTCTGTAACCCGCAATAATTCTTTCGAATAGAGGGGTATTGAATCTCGGAGGATAAGACCATTGATCCTAATACCCATCCGCCATCCTTCAGGCGATGTTGTCGTATCGAAATAGAACTCGGTAAATAGCCGGTAATTGCCGCTCGGCTCTATATAAGGAAAGCGATAGACAAGGCTGTCAGTGCCGTAGTCTGCCTGCATATACTCTTCGTCGCCGAATAATTTTATCCCGTCCCGATAGGCGGTGAATGGTGTTGGATTTCTCTGTCCCATCTTCAGATAGGCGTAGGGTGTAATTCCGTATTCACCGGTATTCGTATACTTTTTTATGTCACCGCCCAAAGTGTAGAGCGTATCATCAATTTGTTGGGTCCAGAGGGCAAATCGAGCCGGACAGATGCTATCTCCAGAGATAAACTGGTCGGCTTCAATGCAAGGATATGCTGCAGGCAGGGAATCGGTGTTCAGGGTCTCGGGCTCGGACCACGCCCGGTTCGCCGCATCCCAGAGGCTTGTAAAGACATCGCCATCATCTTCAAAAACGATAAAGCTCCCCTTGCCGGTAACATTTCTTGGCTCTTGGCCAGTATAGACCGTATCTCTAAACATTTCAGCCGTATCTCCGATATAGAAATAGCTATGAACGATAGAGCTACCCTCACCCCAACCAACACCGACATTGTAGACTTCCGCTGGTCCGGGGCTAACCATGCAGGCGTTAGACTTGGATGAAGATGTGCTTAAAATTTTGGTCACAAACGATCCCCCAGATTTATACCCAAACATGACCGAGGTATTTTCCACCCAGGCTAAATAGGGAACACCTGAATAATCAATCGCAATCGCTGCCCCTAATGAATCAATCGGTCCCTGAGTCGCTGGTGTCCAGCTGCTCACTTGTTGCACGGTTAAGGTCGGATTGGATAAGTGAAATTTACCGTAGAATAGAATAATATCGCCGATAGTCATTCTGTCGGGCGCTATGTTTTTAATCGGCTTCACCAAATCCTTTTTAAACGATGTGCTTTTTGCGGCAAAACTGATGTGGATCGTATCACCTGGGCCTAACGCCATCCTCGGCACTGAAAGGCCATCGTCAATAGAGGAATTAGCCAAGAGGTAAGGACCCCGCCACAATGAATCCAGCCGGTATTTATAGAAGATGGAATCTCCCACTTTTGAAAGATACGCGACTCCGAGCGTATCCCAGTTCCCTCCCTGCCTGACGACAATGGTGGGGAATTTACCGACACCAAGAGTCTCGGATGGTGCAAGATTGGTATCACCGGGCAGGCACCGGAGGTAGTAAACAACCGTATCCTGTTTTCCACCGGTATAGACCATATGGAAAACCCCTTCCGGATCTACCTGCTTCTTCCCACACGCATGGGCGGTCATGGTCCGATTACTTGAAGAATCGACTTGCCAGTTGGCATATCCCGCTATGGCAACATTATACAAACTTTGATTGCACATTTTATCAAACGCTGAGATTCGATACTTGGCATAGCTACAATTGGCCGAATATTTCCTCCCCGGTATTGGAGATCATGTCAAGAGGTGTGTAAATTCGTTTCAAGCGGCGTCTTCCTTTCT
>CAYHGV010000077.1:0-11244 GCA_964356135.1 uncultured bacterium
GTGGTTGGTGCAGGTTACTGGGGTCCAAATCTAATACGGAATTTCTATCAACTAAAGGAGGTACGTCTTCATACGGTATGCGATACTATTGATGAAAGACTATCGTATATCGCAGAACGATACCCAAATGTTAGGCTTACGAAGAATTACGACGAAGTGTTGAATGACAAAGAGATAGATGCGGTTGTCATTGCAACCCCTGCGGAAAGTCATTGTGCACTTACCGAAAAATCTCTTTCAGCAAATAAGCACTGTCTGGTGGAGAAACCTTTAGCGATCAGTAGTGGCGAGTGTGAGAGTCTCATCCGACTTGCAAAAGAAAAGAAAAGAATATTAATGGTAGGACATACTTTTATCTACAATCCGGCAGTAAATAAACTGAGGGAATATATTACTAATGGTGAATTAGGTAAAATTTATTACATATATTCCCAGAGACTCAATTTTGGAAGGGTGCGGCATGATGTTAACGCGATGTGGAACTTTGCTCCGCATGACGTTTCAATTATACTCTATCTTCTTAATGCAGAACCGGTAGCAGTAAGCGCCAAAGGCTTGACTTATTTGCAAGATGGTGTCCCGGATGTGGTCTTTATGAATTTAGATTTTAAAGGAGGCACCGGTGTCCATATTCATCTGAGCTGGCTTGATCCAAATAAAATAAGGAAGATGACAGTCGTTGGTAGTAAAAAGATGGTCGTCTATGATGATGTCAGCCTAGATGCTAAGATACAAGTTTATGATAAAGGTATTACCCGCAAGGATATTTCGGTGTCGTTGGGAGATTTTGACACTTTTGGGAAATTCCAGTTGATTCACCGTGCTGGTGACCTGTTGATTCCAAAGATTGATTTTCAAGAGCCATTACAGGTAGAGTGCAAGCATTTCATCGAATGCATCCGAGCCCAGAAGACACCAGAAACCGACGGGAGGAGTGGTTTAATGGTGGTCAAAATCCTTGAGGCAGCACAGCGGTCTTTGGATAATAACGGAATCTCAATTCCGTTAACCTGAGTTGAAATGAAGAGGACATATAAGATTTATCCTAAAGTAAAAAGGGGTAAGAACATTGTTATCGGCGATTTTGTGATAATTGGGGAGCCGCCGCGAGGAGCCAAAGCCGGGGAATTCAATACGGTTATCGGTGACAATGCGGTCATTCGCTCTCATACTGTAATTTACGCCGGCAATCGAATCGGAGATAATTTTCAAACCGGTCACCATGTAGTGATACGAGAATCGAATGAAATCGGGAATAATGTGAGCATTGGAACCAATTCGGTAGTGGAACACCATATTAAAATTGGTAATAATGTTAGAATGCATGGTCTGGTCCTGATTGCCGAATATTCCGTTCTTGAGGATGGATGTTGGTTGGGCCCGAGCGTTGTTTTAACAAATGTCTTTCACCCTCTTTGTCCCAAGGCAAAAGAATGTTTGAAAGGTCCGACGATTAAAAAGGGAGCTAAAATTGGCGGGAATGCGACTTTATTACCCGATATTGTCATTGGTGAAAATGCATTGGTGGGCGCTAATGCCCTGGTTGTTAGAGATGTACCACCAAACAAAGTAGTCGCCGGCAATCCAGCTAAAGTCATAAAGGACATTAAGGATCTAAAATGTCCCTATGGACTGATTGCTAAACCATATAGCAAGAGAGGAGCAGAGTGAAGATACCGTTAGTGGATTTGAAACAGCAGTATATATCTATCAAAGGAGAAATAGATGCAGCTATTCTAAAAGTTATAGACAAAGCCGATTTTATTATGGGAGAGAACACCCGAGAGCTTGAGAAGGAGTTTGCAAAGTTTTGTGATGTAAAATATGGAGTAGCAACAAGTTCGGGTACAACCGCTTTGCATTTAGCGCTCATTGCATGTGGAATTAAGGCTGGAGATGAAGTAATTACCGCTCCCAATACCTTTATCGCAACTACCGAGGTGATCTCACACGTAGGCGCACGGGTTGTCTTCGTAGATATTGATGAAAGCAGTTATACTATTGATGTTTCAAAAATCGAGAGAGTAGTTACTAAGAAGACGAAGGCAATTATTCCAGTCCATCTCTATGGTCAACCAGCGGATATGGATCCGATTGTTGAGATCGCCCAGAAATATGGGTTACAGGTAATAGAAGATGGTGCACAGGCTCACGGTGCGGAGTATAAGGGGAGGAGAGTGGGTTCGATTGGGGATGCGGCGTGCTTCAGTTTTTATCCGGGCAAGAATCTGGGCGCGTATGGCGACGCGGGTATGGTTGTGACCAATGACGAGCAGATAGCAGAAACAGCGAAGTTGTTGAGTAACCACGGCAGGAAAGAAAAATACTCCCATTTGGTTGAAGGCTATAATTACCGGATGGCTGAAATTCAAGCTGCTGTTCTGAGGGTGAAATTACGACACCTGGAGGATTGGACCGAAAAAAGGCGTAGAAATGCAGGGTTGTACAATGAATTATTAAAAGGGACAAATATTATTTTACCAAAAGAAAAAGAGTATGCTAAACATGTCTATCATCTTTATGTTGTTAGGTCTCCGGAACGAAATAAGATAGAAACTACATTGAAGGAAAACGATATAGCTACCGGGATACATTACCCGATACCACTGCACCTGCAAGAAGCGTATAACTATCTTCAGTATAAAAAAGGCGATTTTCCAATTGCTGAAAAGTGTAGTAATGAAATACTTTCTCTGCCGATGTTTCCCGAGTTAACGAAGGAGCAAATTCAAAGAATCGTTTCAATTATTGTAAATGAAGTTGATAAGGTGTAGTCATTCTACGTATTACAATTAACGAGTGAAAGAAAAGGTAAAGGCAATGCCCGATTTTTATTTAAATTGAAAATAGATGAATAATAAAAACTCTATCCGAAGTTCGAGAGAGAAAACTCATGTTCTGATGAGGGTGGTTTCATTGTTGCAGAGATATGGTATATTCCCGGGTAGATTTGGACGGTGCCTGAACGAGTATTCGAAAATAGTAGAGACCATGGGGGCTCCGCTTACTTTTTCTGTCAGCAGCAATACCTTGAAGCGGTATTCCCGGGTCGCAAAAATCCTTAATCAGGGAAGATACGAAATGGCTGTTCATGGGTATAATCACGAAGATCATTTTTATTTTTCGCGAGAGCAACAAAGAGAAAAATTCGAAAAAGCAATGAAAATTTTTTCCGATAAGGATATTTCTTTTAGCGGATTTCGTTGTCCGTATCTCAGGTGGAATGAGGAGACGATGAAAGCCATCGGTGAACTTGGTTTTAGCTGGGATAGCAGCAAAACGGTCGTTTGGAATGTTGTTGAAGAAGAAGAATACAGCCTTCCCAATCGGCAGGCATATCAGAAACTTTTAAACCTCTATCAACCTAAAAATGTTTTGCAGTATCCTGCGTTGCCAGAATTTATAAATGGTTTTGTTGAAATACCCGTCTCGATTCCGGACGATGAAGCACTGGTCGACAGGTTGAAAATAAGCGATAAAAATAGAATCGGGAGGATTTGGAACGATATTTTAGAAAAGACCTATGAACGGGGTGAAATTTTTACACTCCAGCTCCATCCGGAACGAATTTTTTTGTGTGACACAGCCCTCGAATATGTTTTACTGAAGGCACGACAAAAACATCCGCCGATGTGGATTGCGCAGTTAGGTGAGGTTGCCGAATGGTGGAGGGAAAAGGATGGTTTTGCAGCAAAAGTTCAACGAGTCGCAAAAAGTGAATACCGGATAAATCTTTCTTGCTCCGACCGGGCAACCATCTTAATAAAAAATCTAAGATTCGCCCCATTCGCTACCGTTCGCCAAATTCGCTACCCAACAAACGCTAAAAACGCAATGAACCCAATGAACGCAAAAGACGCTCCCGCTCCCTGGTTCGGTTCTTACAAAGTCGTCAATCAAAAAAACATCACGGTTAAAAGTAATTGCCGTCCGGTCATCGGTCTCGCCCCTGATTCATCTGGTGAACTGATAAGTTTTTTGAAACAAAACGGCTATATTATAGAAGTCGGTAATAAAAAATTAGGGTATGGGATTTATCTTGAAGGGATGAGTGAATTTTCAGCCGACCAAAAATTAGAAATCATCAACCAGATCGAAAATAGCGATTCTCCCCTGGTCCGCTTCTGGCGCTGGCCCAATAAAGCACGCAGCGCCTTGGCTATCACCGGCGACATCGACGCCATCACCATCTGGGATTTCATCCTCCGATTTTTCAATCGCTAACCCATAACCTTATTATCGCTAATATGATGCATATTCAAAATTCCCGCTGCCCTTCGATTACAGGTTTTTCATTTCACAAGAAAGAAATAACCTTATTATCGAGAATAAGATAATGGTAACATTGTTCAGGCCGGTACCGGTCGCGACATCGCGGAGAAGTGACTATAACCTTATGAGCGACAATAAGAAAATATGAGCCCTGTGTCGGAAGTGAATGATCTGGTCAGGCTCTTTAAAGCAGTGGCAAATAAACGCCGAGTGGAGATCTTGAGATTGCTCCTGGACGAAGGCGAGAAGAATGTCTCGGAAGTGAGCCAACGATTGAAGATATCGTTCGTAAGCGCTTCCCGGCATCTCCTTCAACTGGAGAGGGTGAACCTTTTAAAGAATCGCCAGGAAAATCTTTGGGTTTATTACTCGGTGAATGATAATCCGCCGCTCGACGCTAAAAAATTACTTGAGCTCATTAAGAAATGATTGTAACCTTATTATCGAGAATTAGATTGTAAGAGAATGGCACTTGAAATCACGAATACATTAGACGAAACGAAATGGCTTGAGTTTGTGAATTCTCATCCCGATGGTTCGATTTTCCATACTCCCTATATCTTCAGAGTTTTTAAAACTACGAAAGATTATTCGCCGCAGGTACTTTTTGCATTCGATTCTTCCGGCGAGGAGGTCTTAGCCTTACTGCTCTCAGTCGAAATAAAAGTCGGGGATATTCCCGGGTTTAAAAAATTAGCCTCACGGTTCGTTATATTCGGTGGACCCCTCGAGAGAGAAGGTCATTGCGACTTCGACAACGGTCTTCTGGAATTGCTGACGATGCATGATGCGCTCGCGAAAAAAAAAGGATTATATACTGAGGTTAGAAATTATTACGATGTCAGCAAAATTAAAAAAGTATTTGCACAGCGGAATTATCACTACGAAGACCATTTAAATTACCTGATTAACTTACAGCGGTCGCCTACAGCTATCTTTCATTCTTTTTCAGAGAATAGACGGCGGAACATTAGAAAGGCAATAGCCGAAGGCCTGGAAGTTGAAGAAGTGGATGATACTGCAAAGGTTTCCCGCTTTTATGATATTCTCAAGGAGACTTACTCTCGAATCCGGGTACCGCTTCCTGATTCGTCTTTGTTTGAATCTCTCTACAGGGAATTAGCACCAAGAGGCTTGGTAAAATTGCTCATAGCAAGGGGAAAAAATAATTACATGAGTGCAACAACCCTTTTACTATACAAAGGGGTCATTTTGTATTGGTATTCAGGAACCAGGACAGAATTTTTCTCGTCCTATCCCAATGAATTTCTAATCTGGCACGCAATTCAATGGGGGGCAGAGCATGGTTTCCACACGTTTGATTTTGGCGGGGCGGGAAGACCGAATGAGGAGTATGGGGTTAGGGATTTTAAGGCGAGGTTTGGAGGAACTATGGTAAATTATGGTCGTTATATTAAAGTCTACCATCCCTTTGCCTTAAGGATCAGTAAAATCGGCTACTGGCTCTATAGGAAGTTTTTGTAAGGCGGAAAGCGTAGTGCGTTGGGCGTAAAAAGTAGGGAGTTGAGCGTAAGGCGAAAAGAGTAAAGCGTAAGGCGAAAAGAGTAAAGCGTAAGGCGTAGAGTGTAGGGCGTAAGGAGTAGGAAGTATGTAGTAAGCAGTAGGGAGGAGAATAGGGAATAAAGAGTAGGAAGTAGGCAGTAAGGGGTAGGAAGAATAAAATAATGCAAAATGAAAAGTGAAAAATGCAAAATATAAAGCGGGGAATAAAAGAGTAGAGAGTATGGAGTGGGGAAAAGCAAGTAGGCAGAAAAAACGGGAAAGAATATAATGACTCAATCACCAAATAACTCAATTACATAATCACCGATGAAACAGGTTGTTCAGAATTATAAAAGCGGTCAATTGTCGGTCGAGGAGGTTCCGATGACAACGCCGAAACCGGGCGGGGTGGTGGTGCGAAATGCGTTTTCGTTGATCAGCGCAGGCACCGAGCGGACGAGCGTCGAACTGGCACGGAAGAGCCTGTGGGGCAAAGCGAAATATCGCTGCGAGAGGAATCCGTAAATAATACTTTTTGTAAAGTATGCTTGACAAAAAGCGCTACTTTTTGTAAATTATAGTATATGATTAAACCGCGAATCATATTTGAACAGGTGAAATCGTTCTTTGATTCGCCCGAGGCGATAGTAATTACCGGGATGAGGAGAACGGGCAAGACGACTCTGCTCAATCTTATTTATAACGATATTGAATCGAAGAATAAGTTGCTGCTGGATTTGGAGAATCCGCTCAATCGGAAGTATCTTGAAGAGGATAACTACGAACGGATAAAAACCTCGTTTAGTCTGCTGGGGATTGATTTTACCAAACGGTCATATATTTTGCTGGATGAGATCCAACTTGTTCAGGCTATTCCTTCGGTTGTCAAATACCTGCTCGACCACTATCAGGTAAAATTCTTCTTGACCGGTTCGGCAAGCTTCTATTTAAAAAATCTCTTCACCGAGACCATGGCAGGGAGGAAGGTTATTTTTGAACTGTTTCCGTTAAGTTTTCGAGAATTCCTTTTCTTCAAAGAGAGTTCTCTCCGAATACCGAGTGAGGTCAAGGATATCACCCGACCATTTTTTGACCAGGTTTCTCAGCTCTATGATGAATATATTCTTTTTGGCGGATTCCCGGGTGTGGTCTTAAAGAACAGTATCGAAGAGAAGAAAAAGGCACTGGAAGAGATTTTTACATCTTTTTTTCAGCAAGAAATTGTCCAGCTGGGAGATTTTAGAAGAAATGAAATCATCCGAGACCTGATGCTCCTCTTGGTGAGCCGGCTTGGTTGCAAATTGGATATTCAGAAAATTTCGAGGGAACTGGGTGTCTCCCGTCCGACCCTCATGGAATATATTGCTTTTCTCGAATCGACCTATTTTATAAAAAGAATACGACCGTTCAGTAAAGGAAAGGATACGGAGATCAGGAAAACACCCAAGGTTTACCTCTGCGATACCGGTTTGGCGCAGTTCTTGGCTACGACTGATATCGGCCGCCTGTTTGAAAACAGCGTTTTTCAGAATCTCAGGTTACTGGGCGAACTTAATTACTATCAACGAAAGAGCGGGACGGAAATAGATTTTATTGTTAATAAAAAAGACGGTTATGAGGTTAAAGTAACCCCCGGAGAAAGTGATATAAAACGAGTAGGAAAGCTGGCACACCAATTGGAATTACAATCGTGGAAGATTGTTGCCAAACACTATACGGATTCAGAAGATGTCATCTACGGTTTTCAACTCTAAGCGTAAGGCGTAGGGAGTAAAGCGTAGAGCGTAAGGAGTAGGGCGTAAAGCGTAGGAAGTAAAAAGTAAGGAGTAGGGAGAATGAAAGAAGTAGGAAGTAAACAGTAGGGAGTAAGCAGGAGGAAGAAGAGGGGAAAAAGAGTAAAGCGTAAGGCGAAAAGCGTAGAGCGAAAAAGAGGATAAAAAACGAGAGACTAAAGGCAAGGACTGGAGACTAAACAAGGAGATAGAATGCGTGATGAAATCTTAAATGTCGGAGTTATCGGTGTCGGGAGAATGGGGCAGGAACATGCCCGGGTCTATTCACAATTGCAGGAGACGAATCTGGTCGCGGTGTCGGATACGAATGAGAAACAGGGACAGTATCTGGCAGCGAAATACGGGGTCCGGTATTTTAAAAACTATCTTGAGATGCTGGAGAGGGTGAATATCGATGCGCTTTCGATTGCGGTGCCGACGAGTCTTCATAAAGAGGTTGCGCTGGAATGCATCCGACGGCAGAAACCGATTTTGATTGAAAAGCCGATTGCCGATTCGATCGAGAGTGCGAAGCTAATAATAAAAGAGGCAGAACGGCATAAAGTGAAAGTCACGGTCGGGCATATCGAGCGGTTCAATCTGGTGGTTCAGGAGTTAAAAAACATCATCCAGCAGCGCAAGCTGTCGGCGATAACTTCGATCAGCACAAAACGGGTAGGGGTCTATCCACCGCGAATCAAAGATGTCAACGTAATCGTCGACCTGGCGGTGCATGATATCGATATCTGTAATTTCCTCCTGGGCAAAAAACCGACCGCGGTCTATGCCCGGGCAGGGAAGGCGCTCAACAGTAAAAAATTCGATTATGCGAGTATCCTCGTGCAATACAATAACGTGGATGCGGTGATTCAGGTGAACTGGATTACGCCGGTGAAAATCCGGGAGCTGTGCGTAACCGGCATCAAAGGCTATGCCGAGCTGAACTATCTGACCCAAACCCTGAGGATCTATGAGAACGATTATGAACGGGGGTATGATTCATTCGGGGATTTCGTGGTTCAATTCGGGTCGCCGCGGGTACGGGAGGTGACTATTAAGGAAGAACCGCTCAAGATGGAACTGAGACATTTTATCCGTTATATCCGGGATGATAAACCTCCGATGGTTACGATCCAGGACGGGTTACTGGCACTGGAGGTGGCATTGAAAGCGGTCGAGTCAAGCGACAAGAATAAGGTGATGGAGCTGCGGCATGAAAGCTAAGAATGTAGAAGTGGGAAAACGGTCGGTCGTCCAGGAGAATGTCTGGTTGGGGATGCCCTCCCGGGCATTTTTAGGCAGGAAAGAAGAGGACCTGCCGAAGACAAAAATCGGCGATAATGCGGTTTTACGCAGCGGCACCATCATCTACTGCGGGGTGACAATCGGGCAGAACTTTCAGTCCGGACATACTGTTTTAATCCGGGAGAAGACGGTGATCGGTGATAACGTCCTGGTTGGAACCAATACCGTCATCGACGGCCGGACGAACATCGGCAGTAATGTCAGCATTCAGTCTTCGGTTTACATCCCGACCGATACGATCATCGAAGACTCCGTTTTTATCGGGCCGGATGCCGTGCTCACCAACGATAAATACCCGATCCGCAAGCAGAAACCGTTGAAGGGACCGGTTATCCGGAAGGGTGCAACGATCGGCGCCAATGCAACACTCTTGCCCGAGATCGAGATCGGCGAAGGGGCGGTGGTGGCAGCAGGTTCGGTCGTAACCCGGGATGTGCCGGCGTGGAAACTGGCAATCGGCGTGCCGGCGAAGATCAAGGACCTGCCGGAATTTTTGAAGGTGATGAATAAAATACCGTAAGGAGTAGAGCGTAGGGAGTAAAGCGTAAAGAGTGAAGCGAAGAGAGTAAGGTGTAGAGTGGGAAGAGTAAGGCGAAAAGAGAAAGGGGTTAAGCGTACAGCGTAGGGAGGGAAGCGTAGTGCGTAGAGAGTAAGGTGAAGAGCGTAAGGAGGGGATTTATAAATGACAAATAATTTAAAGGGTTATAAAGACTTAGATGTTTTTCAGTTATCATATAGAATGGCAATGGAGATATTTGAACTAACAAAAAATTTTCCTAAAGAAGAGAAGTATTCGTTAATCGATCAAATCCGCCGTTCCTCAAGGTCGGTTCCCGCGAATATAAGTGAATCCTGGGGAAAACGGATGTATCGCAGTCATTTTGTGAACAAGCTTAGTGACAGTTATGCCGAAGCCAATGAAACTCAGACCTGGTTAGATTTCAGCTTTGCACATGGTTATATGAAATTATATGAAAGACGAGGAATATAACTATTTCTCTGAAAATTACGATCACATATGCCGAATGTTATTTAACATGATGAAGGATCCGGAGAAATTCCTTCTCCATTTATGACCATTTCCGTTTTTGTTTTGTGTTTTATGAATTACCCGTTTCGTCCAACTCCTTACGCCCAACGCCCTACGCTATGTTACTAATCTCTGGTTCGTTCATAATTGCTTTCATCGTGACTTTCGCTTTGCTGCCTTTCTGGATTCGCTATGCTAAAGCGCATGGGGTGGTGGGGAAGGATATGAACAAGCCGAGCGGAGTGATGGTTGCAGAAGCGGGTGGGATGGTTGTCACGGGCGCAATCGTGATCGGTCTGCTCTATCTTGCCGGGGTTTTGGGGTTTTATTCCAAAAACTGGCGTGCGGTCACGGTAATCTTTGGTGCGATCGGTACAGTCGTATTGGTCGGGGTTATCGGTATCGTGGATGATTTCCGGGGTTGGAAGGTCGGTTTGAAACAGTGGCAAAAGCCGCTGCTGACGATTCCGGCTGCGCTGCCGTTTCTTCTGGTGAATTTGCCGCGAACCAGTATCGATATTCCTTTCTTGGGAATTAAAAATGTCGGCCTCGTTTTACCTTTGCTGTTCGTCCCGATGTCGGTCGTCGGCGCTTCCAATGCGTTCAATATGCTCGCCGGCTATAACGGCCTGGAAGCAGGGATGGGAATGATAATTCTCGGAACGTTCAGTTTTCTTTCGTATCTGAACGGACAGACTGTGGCGGTCGTTTTCAGCCTGATCGGGTTCTTTGCGTTAGGCGGGTTTTTGATTTTTAACTGGTATCCGGCGCGGGTCTTTCCCGGCGATACGTTGACGTATCCCATGGGCGCGTTCATCGCCATCGCTGCGCTTTTGGGGAGGGTGGAAAAATTTGCGCTCGTGCTGTTCATACCTTATTTTTTGGATTTTATTTTGACGATGAGAAAAAAGATGAAGGTCGAGGCGTTCGGAAAGGTCAATCCCGATGGCAGTCTTGACCAGCCCTATGACGGGATTTACGATTCGGCTCACCTGGTGATTTCTGTGCTTCAGCGGGTCAAGAAAAAGGTCTACGAACGCGATGTCGTGATTGCCATCCTCGGGTTCGAGCTCGTCCTTGGCGTCGCGTGCATCGCCATCGCGCTTGCGACCCGCTGATACGGTGTTGACAACGATACCTTTTTACGATAGTTACTACTGAACCATGGTTACTAAATACGATGTGGTGGTCATCGGAGCCGGACCGGTCGGTTCATTCACCGCCTGCCGCCTGGCGGAAAAGGGGTTTTCGGTCGCGCTCTTTGAGGAAGACCGGCAGGGGTTCAACGGTGCGGTTTGCACCGGTATCGTCGGCAAAGAGGCGTTCAGCCGATTTGACATGCCCCTGGATTCGATCCTGACC
>CAYHGV010000077.1:11254-14403 GCA_964356135.1 uncultured bacterium
GCTCGATCATTTTTCGTTCACCGTCAGGGAAGGAACTTCACTACATTCACCCGGATGACCTCGCCTATGTCGTCGACCGGGGTCGTCTGGACGGCGAGCTCGTCGAGCGGGCGCAACGGCAGGGAGCGGTCGTCGGGTTCGGCAAAAAAGTGGCCTTAGTCCGCTCAAACGACAACGAAGCGGAGTGTGAGTTTGAAAATGGAGCCGGTCGATGCACAGCAAAGATTGTGGTGATAGCGACCGGCGTCAACTACCGGTTGCAGGGGTATCTGGGAATGGGCACCCCGCCCGGCTTTTTGCTCGGTGCCCAGACCGAAGCTTCGATTCTGGATACAAATGGTGCGATTGAAATCTATACCGGCCAGCATGTTGCGCCCGGTTCGTTCGGTTGGGTGGTGCCGATCGGTAACGGCAAAGCCCGGATAGGGACTTTGATCCGGCCTTTGAACGGCAGGACTGATGGGCGATTCTATTTAAAACAGTTGATTCGAGAACGGTTGAAGCATCGGGTGAAACGTCGAGGAGAGATCCGGCAGAAACCGATTGCCTACGGTCCGCTCCCCCGTTCGGTTGCCGGCCGGGTGTTGGCAGTGGGTGAAGCGGCGGGGCAGATAAAGACCACCACCGGTGGAGGGATATTTTATGGACTGGTCGGTGCGGAGTTCGCGGTCGAAACGATTGCCCGGGTTTTCAAAGATGGGCATCGTCATTCGGTCAGCTTAGCCGAGTATGAACGGTCATGGCGCAAACTGTTCAATCCTGAGTTTACTGCCGGGTATCTGGTGCGAGGGGTGGCGGAGAATATCAAAGATTCGGTACTGGACCGGTGCTTTGAGTTTCTGAAGCGAAGTCCGGTGCTGGTCAATCTTATCTACCGGAAGATCAATTTCGAATATCACTCCGGACTGCTTTCTTCGCTGCTTAAGGTGTTCAGACCGGTGCTGGGGTGAGGAGCGTAGGGCGAGAAGCGTAAGGTGTAGGGCGTAAAGAGTAGGCAGTAGGAAGTAAGCAGAAAGAGCGTAGAGAGTAAGGCGTAAAGCGCGGAAAAAAATAATGCAAAATGAAAAATGAGTAAAGCGTGAATAATACAATATAAAAACAAAAATAAAAATATAAATATAAAATAAAAAAATGAATGAATATGTGAAGTTAAAAAAGGTGAAGGGGATGCCGAGGCTGCCGCTCGAAGGGCAGCTTGACCTTACCTATCGCTGTAACAATAACTGCCGCCACTGCTGGCTGAGGATCCCGCCCGAGGCTAAGGAAAAAGAGCAGGAACTGACGTTCGATGAGATACGGGTGATAGCGGATGAAGCCCGCAGCCTTGGCTGCCAGCGGTGGTATATTTCGGGCGGCGAGCCGATGCTGCGGTCTGATTTCGTAGAGATATTTGACTACCTTACCAGAGTTGCGCGTTCCTATTACCTTAATACCAACGGGACTCTGATAACTCCCCGGATCGCCCGGCTGATGAAAAGAAAAGGGGTGAAATTGATCGCTCTCTACGGAGCGACGGCAGAGGTGCACGACCATATCACCCGAACCCCGGGTTCGTTTGCGGCGGCGATGCAGGGCGCTGCCTATCTCAAAGAGGCAGGTGCAAATTTCATGGTTCAATTCGTTCCGATGAAAGCCAACATCCACCAGTTTCAGGATATGATGAAACTTGCACAATCGCTCGGTTCTGCCTGGCGGCTGAGCTCGCCGTTTATTTTTCTTTCGGCATCAGGCGATAGGGGGAAAAATCTCGAAATCGGTGCCCAGAGACTTTCTCCTGCCATGGCAGCCGAGATAGAATTTAATGATTCGAATCATGAAGAACCGGATACCCCGGAATTACACTGCCGGTCCGGCTCGGCCGGAGCCAGCGATCGCATTCTTGAGGGTTGTGTTACAACGAATTGCAGATTTCACATCGACCCGTATGGTGCGATGAACTTCTGTCAGTTAATTACCGACTCCGGTCTTCGGTATAACTTAAAGCGAGGTAACTTCCGGGAGGGATGGGAGAATTTTATTCCCGCCCTCGGCGTAACAATCAGGGGCGGAAAAGAATACTTAGATAACTGTGGAACCTGTCGATCGAGGAGCAACTGCTGGTGGTGCCCGGGGTATGCATATTTGGAGCATCGACGAAGTTCGGCAAAAATAGACTATCTGTGCGCGGTTGCGAAAAAGCATCGAGCGCTCGAGAAAAAATGGCAAGCCAGCCATCGGCGCTACTATCAGCTTGGGGGGATGACGATCGAGGTTTCAGCCGACCTGCCGATAACCGATACCACCTTCCAGAAGCGATTTAAACCCTTTGCCGTGAAGCAACCAGGAGACGATGTCATTGCCATCCACCACCATTTTTTTCTTCCCGAGGTACGCGGTCAGGACCTGGGCGTAGCGGTGTATCGAAAACCGCCGCTGGCGATCTATAAAAAAGAGAGCTCGTGGATCTATCTCGGTTTTTCTTCCCGGCGGGGCGAAGACCATACCCATCGACTGGGCGTCTGCAATCATACTTACAGCCGGATCCGCATTTATAATCAGACCGATAAGTTTTTTCGCCGGGGCAACCTCAATGCCCTCACCCTGATGGCTTCCGACCAAATTCTTTTAACCCAGCCGCTGGCAGAGCGCGAGGGGTGTTACATCCATGCGAGCGGAGTGAAATTTCTGGGTACGGGGATGCTGTTTGTTGGCCATTCGGACGCGGGCAAGTCAACGATGGTTAAAATGCTCAAAGGAAAAGCGGAGATACTGTGTGATGACCGGATTATCGTTCGGAGGCAGAGGGGAGGGTTTTGGATCTACGGTACCTGGAGCCACGGTGAAATACCGACCGTGTCCGCGTCCGGCGCTCCTCTGAAAGCCATTTTTTTCCTTAAAAAAGCACGGACGAACAGAATTCAGCCGGTCGAAAGCCGGTCGGAAAGCATCAAGAGACTTCTCGCCTGTCTGATCAGGTCATATACGCCGGGCGACTGGTGGGAGAAGATGCTCAGTCTTTTCGAACGGGTCGGACAGGAGGTCCCGTGTTATAATCTGTATTTCGATAAGAGTGGCAGGGTAGTGGCAGTACTCGAGGAGTTCTGTCGGGAAGAAGGAAAGAAAAAAGTGGGTTTGCCGAGCCGGGCGGAAATCGGATAGTAATCCCATGG